>CBRAFO010000102.1:0-12870 GCA_967755175.1 uncultured Opitutaceae bacterium | reverse complement strand
GTGCTCGGCCAAGGCGGCCGAGGCGGAGGCGGGCCAGCGGCCCGTGCCGCCGAGGTCAACGCCGGCCCAGTGCCCTTTCTCGCTTCCCTCGCAGAGCACCAGCGATGGACTGGGTTATTTAGCAAACACACCCTAATAAGGGGGAGGCCGATAGGTCAGGGGCAGGAGTCGGCTGAACTCTGCCAAAGGTGCCCGCCTCCCTATCGCGGACGCTCGACAACCCGGCACCGCGGACAAACCTCTGCGCGATGTCGTCGCGAACGCCCCTCTACGATCCGTCCGCTCCCGATTTCCACAATCGGGCCCATGCGGTGTATGACCGCCTGCGCAACGACGACCCGTTCCACTGGTCTCCCGAAGTGCGCGAGTGGCTGGTGACCCGCCATGCGGACGCAAAGACCGTGTTGCGACACCCCTCGCTGCGTCCGACCGACATCGCCGCCCTCATCGCCGAAGTCGAACGCACGACCGGACTGCCCTTGCCCGCCCTCAGGCTGCTGATCGAGGAAACCACGCTGTTTCAGTCCGGCGCCGGCCATGTCCAAGCACGACGTTTTCTGGGCCGGGTATTGAACCAGCGGTCGGTGTCGGAGATGGCGCCGCTGATCGAGTCACTCGTCGCGGAACACAGCGCACACCTTCGGCGCGAGGGCGGCGGGGATCTGGTTAACGATTTTGCGCACGCCGTGCCGTCGCGCTTCATGGGCAGCCTGCTCGGCGTGCCGGCCGACGAGATGGACTATCTGGTCGATTGCGCGGAAGGACAGTCGCTCCTATTGGAACGAATCATGATCGAGGATCAGCTCGTGGAGCTGAACTCGCGCACCGCCCAAGCCCTCGACCACCTTGCCGGCCTGTGCAGGGAACGGCGTCGATCCCCACGCGACGACGGCATCTCCCGCATGTTGGAATTGGCCGACGGCGAGGCTCCAGCCCTTGACGACCGGACGGTGGCGGCGAGGGTGTTTTTTCTCTTCATCGTCGGCCTCGATACCACAACGACCTTTCTTGGCCGGTCCATGCTGGCCCTGCTGACAAACGACGCGGAACGGGAACGCTGGCGGCGTGGCGAGGTGTCCGACACCGAGGCGATCGAGGAGTTGCTACGCTACACGACTCCGGTCGGATTGGTGATCCGCCAAGCGGTTGACGACACCGAGGTATGCGAGCGCTTCGTATCCCAAGGCCAGCGGGTCACCGCCGTGCTCGAAGCCGCCAATCGCGATCCCGCGGTTTTCACCGATCCGCACCGCCTGAACCTCGGACGCACGCCGTGTCCCCACCTCGCATTCAGCGACGGTATTCACGCCTGCTTGGGCGCCAGCCTCGCGCGGCTCAAGGGCACGATCGCGCTGCGAGAGTTCATTCGACTCCCAGCGATGCGCTTGAGCGGCAGCCCCAGCTTTGGCGGCGGGAATACCCTGCGCTCGCTCACCCGGGTGCCGGTGGTGTTCGTATGACCGACCTCGGCCCACACGCCAGTTGACACACATTAACATTGAACTGAGTCCGCTTCATCACCGGACTCCTCGCATGAGCACCCCCTCGACTCGGAACGGGAATTCGCTTTCACCCCGTTTGCTTCGTCCGTTGGCCGCCGGCTTGGCGTTTACCTCAGCAGGGTCCCTGTCCGCCTCGGTTGTTTATAACAACACGCCGGTCGGAGGCGGCACCGGTCCGATCACCTATGATTTCGCCGTCGATCCGGTCAACGACTTCACCCTGAACATCGACTCGACCAATAACTTCAAGCCCGTCGGAATCACCCCGCTTACCGGTGCGGCGCTCACCCCCGAAAGCGCCCTTAACGACGAAATCGGTTCCAGTAGCTCATTTTCGGGGGGATTCGTCTCGGTTCAAGACGGCCAGCACTACTATGGTTTTTCTCTGACAGACGGCAGCACGGTGTATGGCTGGATGAGTGTTACCCGGAGCGGTGCCGACACGACACTCACCGGCACGGTGACCGAGTGGGCTTACGAGACGTCCGGCGCGAGTATTCTGGTCGGCCAGACATCCGCCATCCCCGAGCCCGCCACCACCGCAGCGGCCGCCGCGCTGCTCGCCGGTTCGGCTGCGGTCTGGAAACGTCGGCGTCAAAAACTCGCGGACGCCAAAGCCGCCTAAGCGCCCGCCCGCGTTTGCAATCGTCCAAGGTTCTTCTGGTTGGCTGGGATGGTGCGGACTGGTCCATCGCCCGTCCTCTCATGGAGGCGGGGCTCATGCCCTGCCTCTCGTCGTTGGTGCGGGGCGGAGTCTCAGGCGACCTGACCAGCTTCGCGCCGTTTTTGTCGCCGATGTTGTGGACCACCATCGCCACCGGCCACCTTCCGGACCGGCACGGCGTGCATGGGTTCGCGGAAGTCGATCCGCACACCGGCGAAGCCCGCGCCGTGGGCACCGCCAGCCGCCGCACCAAGGCGCTCTGGAATCTCGTGTCCGAGCAGGGCGGCCGCGCCGCCGTCGTCGGCTGGATGGGCTCGTCGCCAGCGGAGGCGCTCCACGGGGCGTTCGTCTCCGACGCGTTCGGCCATGCGCCCGCCAACCCGTCCGTCCCCTGGCCGGTGGCGCCCGGCAGCGTGTATCCGCCCGCGCTGGCGGAAGAACTGGCCGACTTGCGCCTGCGCCCAGAAGAGGTCGATCCGGGCTTGCTCGGCCTGTTCGTGCCCGCGCTTCAGGCCGGAACGACGGAGCCCGATCCCGCGTTGAACCGGTTGATGCAACGACTGGCGCAACTCTACACGTTGCAAAACGCGACCATCGCCCTCGTCGGTCGCGGACAACCGGATTTTTGCGCGGTCTATTTCCACTTTCTGGACCTCATCTGCCATGAATTCGTCATGTATCATCCGCCGCGCCATCCGCGGGTGACCGTGCGCGACTATGCGCGTTACAAGGACGTGGTGAGCGCCGCCTACCGCGTGCAAGACGCGCTGCTCGGCGACCTGCTGCGTCACTGCGCGCCGGATACAAAGGTGCTGCTGGTGTCCGATCACGGGTTCACGACCGGCGCGGCCCGGCCCGCTCGCACGCCGCAAGCCGACGCCAGTCTCGCCGCCTGGCATCGGCGCGAGGGCATCGTGGTCGCGCACGGACCGGGCGTGGCGGGCGGCGGACGCTTTGCCGGCGTGCGCCCGCACGACATCGCCCCGACCGTGCTCGCTTGGATGGGACTGCCCATCGGAGCGGACATGCCGGGCCGCGTGCTGGCCGAGATGTTTGTCACCGCGCCCGACGCCGCCACCGTGCCTTCATGGGAGGACCAGCCCGCCACGGTCGCCCCGCCCGCGGCACGACCGCTCGCACCCGAGGCGGACGAAGCACGCCGGCTGACCCGGCGGTTCATCGAGTTGGGCTATGTTGACCCGGCGGCGCTGCAAGGCCGCGAAGGCGGGCAACGCGTGGCGGATGAGAATCGCGCCTACCTCGGCACCGCCCTGCGAGACCTCGGTCGCCCCGAGGACGCCCTGCCCCACCTGCACGCGGCGGCCTTGGCCGAACCGGAGTCGCCCACCCGCGCAGTCGAGCTGGGTCTTTGCCTGATGGACCTTGGCCTAAACGACGAAGCCGAACGCGCCCTGCAACCCTTCTTCGACCACGGAGAGGAACAACCGCGCGCGCTGTTGTTGCACGCTCAATTGCTGATCGCCCGCCGACGTTTTCCCCAGGCCCTGAAAATGATCGACCGGATGGAGGCGACCGAGTTGTCCGCGCATTGCGGCGGCCTGCGACGTCTCACCCTGTTGCGCGCGGGCCGCAACGAAGAGGCGCGCGTCGCCTTCGCGGCCGCGCTTCCCGAGGCGCCCAACCGCGTGACCCTCCACCTGGGCCTGGGCCAGGCGTGTCTGCTGACCGGCCGCCACGAAGAGGCGCTGGCGGCCACGCGGCGGGCGTTGGCACTTGATCCGGTTTCCACTGGCGCCCGGCTATTGCTGGACGAAATCACGCGCTCTCGGGAAACCGGCCGCTCGCCCGCGCCGCCCGACTGGGAGACACTGACCCGCGCCGCCCGGCAACGCGCCGCCTGGCGCACCGAGATGCGCGCACGCGAGCGCACGCTGCGGGAGACCCGGCACGCGGCGCGGCAAACGGCACCGGTCGCCGTTCCCACGACCACTCCGGCCTCGCATCCGCCGATCCTCGTGGTTTCGGGCGCGCCCCGCTCGGGCACCTCGATGATGATGCGCATGCTGGCGCTCGCGGGCGTGCCCGTGCTCACCGATGGCGTGCGTGCGGCGGATGCCAGCAACCCGTTGGGCTACTTCGAATGGGAGCCCGCCAAACGCCTCGCCACCCAGCCCGACCTGATTACGCGGGCGGAGGGCAAGGTGGTGAAGCTCGTGTCCCCGCTGCTAGAGCACCTGCCGGCCAGTCGGACCTACACGGTCGTCTTCATGCGCCGCGACGCACGCGCCATCCTCGCCTCGCAGGAGCGGATGATCGCTGCATCGGGAGGCGAGCCGGGCCGCATCGAAGCGGCGGAGTTGGAACGACACATCGAAGACACCCTGACATGGGCGCGGCGACAATCCAATCTGCGACTGATTGAACTCAACTTCGACACCTTGCTGGCCGAGCCGGAACAACAGGTAACGCACCTGCTAGAGTTTATTGGCGCCGGCTGGATCAAACGCCCCGCAGCCCTATGCACCGCCATCCGATCCGATTTGTGTCATCATCGGGCACCACCGAGTGGCCACACCGCCCCCCACCATGCCCAAGCCTGAATCGACAGCCTGGACCGTGCGCCCGCCGTGGCCGGACGAAGCGGTCCGCCTTGGCAAACACTTCAATGTTTGGACGCCGCTCGCGTCCGCCCGCGCCCTCGGGCGTTGGGTAATCGAAGCCGGAGAACCGGAGCGGATCGTGGGCGTCGCCATCCTGACGGAAACGTCGCCCGCCCCCAAACCGGGCGCCCCCACCGTCCCTGAGTTGCGACTCGCATGGGAAGTGCGGGCGGCCTGGCAGGATCGACCGGCGGCCGAAGCCCTCCTGGACGCGGCATTGACGGCAGCGCGCCAATCAACGGTCCCTCGGTTGGTCATGACCGTGGTCCCGGACAAGGCTCTCGCCGCGCTGGCGTTGCGCAAAGGATTCGAGGAGCTATCCCGGGAAGAAGTCTGGGAAGTTCCGGTGGGCGCGGCGCTCGTGAACCTGGAGGACCGTGGCAGCCAGATCATCGCCCTCACACCGTTGCCCATATCGCCCATCGGCCAGGCAAACCTCGAACGCGTCAAAAAAATCTGCGCCGCGACCACTCTGTTAACGCCCGAACGAGTGGTGCCATGCCGGCCGGGCGTGGCGGGCGGCTTCGATCCCGGGCTTTCATTCTTCGCGGGAGATCCCGATCAGCCGGCCGCGGTGTTGCTAGGCCGTGAGCAGTTGGGGAAAGCCTACCTTGAAGTGCTCGCACGCAATCCGGACGTGAAGGATCTGCCGCTCGCTGGCGTGCTCGGACTGTTGCGGGCATTTTTCCGGGCGGCGGCGGCGTTGGGCATGGACCAGGTTTCCTGCGCGGTGCGGCCGGATAGCCTCCCCGGACTGGTTCCGGTCGCCCGGCGCTCCGGCGGCAAACGACAGGAAGCGATCGCCGTAGTCGCGCGGGTGAACCCCTGACGACCTGAGTGAGGAAACCCGCCTCGACGGCAAGGGGCGTCAAATCAGCCCGCCTTGCGAGTTGTCAGAACGCCGGCATGCCTTAATCGTGCCGCCTTTCTCACCGCTCATGCGCATCGGCCTCGCCCAGCTCAACACCACCGTCGGAGACCTTCCCGGAAACCGCCGGCTCATCCTTGACGCCTATCATTCGCTCGTCTCCCAAGGCGCCGAACTGGTCGTCTTCCCTGAGCTCGTGATCTGCGGCTACCCGCCCCGCGATCTGCTTTTTAAGCGCAGCTTCGTTCCCGACATCGAGGCAACCCTCGCCGACATCGCCGCCCAGATCGGCGACGTTCCCGCCCTCATCGGCACGGTCGCCACCAACCCCGCGCCCGCAGGCCGCCGCTTCTTCAATGCCGCCGCGTTTTGCCAACAGGGCCGCGTGGTCAGCGTCGCCCACAAATGCCTCCTGCCCACCTACGACGTCTTCGACGAGGACCGCTACTTCGAGCCCGCCGCCACTCCGCCCACCATCGTCACGCTCCACGGCAAAAAGATCGGCATCACCATCTGCGAAGACATCTGGACGCACCCGCAGCTCGCTCCGCGCAACCTCTATCATTTTCAGCCGCTTCACTGGCTCGCGACCCAGCAGCTCGACTTGATGGTCAACCTCTCCGCCAGCCCGTGGCATCACGGCAAGGGCCACGTGCGCACCCAGCTCGTCACCGACGCCGCCCGCCAGCTCGGTTGCCCCGTGGTTTACGTCAACGCCGTCGGTGGTAACGACGAGTTGATCTTCGACGGCCGCAGCCTCGTCGCCAGCGCCGACGGCCAAGTCACCGCCACCCTCCCCGCCTTCGAATCCGCCTCCCGCGTTGTCGACGTTGCCTTCGCCTCCGAACGTAGCCGCGAGCGCCAGCAACCCGACTCCGCGCTCGCCCCGGTTTCCACCCCCGCCAGCCAGCTCAGCGAACTCGCCGACATCCACGCCGCCCTCGTCCTCGGCCTGCGCGACTACGCGCACAAAAGCAGTTTTAAAAAAGCCCTGATCGCCCTCTCCGGCGGCATCGACTCCGCCATCGTCGCCGAACTCGCCGTCGAAGCGTTGGGCGCAGATAACGTCATCGGCGTTTCCCTGCCTTCCGCCATCTCGTCGCAGCATTCCCGCGACGATGCCCGCGACCTCGCCCGCAATCTCGGCATCCGTTTCGAGACCATCGCCATCTCCAACACCGTGGCCGCCGCCGAGACCGCTCTTGGCCCGGTCTTCGCCGGCCGCACCCGCGACGTCACCGAGGAAAACATTCAGGCCCGCGTGCGTGGCGTTTTGATGATGGCGCTCTCCAATAAATTCGGCGCGCTCCTCCTCACCACCGGTAACAAGAGCGAGGTGGCCGTGGGCTATTGCACGCTCTACGGAGACATGTGCGGCGGCCTCGCCGTCATCAGCGACGTCTTCAAGACGCAGGTTTACGACCTCTGCCGTTGGATCAACCGCGACCGCGAAATCATCCCGGTCAACACCATCGAAAAGCCCCCGAGCGCCGAATTGCGCCCCGGTCAGGTCGATCAGGACAGCCTGCCGCCCTACGACGTGCTCGACGCCATTCTGAAAGGTTACGTCGAGGAAGGCCTGTCGAGGCGCGACTTGGTGGCGCACGGCTTTGTCGAGACGGTCGTCAACGACATCGCCCGCAAGGTGGACCTCAACGAATACAAGCGGAAGCAGATGGCCCCCGGCCTGAAGATCACGCCGCTCGCTTTCGGCGTCGGCCGCCGCATCCCCATCGTCCAGAAATACGTGAGTTGAACCCCTCGGTTGCGTCAGTCCCCTTGTCAAAAAAGCATATCGCCATCGCGCCGGCCAAGGTCCCTTAATTCTCCCCCGCTTTTATTAACTATGGCTGAAAACCTCACGCCCGCATCCACGTCAAAACCCGCGCCGAAGTCCGCGAACGCTCTGGCCAAGTTTTCCGCCGCCGTCCGCGCCGCGCACGAACGCTTTCTGGCCACCGGTGACGTGGACGCACTCGACGTGGTCGTGGTCGCGGTAGTCCGCGACCACCAGCCCGCCCACCTGCGGGCCGACGAAGCCGCCGGGTTGCCCGACTCGGCCCGCCTGATCGGCGACCTCGGCTTCGACTCCCTCGCCCTCGCCGAAATCGTCTTCTTCTTTGAGGACCTTTACCGCGTTTCCATCACCAACGATGAACTGATGAGCATCGGCACGGTGGGCGAGTTGCGCATCTTCATTCGCGCCAAGGTGGACTCCACCCGGTCGGCCTGATTCGCCGTCGCGACCACCACCGGTTCCCACCCCAACTCTCCGCCCTTGTCACGCTCCGTCTTAATCACCGGTCTCGGCTTCATCACCAGCATCGGCAACGACGCGGCGTCCGTCTCCGCCAGCCTGCGCGCCGGCCGGCACGGCATGGCGGTAAACCCACTGTGCGACAACCCACGCGTGCCCATCACGGTCACTGCGCCGGTGCGTGACTTCTTTGTCGATTCGGCCAGCTGGCGCGACTGGACCTGGCCCGCGCGCTACGACCTCCCGCGCGAAACTCTCCGCAGCCTCGCTCCTCACGGCGTGTATGCATTCTGCGCGATCGAGCAGGCGTTGGCCGATGCCGGACTGACCAAAGCCGATCTGAACAACGGCGAGACCGGGTTGTTCTGCGCCTCCGCCGGCTCGGCGTTCATGCTGCACCACAACTTGGCGCAAGCGCACGCCAACCGCTTCGAGCGCGGCAATCCCATGGGCGTGGTCAGCTCCATCGCCGGCACGCTCAACTTCAACTTTGCCGCGCATTACGGCATCACCGGTGCCGTCGCGGGTTTTGTCTCCGCCTGCGCCTCGTCCAGCCACGCCATCGGCTACGCGACTGACGAGATCCGCCTCGGACGCCAGCGCCGCATGATCGTGGTCGGTGCCGAGGACCTCAACGCCGACACCCTCCTGCCCTTCGGCCCGATGCGCGCCCTCTCGGTCAACGCCGATCCGGCGAGCGCCTCGCGCCCCTTCGATGTCGCCCGCGATGGTTTCGTCGGCACCGGCGGCGCGGTGGTCCTCATCTTGGAAGAAGCATCCCTCGCCCGCGAACGCGGCGCCCATGCCCACGCCTACGCGGAAGTGCTCGGATGGGGTCAGGCATCCGACGGCCACAGCGTGGCCACCTCGCACCCCGAGGGCGCCGGCTTGCGCGAGGCCATGCGACGCGCCTTGCGTGACGCCGGTGTCGAACCAGCGCAGATCGACTACGTCAACGCCCACGCCACCTCCACACCGGTTGGCGACCGAGCCGAGGCGCACGCGCTCCGCGCCGTGTTCACCGCCGCCGGCGCTCGCCCGGTCGTCAGCTCCACCAAGGGACTCACCGGACACGGCCTCTCCATGGCCGGGGCGATGGAAGCCGGTTTCTGCGCGCTGGCGCTTCGCGAAGGTTTCATGCCGGGCAACCCGCACCTCGAAACCGTCGATCCCGTGTGCGAAGGGCTGAATCTCCCGCGTGATACCGTGGCGGTTGCGCCGGGCGTGGTGCTTAATAACAGCAGTGGTTTCGGTGGCAGCAATGTCTGCCACGTTCTCCGACGCCCCGCGGCCTAAGCCCTTCGCTGCGTCGCGTGAAAAACATCCTCGTCATCGAATACAGCCAGACGGGGCAGCTCACCGCCGTGATGGACCGGCTGCTCGGTCCGCTGCTGGAGGCGAGTGACGAATTCACCGTCCACCGCGAGACGCTCCAGCCCGTTCCCGCCGCGCCCTTCCCCTGGCCGTTCTGGCAGTTCCTCGACACGTTTCCCGAAACGGTCGCCGGTGATGCACCGCCACTTCGTCCGCTGTGCGTCAATCCCGAGACCGAGTTCGACCTCGTGATCCTCGGCTACCCCGTCTGGTTTCTCTCCCCGCCTCCCGCGCTCACCGCGTTTTTGACCAGCGATGTCGGCCGGCGCCTGCTGCGCGGTCGCCCGGTCGTCACCGTCACCGCCTGCCGGAACATGTGGGTCATGGCTCAAGAGCGCATCAAAGCCCTCTTGCTCGCCGCCGGTGCAGAGCACTACGACCACGTTGCCCTCGTTGATCAAGGCAGCGCGCTCGCGAGCTTCGTCACCACGCCTCGTTGGATGCTCACCGGACGCAAAAACGCCTTCTGGAAATTCCCCGCCGCCGGCGTCGCCCCGTCGCAGATTCACGCCTGCCGACGCTTCGGTCTCGCCCTGCGCCAAGCCCTGCGCGCCGACCAGGAAACACTCCATCGCCCGATGCTCCACGGCCTCGGTGCCTGCGCGGTGGACGCCGGTCTGGCCTCCAGCGAACGCGTCGGCATTCGCAGCTTTCGTCTATGGGCATCGATGCTCCGCGCCCTCGGCCGGCCCGGCACTCCGGTGCGCCGCGTTGCTCTCGCATTTTATCTACTTTTTCTAGTCGTCCTCATCCTTACGGTGGTTCCACTCTCCCTGCTTCTAAAAGCCGCGCTCCGTCCGCTCTTTAAGCAACGTCTCGCCTCTCTCCAACACCACTTCGAACAACCCTCCGGCTCCGACACCTCGCGCCTGCACCTCTCTTTTGATGAGTAAGGACGTTTTCATTACCCGCACCTCCGCCTTTATGCCGCTCGCCCCCGTTGGGAACGAGCAGATGGAACACGTCCTCGGCATGGTCGGCGATCACCCCTCACGCGCACGTCGCATTACGCTGCGGAGCAATGGCATCAAATCCCGCCATTACGTGATCGACCCCGCGACCGGTGAAACGCGCTACACCAATGCCCAGCTCACCGCGCAGGCCGTGCGCGAACTCGTTGGCGAGGGTTTCAGCCTCGAAGACATCACCTGCCTCAGCACCGGCACCGCCTCCCCCGACCAGATCCTGCCCAATCACGGCGTGATGGTGCATGGCGAACTCGGCTCTCCCGCCTGCGAAGTAACCGGTATGGCCGGCATCTGCATGGCCGGCATGACCGCCCTGAAATACGCATGGCTGGCCGTGCGTTCCGGCGAACACGCCTCCGCCGTCGCGACCGGCTCCGAGACGTCCTCCCTCCGGCTGCGCTCCACGTGTTACGAAGCCGAAACCAGCCGCCAAGTCGAAGCCCTCGAAGCGTCCCCCGAGCTCGCCTTCGAAAAAGATTTCCTCCGCTGGATGCTCTCCGACGCCGCCGGCGCGTTGCTCCTCCAAGGCACCCCCGCCGCCTCCGGCCACAGCCTGCGCATCGACTGGATGGACCTCTCCTCCCAAGCCCACGAGATGCCCGTGTGCATGTATTCCGGCGCCGCTAAAAACGCCGACGGCTCGCTCTCCGGCTGGACGTCCTTTTCCCACGAGGAACTCGGCCGGCAATCCATTCTCGCGGTCAAACAGGACGTCCGCCTGCTCAACGCCGAGGTCGTCGCCCACTGTCTCGAAAAACCCCTCGCCCGGATCATGGCGCGCCGCGGTCTTCAGGCGGATCAGGTCGATTGGTTTCTCCCGCACATGTCTTCGGAATACTTCCGCGCACCGATCCGCGCCGGACTCGAACGCATCGGCCTGGCCATCCCGGAAGACCGCTGGTTCACCAACCTCTCTCGCTACGGCAACACGGGCTCGGCCTCCATCTACGTGATGATCGACGAACTCTTCCGCAGCGGTCGTCTCGAAACCGGCCAGCGACTGCTCTGCTTCGTTCCCGAGTCGGGCCGTTTCAGCAGCGCGTTCATGCACCTGACCGTCGTCTAATGCGCCCCGAAGACGTTCCCGACCGCAGCAACCCGCTCTTCGAAGGCCAGCGCAAGGCGGTTTACGTTGTCCATCCCGACGGGCGTTACCACATCGCGCAGTCCGGCGGCTCCGAAGCCGAGGTCACCGTCACCGAGGAAGCCGTGCACTGGTTCGAAAAACTCGCCGACGACGCCCTCGACCGCGCGCGCCGGGGCGAAACCAGCCCGATGGAATACCACATGTTTCGCCAACGCATGGACGTGCTCACGCTCTCGCAGGCGACGGGTATCTGGCGCTGGCGCGTCCGCCGCCACCTGCGCCCCGTTCACTTTGCCCGGCTCACCCCGGCCCTGCTCACCCGCTACGCCGAGGCCATGGGCCTCGCCCCGGAGCAGCTAAAAACCTTGGACTGATCTCATGCTCGCGCCTGCCGCCACTCCCGTGTCCACCCCACCCGTCTTCCAGCACCTTCAATCCGCGCACTGCGAGAGCGGCGTGATCACTTCACTGCTACGCCATGAAGGCGTGCCCATCAGCGAGGCGATGGCTTTCGGCCTGAGCTCCGCGCTCGCGTTTGCCTATATCCCGCTGGTGAAGATCAACAATCTTCCGCTCATCGGCTACCGGATGCTGCCGCGCCACATTCTCAAGGGCCTGAAGAGCAAACTGGATCTTCCGCTCCGCTTTGAAACGTTCCGCGCCCCCGCCGAAGGCCGTCGCCGCCTCGACGAACTCCTCGACCAAGGCCGCGTGGTCGGGCTTCAGGGCTCGGTGTTTTTCCTGCCCTATTTCCCGGTCAACATGCGCTTTCATTTCAACGCGCACAACCTGCTCGTGTATGGTCGCGAAGGTAACGACTACCTGGTGAGCGACCCGGTGTTTGGCTCGGTCACGCGTTGCCCGGCGCGCGACCTCCAACGCGCGCGTTTTGTCCGTGGCGCCCTCGCACCCAAAGGCCTGCTTTACTACTTCGATCGCCCGCTGCCGCCCGTCGATCCGACGCCCATGCTGCGCGCGGCGATTCGCAAAAACTGCCACATCATGCTGCACGCCTTTCTGCCGTTCCTCGGCTGTTCGGGCATCGCGCTGCTGGGCCGCCGCGTCCTCAAGCTCCCCGCCGAAAAAGACCCCGAATACACGCGCCGTTTCGTCGGCCACATCGTGCGCATGCAGGAAGAAATCGGCACCGGCGGCGCAGGCTTCCGTTTCCTCTACGCGGCGTTCTTGCAGGAGGCGAGCGACCGCCTCGCGCTGCCCGAGCTACAACGCCTCTCCATGGAGCTGACCGCGATCGGCGACGAGTGGCGCGATTTCGCCGTTCAAGCCGCCCGCATCAACAAAGGCCGCAGCGAGATGAACCTCCGCGGGTTGCACGACCTGCTGCTGGACCTCTCCAACAAAGAGCGCGCTTTCTTCCGCAAGCTGCTCAAAGCGGTTTGAACCGGCGTCTCCGCCACGAGGTAAAAAGGAGCGGCGACGAGGACGTCGCCGCTCCCTCATATCGCAGGCCCGTTCAGAACAGAAACGGGACGAAGTTTTTGGTCCGGCCCATGTAATCTTTATAGGCC
>CBRAFO010000101.1:0-12942 GCA_967755175.1 uncultured Opitutaceae bacterium | reverse complement strand
ACTTCTCGTTTCTCACCGGCCCCGAGAGCGCGATTAAAGACCTGCTTACCCAGTTCGGCGTCATCGCCGATTTCGATGGCAGCATTCTCAAGCACACCGTCTCCACGCTGCTCATCAATGCGCAGGGCAAAATCATCTGGCGCGCCGACGGCAGCCAGTGGTCGCCCGAGGAGTTTGTGGGGAAGATGAAAAAGGCGACCTCGTGATGAGCGCCACTCCCCGCACACACCCTCAGAAAACGGGTAGCAGCCCCGGTAGCAGCCGAGGTAACGAGGCTATGGTTACGCGGACCCAGCGGCGGCAAATCGTGCTGATCACGGTCGCCGCCATCGCGCTCTACATCGGCTTTCGCCTGCTGCCGACTGGCACGAATCTGCACCAAGTTGATTTCAACACGCGCGGGCAGGGCATGGTCGAACTGTGCGACCCGGCGAACCCGCAATTCGTCGTCGTAACCACTGCGCGTTCGCCCGTGACGATGACATTGCGCGGCGACATCCCGGCGGCATCGGGACGCGAATCACACCTCACGTTGGCACTCGCCACGATGACCGGAAAACCGGTCGGCCCGGCCGACTTGCTCGTGCAGCACACCCGCAAGCTTCACCTGCTGGTGGTCGATCCCACGCTGCACGATTACCAACATATGCACCCCGAGCCCGGCGCGAAAGACGGCGAGTGGACCTTTGCGTTTACGCCACGGCTCACGGGCACCTACCGCGTGTTCGCCGACTTTGTGCCCGTGCCGACCGGACGCAGTCTCTACGCCGGCGCCGACCTGCCCGTAACCGGCGAGGTGGCGGTTAAGGTTAATACCGCAGACACCGTTAATACCCACGCTCTCTCGTGGGATGCCGAGGTGGACGGCTATCACTTTAAACTCACTCCCTCCGCGCCCATGCACGCCGGCAAGGCCGCCGAACTCGCGTTCACGATTACGCGTTCCGATGGCGGCCCCGTCCCGATGGAGCCGGTGATGGCGGCTTACGCGCACTTGGTCGCCTTCGACGCCGGCCAAAGCGGCTTCGCGCACCTGCATCCGAAGGAAGTTTCCCTCACGCCGCCGCCCGACGCCACGAAGCCCACGCTCACGTTCAAGATCACGATTCCGAACGCGGGCATGTATGTGATTTGGGCGCAGGTGAAGCTCGCCGGCCGCGAGGTGTTCGCACCGTTCTGGTTCGAAGTCGCGCCGTAAACACCATGGCCAAGGCGACGCCGTCCATCCATTCGACCGCGCAACTGGCTGAGCATTTAAAGCTCTCGCGCTGGACGGTGTCGCGCGCGCTCAACGGTCACCCGGCGGTCAAGCCCGAGACACGCCGCCGCGTTGAGGAAGCCGCGCAGGCGCTTAACTTTGTCCCCAGCGCGCTGGCCCGTGGTCTGCAAGGCGGCCGCACCGGCACGATCGGCGTGTGTTTCAACGAACTCGAAAGCCCCGTGCTCGTTAAGAAAATCTCCATCCTTCACCGCCTGCTGCGCGAACGTGGATTGCGCGGGCTGATCGAGCTTACCCATGGCGAACCGCAGGCCGAGCGCGAGGTGATCGCGCATTTCGTCAACATGCGTGTGGACGGCATCGTCACCGTGTATTCGCAGCTGCCATCGTCCGACGCGTTCGACGCTCTGCTCGCAGGCACGAATATCAACATCGTGCACGTGGACCCGTTGACCGAGTCGTTGCGACCGGCGGTGGCCATGGACCGGGCGCTGGCGATGAAACTCCTCGTGAACCATCTCGTGGAGCGCGGACACCGCCGCATCGCGCTGCTAGGAATCCGACGCACGCTCTATCCGGATCGTTGGCGCGGGCTGCGAGCGGCCTTCCGCAAACACCACCTCGCCGAGCCCGCGGACGTGCGCGTGTGGGCACATGAGGACTCGTCGGCCCAAGACTACTCCCACGGACGCCAGCTCGCCGAGGAGTTGCTGGACGATGGCTTTAAACCGACCGCGATCCTCGCACTCAATGACCGCGTGGCCATCGGTGCGATGACGCGTTTGCAAGAAGCTGGCTGGCGCGTCCCGGAAGACTGCGCGATCACGGGTTTCGACAACCTCGACATCGCCGAACACTGCCGCCCCACGCTTACGACGATCGATCACCAATCGGACGCACTGATGGTGAAGGCTCTGGAGGTTCTGCTCGGAGATAAAGAGACGTCTAAGAGCGGTTCCAAGCCCCTGTCCCCGAGCCTGATCGTGCGTGCCTCCACCGGAGTGTAGGGCCGGACCTTGCGTCCGGGCCGTGGGGCGTGCGCACGCCTGCGACCCGGTCCGCCGACAAGCGGCGACCCTACGTCGAGCCAGGAACTCGATTCCCATCCGTGGTCCGAGTGTAGGGCCGGACCTCGCGTCCGGGCCGGTGGGACGTGCGCACGCCTGCAATCCGGTCCGCCGGCAAGCGGCGACCCTACATCGATCCGAGGCGTCGATCCGGGCGCTCGATTCCCGCTAGACAACCGCTCGCTCAGCCCAAATAGTCTCTGACTTCACACACGTGTGTGAATATCTTCCCATGAGCCTACTCTTGCAGATCAACCCGGCCGACAATGTCGCCGTCACCCGTCAGGCCCTTGCGGCCGGAACGGTGCTGCCCACCGGCCCGCTCGCGACCGATGTGCCCGCCGGCCACAAGATCGCCCTGCGCGCCATCGCCTCGGGTGAGGTCATCCGCAAATACGGTTTCGCCATCGGCCTCGCCACGCGCGACATCGCCGCCGGCGAACACGTGCACGAGCACAACGTCCGCAGCGGCCTCGGCGCCGACACGGCGCTGGCTTATTCGGGTGCGCCGTCGATCCCGGCCGATCCGTCCGCCGCCTCGCTCGGGCCGGCGACCTTCCTTGGCTACCGCCGCCCCAATGGCTCGGTCGGCACGCGCAACGAAATCTGGATCATCAACACGGTCGCCTGCGTGAACGTGCCCGCCGAACGCATCGCCCGCCTCGCCACCGAAAAGTTTGTTCGTCCCGGCACCGGCATCGATGGCGTCCAATCGTTCAGCCATCCCTACGGATGCTCCCAACTCGGCGACGATCTTGCTCACACGCAGAAGATTCTGGCCGGTCTCGCCCGCCACCCGAATGCCGCTGCGGTGCTCGTTCTAGGACTCGGTTGTGAGAATAACCAGATGCGCGCCCAGCTTGAGCAGATCGGCGCAACCGAGCCCGGTCGCATTCAGTTTTTCAATGCGCAGGAAGTCGCCGACGAAATCGAGGAAGGCCTCGTGCGCCTCGAACAACTCGCCGCCTACGCCGGCCAGTTCAAACGCGAGCCCATCCCGGTTTCTTCGCTCGTCCTCGGCATGAAGTGCGGCGGCAGCGACGGCTTTTCGGGTATCACCGCCAACCCGCTCGTCGGACGCGTTTCCGACTGGCTCACCGCCAGCGGCGGCACTGCCATTCTCACCGAGGTGCCGGAGATGTTCGGCGCCGAAGAACCGCTGCTTTCACGCGCAGTTTCGCAGGAGGTCTTCGATCAAGGCCTCGCGATGATCAACGGTTTCAAAGATTACTTCCGTTCGCACAACGAGCCCATCGGCGAGAATCCATCGCCTGGCAACCGCGCCGGCGGCATCACCACGCTCGAGGACAAATCTCTCGGCTGCGTGCAAAAAGGCGGACGCGCCTCGGTCGCGCAGATCGCCGGTTACGGTGAGCGCGCCAAGCCCGGACTCGGCGGACTCTGCCTCGTCAACGCACCCGGTAACGACGGCGTCTCGTGCACGGCGATGGCTGCGGCGGGTGCTCACGCGATTCTCTTCACGACCGGACGCGGCACACCGCTCGGCGTGCCCGTGCCCACAATCAAAATCGCCTCCAATCACGATCTCGCCGAACGCAAGAAGGGCTGGATCGACTTCGACGCCAGCCCGGTGCTCACGCCCGGCACGAGCATCGACGATGTGGCGCGCGAGCTCATCAAGACGGTCGTGGCCACCGCCTCGGGCGAACGCCTGGCCCGGAACGAGATCAACGGCTTCCGCGAAATCACCCTCTGGAAAGACGGCGTGACGCTGTGATCAGTTGAGAGTTGAGCGATGAGAAGTTGAGAGCTTCCGAGCTCCGGACTCTCAACCTTCAACTCTCATCCCTCAACTTTGTCATCCTCATGAAAGAAACCATTCTCCAATTCGGTGCGGGCAATTTCTTGCGCGCGTTCGCCGATCTTTTTGTCGAGCAGGTCAACCGCACCTCGTCGCCCGTCGGGCGCATCGTTGTGGTGCAGTCCACCAGCGCCGGCCGCGGCGATTCGCTCAACGCGCGTGGCTGCCGTTACCAAGTCGCCATTCGCGGCTTTGCGGACGGCAAGGTCGTGGACCGTCTCGAACCGGTTACGTCGATCAGCCGCGCGCTCGTCGCGGCGACCGCCTGGCCCGAGGTGCTGGCCGTGGCGGCTTCGTCCGACCTGCGTATCGTTGTGGCGAACACTACGGAGGCCGGCTACGCATTGGCTTTCTCCGAAGCACCGCGTGGCACGGGCACACCCGAGTCATTCCCGGCCAAACTCGCCGACGTGCTTTGGACGCGTTGGACGGCGGGCCGTCCCGGCCTGACTGTGCTACCCTGCGAACTGCACGAGCAGAACGCGACGAAGTTGCGCGCCTTGGTTAAACAACAAGCGAGGGCGTGGGGCGCACCAGCTGAACTATTGGCGTGGATCGCCACCGAGTGCCGCTGGATCAACACGCTGGTTGACTGCATCGTGCCGGGCACGCCGAAGGATCATCCGGCGCTGGCCGATGATCCGCTCCTGATCTCGGCGGAACCGTTTGCCTTCTGGGCGATGGAGACGGCGGGGGCGGCACCGTTTGTCCATCCGGCCATCGTGACGGCGGCGGACATCAGTCCGTATTACTTGAGAAAGGTGCGCATCCTTAACGGCGCGCACACCGCGTTGGTGGCGTGGGCGATGCCGCGTGGCTTCAAGACGGTGCGCGAAGCCGTGCAGGATCCGGAAATTGGCGCGTGGCTACGGCGGGTGCTGGACGAGGAGATTGTCCCGGTGCTCGTCGGCCGGGTGGACGATCCAGAGGGTTTTGCGCGAACCACGCTGGAGCGTTTCATGAACCCGTTTCTGGAGCACGCGTTGTCGAGTATCGCGGCGCATCATGCGACCAAGGTCGAGGTGCGCCTGCGGCCGACGATGCGCGAATATGAGGCGAAGTTCGGCCGCCCCGCGCCGTTGCTCTCGGCCGCGTTGGCTTGATCGACGGTTGATGTGGCGCGGTGGCGAAGACCCGACCAGCGTGTTGGTCGGGTCTTCCTGTGATTATCGTTCTAGGGTTAGAAACGTGTAGCGCCACGCGGCATCGCTGCTTTCACGCCGGGCGATTTCGCGAGGGAACTGCCGCCGCCAGTCGGGGAAAAACGTGTCGCCATCGTCAATCGTTGCATGGACGAGCGTGAGGTAGAGGCGGTCGCCGATAGCGAGGCCCTCTTCGTAAACGCGTTGCCCGCCGCACAGGTAAATGTCGCCGGGCAGGGTTTGGGCGATGGCAATGGCTTCCGCGAGGCTGCGAACGGCGTGCACTCCGGACGGGATTTTTTCGGGTTCGTGCGTGATCACGATGACATCGCGTCCTTTCACACAACTCGGCCATTCACCGAACGAATGCGAACCCATGATCACCGTGTGGCCACGGGTTTGATTCAGGAAAAACTGCGTGTCTTCGGGGATGGACCATGGCAGGCCGCCGCGACGACCGATCACGCGGTTCTCGGAGCAGGCGACGATAAGATAAATGGGTTTGGCCACAGGGGGATCTGAAGTAGGTGCAGGGAGCTGAGGCGGCAAGTCGCGATGGGGCCCGTTGAGGCAATCACTCGGTCAGCTTCATTGGAACAGCGGCGCGTTCGAAACCGGCCGCCGCGAGCAGAGGTTCGGGTCGCAGTCCGCCGAGTCCGGCCACCCAACGGTCGGGCACGAGTTCAAGACGCGTGGCAAACTGTGTGGCGATGTCGTTGTAATAACCGCGAGCGAGGGCGATGCGTTGCTCGGTCTCGACGAGTTGTCCGTGCAACGTGGCGAACGCGGGCTGGGCGACGAGCTGCGGATATTTCTCCATCACGACGCGCACCTGCTCCGCGAGGCCGGCAAAATCCGGACCGCTCACGCCGGGCGGAGTGGCGGTGGTTTGCTCGCGCAACGCAGCCAGTGCGGTTTGCACCTCTTTTTCGTGTGAGCCCAATGCAGCCACGGCACTCGCCAGGCGCGGAATGAGATCGTGGCGGCGTTTGAGCTGCACCTCGATGAGCGACCAGCCTTGCCGGACGCGTTCGCGCAACCCCACAAGGCTGTTGTAGACCATCCACACCCAGCATGCCGCCCAAGCGGTCAGATAACCCATGGGAGGAAAAAGCGTGTAGCCAAAGGCCGGTAGGAGGGGCGACTCGGTCACGAACACCACGAGAAGAATCGGCGTGCTGGCGATGAGCAGGCCCAGCGCCCACCAAAACCAAGACCAGCGGGCGAGGCTGGAGCTCACTTTTTCGGCGGTGCGGGTCGAGATGAGGAACTCGGCGGCGTCCCGGCTCGCGGCGATTTCGGGGGCGACGACATCGGCGCGTTCACGCGCGGGTCCCACGATGTAAAGAGGCGCATGCAGCGGGATGCCGGTCTCGACAAAGCGGCGCACGTGGTCGGAGTCGCCGACCGCTTTCGGCGGGCCTTTTTGATAATAAAGCGCAGCCGAGCGTGGGACGGTTTTTTCGAAAAACTCCACCGGCTCGATCTTGGCTCCGGCGGGTCGCACGAGGATCGCGCCCGTATCGTCCCTCACGAAAAATGGCGCGCTTTCTCCGCCCTTCGCCACGGTTTCCCAACCGCTCTCCGTGCGGGTGGTGGTCTGCGTGTTACCTTTATCGTCGGTGTGGGTCTCCGTCACCGTGCGCGACCAGCGTTCATCGACATGCCATGAGTAGTGAACGCACACGGCATTCGCGAGGTAGCTGCTGAAGGGCTCTTCGCTTTCGGCGGTGCCTTGGAGCTCGACGAGGCCGATGAACACGCCGTGGACTTTAGAGGTGGGCAGGTCGTGAAAGAGGCGATGGCGCCGCCGCAACCGCAGGCTGCCCCAGAGGCAGAGCAGACTTGGTAACACGGCCGCGAGTAGAACCCAAAACTCCTCGTTCATGAGTGAGCACGAATAATGGCGGGGGTTGACGCGAAGCAAGTTCGGCGACTGCGAAACACCCCTCGCGACAGCAGAGGTTAATAAAATCCACTCATTATCAGATGAGGCTTGGCCCACAGCCGAGGCGACCGCCATAAGAACGCACCGCTTATGCTCGCCTGCCGCAACCTCACCGTTCGACCCCGTTCCGGCGCGCCCGCGCTTGTTCATGGCGCCACCGCTCAATTTCCCGCCGGAGGGCTGCACGCCTTGATCGGACCCTCGGGCTGCGGCAAGACGACTCTGCTCAAGGGCATACTCGATATCCTCCCGTCCGAGGGCGAGGTATGGCTGCACGGACGCGCGCTGGCATCGCGAGAGGAGTTGCTGCGTGAGGTAGCGTTTGCTCCGCAGTTCAGCATCGCGCATGGCAAGCTCACCGTGGCGGAGGCCGTGGGTTGTGCGCTCAAGTTGTATCAGAAAACCGACGACGCCACGCTGGTCGCGCGCAACACCGAGTTGCTGCAATTGGTCGGTCTCTCCGAACGCGGCGGCACGTTGGTGGAAAAGCTCAGTGGCGGTCAGTTGCGCCGTCTCGGGCTCGCACTTGAACTCACCACGGATCCGTCCTGCTTGTTGTGCGACGAGGTGACCAGCGGACTCGATCCGCGCTCGGAGGATCAGATCATCGCCGTGTTGCGTGCCTTGGTTGAACAGCGCGCCAAGACGGTGGTGTGTGTGATTCACAATCTCGCGAAGCTTTCCCAGTTCGACACGGTCACGGTCGTCTTCGAGGGTTCGGTCGTCTGGCAAGGACCGCTCGTGGCGATGCTGGAACACTTCGCCATCGCCGACGCGTTGGAACTCTACGACCGCTTGAGCGAGCAATCGCGGGGTTATTGGCAGGAGCGTTGGGCGGCCGTTGCCGTTGAGCGTGAGGCCTCAAGCTCTGCTTGGTCCGCGTTACCCGAGCCGACCGTGCCGGGCGGTCGTCGTGCGCCCGAGCGGCCTTCGGCGATGTCGCAGTTTTTCACGTTGCTCGCGCGCCGCTGGCGATTGCTGGTGCGTGATCGCGGCTACTTGGTGCTCACGCTGGCGATCACGTTTGGGTTTCCATGCCTCGTGGTGATTTTCGCGCTCGGCGGGTTGCCTCAGATGAAGGGACTGGCGCTGGAAAATACGGGTGGTTTTCTAGAGACGTTGCAGGCGCGTGCGGCCTACCGGCAGTCGGCGGCGGAGACGGCCACGCTCGTGTCGGGCCTGATTATTTTTCAAGTGATCCTGCTGTGCCTGATGGGCAGCAACAACGGTGCGCGTGAGATCGCGGCGGAACGCGCGCTCTACGAGAAGGAACGCATGTCGGGCCTGCGTCCGATGGCGTATGCGTGGTCGAAGCTCATCTACACGGCGCTCTTGGGCGCGGCCCAAGGTGCGTGGATGACCGTGTTCGTGAAGATACTATGTGAGTTCCCGGGCGGGTGGGGCGCGCAGCTCGCGGTTCTTAGCGCGACCGGCGCCTCGATGAGCGTGGTGTGTCTCGGTCTGTCGGCCATGTTGTCGTCACCGGACAAGGCGTCTCTGCTCTCGATCTATCTGGTCGGCTTTCAACTGCCGTTGTCGGGCGTGGTGTTGGCGTTGCCCGCGGCGTTGGTGTGGACGGTGAGGCCGTTCATCGCGACGTATTGGGGCTGGTCGGGCTACCTCATGGCCATGACCGATTCGCGCTTTTATGACGCGGTCGTGATGTTGGACAAAGGCTGGTTATCGACACCCGAGATTTCCGTGGCCGTGCTCGGCGCTCATCTGCTCATCGGGGCGGTGCTCGTGTTTTGGGGTTGCCAGAAAAAGTGCTGGCCGTGACCTTTCCGACCCACCCCATGCCGTTGCCGTCGATGCGTTTCGCGACCCGTTATTTGATGCCGGCGGCCATGTCCGCCTTCCTTTTACTCGCGTCCGGCTGCGGACGTTCTGGCGAACCCTTTCCGGTGCACGCCTTTCTCTCCGCCCCCGACAACCTTCAGGGCAACCGCTATGAACTCGAAGCCGAGATCGACGCGCAGCTTAACTGGCGTGAGGGCGTGGGCCGCCTCATCTCCGTGCGCACGCTTCGGGGCGACGCACGCCTGCCGGTGTTCATCGCGGATTCGATGAAGGCCAACTTGCTGGTTGCGCAGCGTTATCGGTTCGAGGTCACCGTTCGCAAAGGCGGGCTCCTTTACGTTGAGCGTCTTCAAAAACTCTGACCATGCGCCGCATCACTCTTCTTCTCGCCCTGACTGCGGCCGCCTCGATCTCGCACGGCCAGTCTGATCCTTTTGGCAGCAGCACCCCCGGCGGCACGGGAACTTCCGGAACCACGGGCAGCACCGGTAGCACTTCGGGTGTCTCCGGACCGGCCACTGCGGCCGCGAGCAAAGCCACCGAGACTCGTCCCGATACGCGCGCCGGAGCGAACGAGTCCCAAGCCCGTGCGGTTAACATCAATAGCATGGAGAGCGGCACGCTCCTGCAGATCATTAATAAGGCGTTCGATGCCGACTCGGATTCGATCAATCCCGAGACCGGTGCGATGACGTGGAAGGGGCACACCTACGACGTCGGCCAGTTCCGCGTCTTCCGCGGACGTTTTGAGCGTTACCTTTCGCTGCCTCCGACGCGTGACCAGGATCTCTACGCCACAACGTTGGATGAGATTTTTAAGCTCCTCTCGACCCGCACCGCCGATGGCTCGCAGGACAGCGTGGTCGCGGCTTGGAAGCTTCTCTATCGTGCCGCCGAATATGATTCCGACGGCGGCAACAGCCTCGGCGTGGCTAACCAGATTTTTAACGCCTGGCGCATCCGCGATGAAAAGCAGGCGTTCAGCGTTACCCAAACCGAGCTTGATCGCATTCGCCGCCAACAATCGGCCAGCGTGGTTTACGCGGGCGATGCTCTCGCTTCCCAATCGGGGAAGGGTGTGGCTGACACGGTTTCCAGTGCGGCCCTACTCGGCGGGCTCAATACCGGTTCTTCCGACAACAACTCCAGCTCCAACAACTCCAGTGGGAGCACCAATGGTTCCGCTTCGGTCAGCTCCGGCGACACGACAGGCACGATCAAAGGCGGCAGCAAAGGAAATAAAGGGAGCAGTAATAGTTCGGGCCAGCCGAGCTCGGTGGTGGGCAGCGGCACCCTCACGGGGCCTTTAGGCCAGGTATACCGAGCCCGCGAACTCGCCGAGACCGAGGCCAAGATCAAGTCCCTCGAAGCGGCCGGACTGCTTTCGGTGACTCAGGCCAAGCTCCAGTTTCAGAGCCAGATCATGAGCTTGTTTCTTCAGCGCCGCTTCCAGCACGCGCTGATCGCGTCCAGTTTCTATCGCTACATTTTTAAAGGCTCCCACCAAAACCTCGAAGTGGGCAAAAAGGAACTCTCGACCTTTCTCCCCTCGACCGATCTCGCCATGACCGTCGAGACGATCGAGTTCCTCTCTCGTGAGGCGATCAACGACGTCAACAACGGCATGATCTCCGTGCGTGCCAACTACGACGACGGTCGCAAGATCGGTGCCCTCGAACGCCTGCAGGAAACCTTTTTCATGGGTGAATACTTGCCGGCGGTCACCCAACTCGAGCCCGAGCGGAAAGAAGTGTTGCTCACGATTTACCGCAAGATCGATGAGGCCAAGAAGCTCGCCGACCTGCGCGACTTCGACGCGGTTCTCGCCCTCGCCGGCGAGATTGGTTTGCTGACCAAGGATTTTCGCTCCCAAGAAGTCAGTGCCGCCGTGCGCTCCACCCAGCGCATGAGCACGCTCGCCCTCAATGCCGCCCAGCAGGCGACCGCCAGCGGAGACTATAATCGCGCCCAAGAGTTCATTGAGAAGGCCGCTCAGCTGTGGCCTCTCAACCCCGCGATCAAGAACTACACCGAGAACATGGCCTCGCAGGCCGATCTCGGCACGCAAGCGGCCGTTCTGTTTGACGAGGCATTCAAACGCGACGACTTCCGTCGTATCTACGACCGCCGTGCCGAACTCGCGGCCGCGTTCCTCAGCGACAATGTGCGTGGCGCCAAGCTCAAGGGCGTGATCGATCGCATGGCTCGCGTGGAGATTTACTTGGCGCAAGCGGAAGAACTCCTCGCGCAGAACAACGCGTTTTCGGCGTGGGAAGCCTTGGCCTCTGCGGCGACCTTTGCACCCAATGATGTGGTGCTGAATCAGCGCATGGCCCAACTCGCGCCCCGCGTGGCTGAGTTTATCGGCCGCCTCGATCAGGCAAAGCGCTATGAGACGGATCAACGCTACGCCGCCAGCCTCACCCAATACCTCGCCGCCCAGGATCTTCATCCTGCCAGCCAGCTCGCCCGCACGGGGCTGGCGCGGGTGAGTGAGTTGATTATGAGCCAGCTCGCGGTGGATGTGCCTCCCGCGGTCGTCACGAAGTAGGACTCAGATGTCCGGCCTCATTTCTATTTAGGCCCATCAGAACTCTTACCAAATCGTGCCAATGCTGGTTTACCCGCTTGGATTTCAGGCTCTTCGCTACTACTAACACCTTGCTTCAACCCCTTCTACCCCATGATTAAAATCGATTCCTACGATTTGGCGTCCTATGTGAAAACGCAACGCGGCGGTCCGTTGCTTACGATCCTCGATGAGGTTCGCGATCTGGTGTTTATCAAAGACGCCGAGGGGCGGTTCGTTTTTAGCAACCGTGCTCACTTGGCTCACCTCGGTCGCACGGAGGCGGAGGTGCTTGGGAAAAACGATTTTGATTTATTCCCCGCTCGGCTGGCTGAGGCGTTCTACGCCGCCGAGACTCATCTGTTCGAAACCCACGCTCCGGTGGTTCGCCTTCAGGAGTCGGTGGATTCGACTGGTCAGAAGTTTTACTCGACCGCGATCAAGATTCTCATCTGTGACAAGCGTGACAACGCGTTGGGTCTGATCGGCAGCGTGCACCGCATCAAGGCCGACGACTCGTGGGATATGGAAGCCTCCAAGTCGCACATTCTGTCCATCCTCCGTCATCAGCCGGGCGTGACGCCCAGCCAATTGAAGGCCTTCGAGGCGTCCCTGCCGGGGGTGCTATCGGGCAAGTAAACCCGCTGTTGTTGGTCGGCGCTTTTCGGCACGGCGCGAAACCTGGCTGGATGCCGGACACGGAGCGTGCTGGTTGCAGAGGGCGGAGTGCGCGCAGGCGGTGGTAGCGACGCTCCAGCATTTCGATGGAGAGGAGTATTTGTTGGGCGATTACGTGGTGATGTCCAATCACGTGCATGCGCTGGTGCAGCCGATCGGTAGCCATGCGTGTGGCGAGATTGTGGCCGCATGGAAGTCCTGCTCGGCGCGGCGCATCAACGCGGTGCTTGGCCGGAAGGGCACTGTGTGGATGGACGAGTCCTTCGATCACCTCGAGCGCAGCGAAGTCCAGTTGGAGAAGTTGAGAGACTACATTCGCGCGAACCCGGCGAAGGCGGGGTTGAAGGAAGGCGAGTATGTCTGGCGCGAAGCGCCAAAAGTGTGGGCGGCGCCCCCGCCGGCCAAGGGGTGAGTTAAGCAGGCGGGATCAACCCCGCGCCTGCTCACACTCTCCGTTGGCCAATCATTCAGGGGAGTCGTTTGCCGTCCTTTGGCCGGCGGGGGCGCCGCCCACACCTTCCCGAATTCGAGCCTGGTGTCAGTTGATACGTTCCCCGACTTTTTTTGCCCGTAAAAAAGCTATCTCTGGCTCTGTTGATGCTGGTGATAGTGCCGGTTGCATATCCCTGTTCGATGGCATTTCCTGCATACGGGGTTTACTCGGGTGGCACGGCTTTGTTGAAGACGTATATCGAGT
>CBRAFO010000100.1:0-13003 GCA_967755175.1 uncultured Opitutaceae bacterium | reverse complement strand
CTCGCGAGCAAGCTCGCTCCCACGCTCGGAAATCGCCTGCAAGCAGGCTCCTACACCACGGAGGCGAAGCCATGAGTGACCTCATCCTCGAAGCCTCCGGGCTGCACAAAACCTACCTCAGCGGCGAGCGCCGGCTGGAGGTGTTGCATGGGGTGAGTCTCACCGTAGGCGAGGGCGAAAGCGTTTCCATCCGCGGCGAATCCGGCTCCGGCAAATCGACCCTGCTTCACCTGCTCGCCGGCCTTGATGCGCCCGACGCGGGCACCGTTCATTGGGAAGGGGGACTCGACACCGGCGCCGCCCGCCGTGCGCGTTTCCTCGGCATGGTGTTCCAGTCGTTTTACCTGATCCCCGAGCTCGACGCGTTGGGCAACGTGCTCATGGCGGCGCGCGTGGCGGGCAAGGTCGGCTCGGCCGAGCGAAAGCGCGCTCGCGACCTGCTGGCCCGCGTGGGCTTGGCCGAGCGCTCGCACCATTTGCCGTCGCAGCTCTCCGGCGGTGAACGTCAGCGCGTGGCCGTGGCGCGCGCGCTGATGAACTCGCCGCGCCTCATCCTTGCCGACGAGCCCACCGGCAATCTCGACGAGAAGACGGGCGATTCGATCATCGATCTGTTGCTCAGCCTCTGTGCCGAACAGCGCATCGCGCTCGTCCTCGTTACGCACAACGCCGCCCATGCCAGTCGCACGAGCCGCACGCTTTTCATGCGCGACGGAGCGCTGCAATAAACGCGATTTCTTTTTGGTTAACCCTCTACACCCGTGAGCCTCTTCTCTTCCTCCAAGCCCAAGATCAAATGCGGCGTCGCCGGCGTCGGCTCGCTCGGTCAGCACCATGCGCGCATTTACGCGTCGCTGCCCAACGTCGAGTTCATGGGTATTTATGAGGCGAGCGACGAGCGCGCCAAAGAGATCTGCGAGCGCCACAACTGCCGTCGCTTCGCCACCATCGAGGAACTCGGAGAGGCGTGCGATGCGATCTCCGTGGTCGTGCCCACCGACAAACATGAACTCGTGGCACTCCCGCTCCTCGCCAAGAAGTGCCACCTGCTCATTGAAAAGCCCATCACCGCCACGCTGGCCGAAGCCGAGCGCGTGCTGGCCGCCGCGCAGGCCAACGGTTGCATCGTGCAGGTCGGACACATCGAACATTTTAACCCGGTCATGAGTTTCATGGAGAAACACATCGACCGCCCCGGTTACATCACCGCCGAGCGTCTCGCGCCCTACACGCCGCGCGGCACCGAGGTCGGCGTGGTGCTCGACCTGATGATCCACGACATCGGCATCGTGCTCGCGCTGGTGAAGTCGCCCATCCGTAAAATCGACAGCGTGGGCATCAACGTGCTCTCGAAAACCGAGGACATCGCCAACGCCCGCATCGAGTTTGAGAGCGGTTGCGTGGCCAACCTCAGCGCCAGCCGCATGAGCCTCAAAAAAAACCGCGAGATCCGCATCTTCCAGGACAACGCCTATCTCTCGCTCGATTTCATGAACCAGAAGGGCCACCTCGTTAAAAAGAACGACCTCATTGCCTACGGTGTGAAGCTCAAGGTCGGTCTGGCCAAAGCGGGCGACTCCAGCTCGATCCCGGTGCAGGATATTCCCATCGAGAAAGATGAACCGCTGAAGCTGGAGCTGATGCACTTCACGCAAAGCGTGGCCGAGCGCACGCAGCCGAAGGTCGGCGCCTCGTTGGGCAAGACTGCCCTCGAAGTGGCGATTCAGATCACCGAGCAGATCAAGGCAGCGCAGAAGTAACGCTGCGGGCTTGGCGGTCGGGGCGAATCTCCACTCGCTCACACTCGTAGCTACGCGGGCGAGTAGCTACGAGCGTGAGCGAGTGGTTTTCTGGTCGGCTTTCGGTGGGGGGCGGCGATGGTTTCTTGAAACACAAAAAAGCCGGCTCCTGTCAGGGAGCCGGCGAGCTGTCGGGTAACCGAGCGCTTGGCTCAGTAAACTTGCTCAGTAGATTTTGACGTAGGCGTTGCGGCGCAGGCGCTCGATCCAGCGGGCCTCGGCTTCCTTGGCCATCTGGTTGACGAGGATCTTTTCGATCTGCTCGCGCACGTCGGCGAGGGACTGCACGCCGGCGAATTTGCGGTCTTCGACGTAGAGAATGTAAACCGCTTCAGGGGCGACGATCGGATCGGTGGCCTGACCTTTTTCGAGGAGGAAGAGCGGCTTGCTGAACTCGGGCTTCAGGTCGGCGCGAGGCTGCCAGCCCCAGTCGCCACCCTTGGCGCGCTTGGAGTCTTGGCTGAGCTCGCGGGCGAGGTCTTCAAACTTTTCGCCGGCCTTGATCCGGGCGGTGACCTTGCTGGCGCGTTCGAGAAGTTGGTCATCGGTCTCGCCGGGCTGGCGGTTGAGCGAGAGCAGGCGCATGTGGACTTGGTCGTCTTGGAAGAACCGGTCCTTGTTCTCGTTGTAGAACGCTTCGACGCGCGCCGGACTGACGATGTTCTGGTTCTTGCGCTGCTGGCTGCGCATGTAGTCGTAGATCATGTCGTCTTCGACCTTCTTGCGGTAGTCGCGATAGGTGAGGCCGCTGCTGCGCAGGTAAGCGAGGAACTTGGAGCGGTCACCGTCGAAGCGGCGGATCTGCTCCTCGGCGATGGCGTTGTTGATGTAGCTTTCCGGGACCTTTCGCTTCTCGTCCTTTTTGAACTCCTTAACGATGAGGATGCGGTCGATCATCTCTTGGATGATCTCGTCCTGAAGGGCTTCGAGGCGCTCGTTGAATTCCTTCTCGTTACGAGCGGAGCGCTGGAGGGCGGGAATGCGAGGGGCGATCTCTCGGCGCAAGTCATCCACCGTGATGACCTTGTCTTCGGCCACGGCGACGAGGCCATTGGCGAAACGCAGGGAAAGATTGTCGGAAACCTTCTCTGGCAGGGCGGGTGCCGCCGGCGTCGGCGTCTGCGCAAAAGCGGCTAGCGGGAGAAGAGCGGCAAAGGAGCCGAGGAGGCAGAGACGGCGGAACGTCATGGGTTGGGCAGAGTGTGCGGAAGCGAGAGAAATTTCCCTCAACGTAGGAGAGGCTTGGGAGCGGTCAACCGTGGAAACCGGAAGGACTCGCTGCTTTCCTCCTGCTCCGACAGTCGCTCGCGAAAGGTGCGACGGGTGGCGCTACTCGTTTGTTCCGCGATAAATGCCCGGCAGGCGATGCGGACGCTGGAGGAGGCCGCGGGGCGGAATGCCTAAAGACGGAGCGGCCTCACGCGAGGTGAGGCCTACAGGACGGAAATTTGTAAGGCTCGACATTGAGTCGAGCCGGGTTTTGGGCCGCCTTTGCTTAGACCAGCTTGATCAGCTCCGACGTGGCGGGGACGTCTTTGATGATCTGGGACGGCTCGGGGCCGACGCCGAGGTAGCGCAGGTTGGGGAGCTTGTCGGCGCTCGGGAGCGGCTCGCCATGGAAAGCCACGTCGAGGAGCGATCGCACCATCGCGGCCACATAACGCTGTGCGTTGAGCGGTAGGTCGGAGAAATGGCGGACTTGCGACACGTCTTCAGTCCAGCCGGCGTGTTTCGTGTAAACGGGCTTGAGCGCCTTGCGAATCGTGTCGTTGCGCGGGACGTGGTGGTAGCGCTTGCCGGAGGCATCCTCGTAGGCGGCGCAGATGAGCAATTCGGAGTTCCACGCACCGCGGTGGGTGAGGGCGTCGAGTTTGTTAATCATGACGTCTTGGAAACCGCCGTAGCGGAGGGCGTCGCCTTTTTCCACGGCGTCATACCAGCCGACCATGCGCTGGCGGCCGGTGGAGGTGCCGAATTCGAGCTGCTTGAGCAACGCGGAGAGCGGGTGCGCTTCGTCCATTTGCGTGATGAAGACGTGAGTGCCGACCTTGGTGTCGTAGGCCTTGGCCACGCCGAAGGTGTGGATCGCCTGAACCGGGATGCCGGCGCTCTCGAAGAACTCGGGGGTGAAGGTGTGCGACGCGGTGACGTTGGGCGAGAAGCCGTGGCGCTTGTCGAGCCAGTAGGCCTGGCCGAATTCGCCGATGATGGTGTGGCCGGCGCGAACTTCTTTGAGAATGAGTTCGCGGACTTCGCCGATGTTTTTGGCGAGGCGTTGGCCGGCCTGCCAGTAGGTTTCGGTGAGGGCGGCGAGGTTGATCGAAAACGGCGTGGTGCCGCGGAAGGTCGTGAAATCGAACTCCTCTTTGGTAAACACGCCGAGTTCGAGGGCCTCGGTATTGGCGCGCAGTTCGGCGGCTCCGAGCTTGTCGAAGAAGCCGGCAAACGTCTCGGCGCTCACGCGGCAGACGTGCTGGATGGTGGCGAGGGCGCGGTCGGCGCGCTGGGCGAGTTTCTTGGCGTAGGCTTCGCGGCTGCCGAGGAAGTCGGCGTAGGTGATCTGCCACTGGCCGACTTCGTCGAGGTAGGCCGGGGTGATGCCGCGACCGGTGGATCCACGGGGCTCTTCGTGGAGGACGTTGACGCGGTAGTCTTCCCACGCGAGGTCGAGCAGGCGGTGGGTGAGGTCGGAGACGAGGGTGCGCTCGTCGATCACGAGACGGGCGAGGACGTTGTAACCCTTCTTTTCGAGGGGCATGGCTTCCCACCACGCCTTGCGGGGGTCAGCGACGACACCGGCGCCGATGGCGAGGTGCGAGATGCATTTCTCGACGACACCAGAGGGGAGGAGGTTGAGCTTGATGCCGGCGGCCGTGTGGCCGGAGTTGGCCCCGCCATTGACCTTGAGGACGGTGGTGACCGGGGTGCCGGTGTCCCGCAGCTCGTGAACGACTTCGGGAATCAGTCGGCCTTTGCCCTCGTCACCGAGGGAAATTCCGACGTCTGCGATGAGCTGGCTGGAAAAGGGAAGGAGGGACATGGCGAACGGGCGAAGAAAGCGGGCAAGAGGCGGTGGTTCAACGCTCAACTTTAGGCGCTGAATTCAGGAGCGATCCTGATGAATTTATTAATCTGGAACTCAGGAAATCAGGAATCCGGAAGGACGGGGCTCCCTGACGTGAACGGACAACCGAGTTGAATGTGGAAAGCGGGAAATCAGGAAAAGCCGGGAACGGGTTCGTTCCTGCTTTCCTGATTTCCAGATTTAAATCCGGTCCTGTCCGGGCCGGATCGCTTTCCGCATGCGCAACTACGCGAGATCAGCCCTTGGTCTGGGTCTTGATTTCGACCACGTCGTGCGGTGCGGCTTCTTTTTGGCCGGCGGGGGAGACGCGGATGTAGCGCGCTTTTTCGCGGAGGGCGGCGAGGTTCTTGGCCCCGAGATAACCCATGCCGCTTTGCACGCCACCAACGAGGGTGGCGAGGACTTCGTCGGCCGAACCGGAGACTTCCTTGAGCGCCTCAATGCCTTCGGCGGTGAGCTTGCGGGCGTTGTCGTTTTTGTCGTGGCCGTAACGGGCGGCGCTGCCGGCCTTCATCGCGCTGAGCGAACCCATGCCGCGATACTGCTTATAGAGCTTTCCGTTGATCTCCATGATCTCGCCGGGGGCTTCGCGGCAGCCGGCGAGAAGTCCGCCGAGGATAACCGCATCGGCCAACGTGAGGGCTTTCACGATGTCGCCCGATTTAGTGATGCCGCCGTCGGCGATGATTTTGACGCCGCGGGCTTTCGCACCTTGGGCGGCGACGTAGAGGGCGGTGAGCTGCGGAATGCCGACGCCGGCGACAACGCGGGTGGTGCAGATGGAGCCGGGACCTTGGCCGACTTTCACGGCGCTGGCACCGCAGGCTCCGAGGTAATCGACACCCGAAGCGCTGGTCACGTTGCCGGCGATGATCGTGAGGTGGGGAAAGGCGCTGCGCACGAGGCTGACGATGTCGCCCACGCCGGCGGTGTGGCCGTGTGCGGTGGAGACGGCGACGGCGTCGATGTGTTCATCCACGAGCTGGCCGACGTGGCTGATGATCTTGTCGCGGTCGAGCGTGCCGTCGGGCAGGCGCACGGGGGCGATGGCTGCACCGACAACGAGGCGGAAATCGGCATCGCGGGCGGGTTTGCGACGCGACTTTGACTCGGAGAGGATGCGGTCAACGTCGGAGAACGTTACGAGGCCGCGGAGGTGATCGTGGTCATCGACGACGAGCATCTTGTGGATGCCCACGTGTTCACCGAAGAAGGCGTCGGCTGCTTTGATGGGGTCGGGCTGTAAGGCCTTTTCGTGGACGGTGAGGAGCTGGCTGCGGGGCGTCATCGCCTCGGCGACGGTGCGGGACTTGTAGCGTTCGCGCACGGTGCTGCCGGAGAGCAAGCCGACGAGTTTGCCGGTCGCATCGACGACCGGGAAGGTGCGGAAGTCGAACTTACGGTTTTCGATCAGGGCGAGGACATCGCCGACGTGTTGGTCGGGCGTAACCGTGATCGGGTCCTGGATGAGGCCGTGGATGTGGCGTTTGACGCGGGCGACTTCCTTCACCTGGTCGCGGGGCGACATGTTGTAGTGAATCAGGCCGAGACCGCCGTTGAGGGCCATGGCGATGGCCATGCGCGCCTCGGTGACGGTGTCCATGTCGGACGAGATCACCGGGATGGAGAGTTTCAGCGCTTCGGAGAGGGCCGTGGACGTGTCGGCATCCTTGGGCAGGATCTCGGAATAGAGGGTCGCGAGAGAGACGTCGTCGAAAGTCAGCGCAACGGGCAAATTGGCGCGGAAGAAGGCGTCAGCCGGCTGATAAAATTCAGCGTCGAAGGCAGTGGCGAAGGGCGTAGCAACCTTTGTCATAAGTTGCCGAGAACGTAGTAGGCGCATCCGGATGGAGCGCAAATCGTTTTTCGAGTTTGGTCCCGGGTGGAAAACTCCGATCCGTGATCTTGTGGTTTAATGCGCCTGGCGTTTGATGCTGGCCGACATGCGCCTGCATCTTGCTTATCGCCGCTACTCGTTGCCGTTCCGCACGCCTGTGCGCACGGCACATGGGGTGTGGGCGGAGCGCGAAGGCGTGATCTTGCGGCTCACGGATGAGTCGGGCCGCGCGGGTTTGGGCGAAGCGGCGCCGATCCCGTGGTTCGGCACGGAGTCGCTCGACGAGATTGAGGCGGCACTGGCGGATCTCGGCGAATGGACCTCGCCGGAACAGCTAGCGGCGGTGCCGGAGCGGTTGGGCTGCTTGCGGTTTGCGGTGGCGGGGGCGTTGACGGCTGAAACGTGGCATGGGCGTCCCGCCCATGTCGGGGATTCTCTGAAATCAGACGAGCCCACGGGCAGGATGCCCGTGCCACTTCAAGGCGCGCCTGCATTGCCTGCTTATTTGCCGGTAGCGGCTTTGCTACCGGCGGGGCGCGCGGTGCTGGCGGCGATACCAGCGAAGGCAGAGTTGGGCTTTCGCACCTTTAAATGGAAGGTAGGCGTGGGCGATCTCGCCGATGAACTGGCTTTGCTCGACGACATGATCGCGGCGCTGCCAAGGGGATCGAAACTGCGTCTGGATGCCAACGGCGCGTGGGATGCCCGCCAGGCGTGTCGGTGGTTGGAACGCGCGGCGGAGCGGCCGGTGGAATATATCGAGCAGCCTTGCTTTACCGAGGCATCGCAGGGCGCGACCGCTGTTCGACGGACCGAGGACGTGTTGCGCGGGCTGGCGGAAGATTATCCAACAACGCTCGCGCTCGACGAATCGTTGGTCGGCGCGCGCGACATCGAGCGCTGGCTGGCATCCGGTTGGCGCGGGGTGTTCGTCGTGAAGCCGGCGCTGCTCGGTGACCCTGCGCCGGTGCTCGCACGGCTGGCGGCGGCGAAGGCGGATGTGGTGTTTTCGTCCGCGCTGGAAACTGCGGTGGCGGCGCGGGCGGCGTTGCGAATGGCGTTCGCCTGGCGAGTGGAGAAGCCGCGGGCGCTCGGGTTTGGCGTGTGGCCGTTGTTTGGCGACGCGGTGTTTAACGGGCCGTTTGCCGCGCCGTTTTTCCGGGTGGAGGACGTGGAGCGACTTAACTCGGAGGCCGTATGGAACGCGCTGACCTGAGCCGTTTGCTGCGTGGTGCGGCGCTGGGCGCGACGCCGGGCGCGCCGGTGGGAACGCGCGATAGCGTCGTGTCGGAGCGCGAGCCGGCCGCTTTTATGAGTGCGTTTGCCGAGGCGGTTGCGGCGGGTGGCACCGTGTTCCTGGCCGATCCCAACTGGGGTAATCGGGAGCGCGCGCAGTTTGACGAGTTGGTGAACGTCCAACGTTCAACGTCCAACGCTCAACGTTCAATGGCCGGAGCGCGCGGGTGGCTTTGCGTCCCGACCGGCGGTTCATCGGGTAACCTCAAGCTGGCGCGGCACGATGAAGAAACGATCGCGGCGGCGGTAGCTGGGTTTTGCGCTCATTTTGAAGTCAGCAAGGTCAACGTGGTTGGGATGCTGCCGCTTCATCACGTGAGCGGGTTGATGGCGTGGATGCGCACGGTGCTGACCGGCGGGACGTATCTGCCGTGGAGTTGGAAGGTGCTGGAGGCCGGTGAGCGATCGGCGCTGCCAGCGGTGGGGGGAGAGTGGTTTCTTTCGCTCGTGCCGACGCAGTTGCAGCGCTTGCTGGGCGACCGTGAAGCCGAGGACTGGTTGCGCGGCTTTCGGGCAATTTTCGTCGGTGGCGGCCCGGCTTGGCCGGAGTTGATCGAGGCGGGAGTGCGGGCGCGGCTCCCGTTGGCGTTTTCGTATGGGATGACCGAGACGGCGGCGATGGTCACGGCGTTGCGCCCGGAGGAGTTTCTGGCGGGCGGGCGGGGGTGTGGATCACCGTTGCCGCATGCGTGGATCGCGTTGGCCGACGAGGGACGGATCGCGATCGAAGGCGCGTCCCTGTTTCGTGGATACTGGCCGGAGTCGCGGCCGGAAGGGGCATGGCTCACCGAAGACTTGGGACGCTTCGATGACCACGGGAGTTTGCACGTGTTGGGGCGTCGTGACGCGCTCATCATCACGGGCGGCGAAAAGGTCGATCCAGCCGAGGTCGAGGCGGCGTTGCGGGCGACGGGACGATTTGCAGACGTGGCGGTGATCGGCGTGCCCGACGCCGAGTGGGGCGAGATCGTGGTCGCGTGTTATCCGGAGGACGGCTGGTTGGGCGGCGCAGAGTCGATGATCGACCCAGCGAATGGAATTCATCTGCTCGCTCACCTGGCGGTCTACAAACGGCCCAAGCGTTACGTCGCGTTTGCCGAATGGCCGCGGAACGCGCAGGGGAAGATTAACCGGGCGGAGCTGAGGCGGTTGGTGGTCGGCTGAAGCACTCGACCAATCCCCACCAAAACCCCACAAAAAAAGCGGCCCGGTTAAGGGCCGCTTTGGGCGTCAACTCTGTGGTTGCTCGTGTGGTCGCCGAGGCGCTCAGGCGGTCCGGACCACGTAGTCGATGGCGCTCGTTTCCGTGGTGAGCGGCTTGGAGGCGTCGGCACCGAACAGAGCGAGCAATGCGGCGACGGTGCCGCCGGCCAGAATGAGGCCGATGAAGAAGAGGATCGTGCAGAAAAGTTTATCCCACTTCAGGTGCATGAAGATGAAGATAACCAGCATGAACTTCACGGCCGAGAGGGTGATGAGGCTCGTGACGATGAGCCATTTCGCCAGCGGGATGTAGATCAGGACGATCTCTACGCCGGTGATGACGGCGAGGATCATGGCGAGCTGCACGAAGATGTGAAACTTGCTGGCTTCGTGATGGCCGCCGGTTTCGGCGACGGGATGGGTGGTGGCGCTCATGGGAGGAGGAATCAGAGGTATTCGAGCAGGTAAACGGCCGTGAAGATCACGATCCAGACGATGTCAACGAAGTGCCAGTAAAGGCCCATCGACTCGACATCGATCGCGTTGGCCTCGCCGAATTCGACGGCCTTGGTGTCGCGGCCGAGCATCACGAGGGCAACCAAACCGATGGCGGCAACCGCGATGGCCGCGAAGTCGTGTTCAAACAGCACGGAGATGGCTTCACGGGAAGCACCGTGGGCGGTGATGGCATGCACACCAGTGAGGAGCGCCTTGATCGACGCAACGGCGACGACGGCGAAGACGATCAGATGAATGACCGATTTTAAGATCCACGGGCTGCCGTCGGCGGGCTTGAAGCTGCGGATATACATCAGCGTGAGCCAGAGAACACCGATGGCGACGTGGCAGCCGTGCGTGCCGGTCAACGTGTAGAAGGTCGAACCGAACATGCTGCTGCTGAGGGTGAGGCCCTTCTGGTGGACGAAGTGGTTGAACTCATACACTTGGCAGGTGAGGAAGATCAGACCGAAGACGATCGTGCCGAGGAGCATCTTGCGCGTCGCGTGGACGTTGCCCTTTTGACAGGCGTTGACCGCCAGCGCCATGAGGAGCGACGACATGAGCAGGATGAACGTCGAGAAGGACGTGAGCTCGAGCGAGAACAGGCCGACGACGTTCGGCTGGTTGGGCGTCTGGTGAAGACGGTAGATCAGGTGCGTCGAGATGAGCGCGCCGAAGAACATGCAGTCCGACGCGAGGAACGCCCACATGAAGAGTTTCTTGTTAGGAATACCCGTCGCAGTGGTGTGATCGTGGTGGTGGTCGATGGCCCCGGCGGCCGCGTGAGTGCTCATTGCTGGAAGACGAAAAGTTGAGAGCTGAAAGTTGAGAGCTGAAAGTTGAGAGCTGAGAGATCGGGCGTTCGTATCGTTCTCGTTCTCTTACTCGTTCTTCGTTCTCGGATCGCCCCGATCGAGGGCCGGAGAACGAGTAGGAGTAAGAGAACGAGAACGATTTCGGAATCAGTGTTTCGAGTGGTCCTTGTCGTCGAGGTGGATGTGGTAACCGCCCGGACCTTCGGCGGCCCAGAGGTAAACGCCCAAGAACATGACACCGCCGCCAGCGATGGCGCCGATCATGATGTGGTTCACGAAGAAGAGCGCACCGATGAGCAGGCCGACAGCCGACAGGATCGGGAACCAGGACTGGCTGGGCATGTGGATGCCGCCGTGATCCTGCTCGGCCTTGGCGTGCTCGGCCTTTTCGGCAGCGATTTCGTCCTTGTGCGTCTTCTCATACCAGAAGGCGTCACGGGCATGGACGGTCGGGATAACGTCGAAGTTGTGCTCGGGCGGAGGCGTGGAGGGAACGGTCCATTCCAGCGTGCGGGCATCCCACTGGTCATGCGTGGTCTTTTCGCCCTTCAAGTAAGTGTAGATCATCACCGAGAAGTAGATGGCCACGCCCACGCCGAGGATGATGGCGCCGATGGTGGCGATGAGGTTGGCTTCGTTCCAACCCATGTTGCCGTCGTAAACCGCAGTGCGGCGGGGCATGCCGTTCAGACCGAGGAAGTGCATCGGGAAGAACGTGGTGTTGAAACCGACGAAGATGACCCAGAACGAGAGCTTGCCCCAGAACTCGGAGACCTTGCGGCCGAAGATGAGGGGGAACCAGTAGTGAATGCCGGCGAGGAGGGCGAAGACCGAGCCGCCGATGAGCACGTAGTGGAAGTGGGCGACGACGAAGTAGCTGTCCTGCTGCTGAGCGTCGGCGGGAGCGGCGGAGTGCATCACGCCGGAGAAGCCGCCCATCATGAACATCCAGATGAAACCGAGGGCAAACATCATGGGCGTGCGCATCTGCAAGTGACCGCCCCAGAGGGTGCCGACCCAGTTGAAGATCTTAACGCCGGTGGGAACCGCGATGGCCATGGTCATCAGCGAGAACGCGGCGGTGGCAACGGTGCCCATGCCGGTCGTGAACATATGGTGGGACCACACGCCGAAGCCGAGGAAGCCGATGGTCGCACCCGAGAAGACGATGATCGGGTAACCGAAGAGCGGCTTGCGCGCGAAGGTCGGAAGGATTTCCGAGATGATGCCCATCGCCGGAAGGATGAGGATGTAAACCTCGGGGTGGCCGAAGATCCAGAAGAGGTGCTGCCAAAGGATGGGCAGGCCGCCGTTGGACATATCAAAGAAGGTGGTGCCGAAGGAGCGGTCCATCATGAGCTCGACCAGCGCGATGGTGATCGCGGGGAAGGAGAGGATGATGAGGAAGGCGGTGACGAGGGTCATCCAAGTGAAAACCGGGAGGCGCATCATCGTCATGCCGGGGGCGCGCATGTTGATGATCGTGACGATGAAGTTCAGCGAGCCGACGACCGAGGACACACCGAGAATCTGCAGGCCCATGACCCAGAGGTCGGTGGACATGTCGTTGGTGAATTGGTTGGAGAACGCCCGCGAGGTGAGCGGGGCGTAGCCGAACCAGCCGGAGTCGGGGGCGCCGGATTTAACGAACCAGCCGATGTTGAGGATGATCGCACCGACGAGGAAGACCCAGAAGGCGAAGCCGTTGAGTCGCGGGAAGGCGACGTCGCGGGCGCCGATCTGGAGCGGCATCATGTAATTGAAGAACGCCGCCGAGAGGGGCATGACCGCGAGGAAGATCATCGTGGTCGCGTGCATCGTGAACAGCTCGTTGTAGAGCTGGTGGGAGATGAACGTGTTATTAGGAACCGCGAGCTGGAGGCGGATGAGGAGGGCCTCGAAGCCACCGACCAAGAAGAAGAAGAGGGCGGAGATGCCATACATCATGCCGATCTTCTTGTGGTCAACGGTGGTGAGCCAGCTGACGATGCCGGTCTTGGCAGTCGGGCGGGTGAGGAGCCAGGAGCGCTTCTCCGGGACGGCGGCGGCGACGGCGGCGTCGTGGCCAATAAAATCAGTTTTTGCGTGGGCGGACATGGTGGCGTGCGGCGGTCGTTTGAAAATTACTTAAGGCTGTGCAGGTAGGCGACGATCGCGTGGGCTTCGTCGTCATTGACGGTGATGTGAACGCCGGTGGAGTCGCCGGTCTCGGGGTTGATGGCGAGGTAACCGGTCATGATGCTGCCGCCAGCCATGGGCACGCCGACATACATTTTGTTACCGGGTTTCACCTCGTTCGGGTGGGTGATCCAGCGGTGGAGGTTTTCCTTGGTGTTTTCGAGGAGACCGGCGGCGATGGTCGTGCGGGCACCGACGTGGGTCAGGTCGGGGGCGGTGGTGCCGGCGCCTTCATGGCCGCGGATGGTGTGGCAGCTCACGCAGGTTTTCTGCTGGAAGAGCTGGCGGC
>CBRAFO010000099.1:0-13003 GCA_967755175.1 uncultured Opitutaceae bacterium | reverse complement strand
CCGGAAATCTCCGGCAGGTAGAGGAATTCGTCCCACCGGACTACCGGCACGCGGTAATCCATCATCACGATGGAATTCGTCCCCGGCGCGACCATCACGGGCAGGCGGGGCGAATTCGCAGCCGGCACGAGGGGGGACAGATCGAGCGCATTCTTGAGCAACAGTTTCAGGCCGTCGCCGTTCGTATCCGCATTGGCATCGTGCCCGAGCGTGTTGAAATACTGCAATTCCCACGAGTCGCTCAGGCCGTTGCCGTCGCGATCCACGCCTGGGTTGGGCAGCGCGCCGAAGTAGATATCGACGTCGCCTTCGTAGAGGCCCGTGGCGTTCGTGTCCGCCGAACTCGGTCCGGTGGTGGTCGCGCCGGGGGCTTGGAATTTATTGCCCATGGCGTTGATTGCGTGGAGCAGCGAGAGGTTGCCGGCGGGAAATGTCGGGTTCACGTTGGTGCGACCGGTATCGTTCGGCGGCGTGAGGGCCGGCGTAAGCACGCGCAGGAAGAGATTCGAGGTGTCGGTGGTCAGGGTGATCGGCTGCTGGGTCGTCCCCAATTGCGCCCAATAAAGCTGGCCATGGTAGCCGCGGAACTCCGGATAACCCCACTGACTTCCGTTGGCGGTGTTGTTGGCCGCCTTGTAGTTCACCCCGATCTCCTGGCCCTCCAGGCGATTCTTCCACACGCGATACGGCCCCTGCCCCAGCCACCGCAGGCCGGTGACGTTGGCCTCGGGATAGTCGAACGTGACGCCGAGCCACGTCTGCGCGCCGGTGAGCGTGTAGCGGTATCTCAGTTTCACCCAGCCGTTCGGATGGATACGCCACTGAAAGCCGTCGGTTGCCGAGGTCACGTTGTTCATGGTCACGAGGTAGTCCGAGCCCTCGAACCCGTAGGTGACACTCGACGTGGTCCAGGTGCCCGTCACGGGGCGCGGCCCGTTCGAGAGCGACACGGGCTGGCCGGAGACGGTCACTCCGTTTAGACGCCCGGTGGTGAGATCAAACTGCCACGTGCGGGTGCCGTTGGTCACGCTGAGGACGCTGCCATTGACGCTGGGGGTAAGGCTGGCGGTATCCGCGCCGGGCACGCGAACGAGACGGTCGTGCACCTGGGACACGCTGTGCAACGGCCACGTCCACGTATAAATCTCGCGCCCGGTGGGATCCTTCGCCGTCACGCGCAGCACATCGAAAGCGGTCAGGCTTGCCGGGAGGCCGAGGGCGAGCGTGCCCGACGCGCCGGGGGCGACCGAAGGCCCGGCGAAAGTCGTGCTGCTCGCTCCGACGATGAAGCCGCTGTCCTGAACCGCCGTTGAATCAGCGGGGTCTGGGAACCAGCCGAGATCCCAGTGGAACGTGCATTGGTTGAGATTGGTGAAGTCGAACCGGTTCTCGACCGCAAGGGAGCCGCTGAACGTGGCTGGATTGGGCGCGGTGATCTGCACGGGGCTCCACAGCGCCTTCACGGTGTAATAGCTGGCCTCCTTCTCGCGATACGGGCCAACGATGCCGTCGGGCGCGTTGGAACCCACCACGTCGATCGCGCCGCTCTGGTCGTCGCGCACGAGGCCTTCGTCAAGGAGCGCCCAGATGAACATGCCGCCGCCGTTGGGCGCGGTGCGCATCGCGTTCCAGTGATCCGCCAGGCCCGCGCCGGCGCCGCCGTCGTAAAGCCCGTGCTGAATCTCCGTGGGCATATACACCGTCAGGCCCGCGCCGAGATAACCGATGAAGGTGTTGTAGTCGGCGTAGTGATGCGTGCGGACGCCGGCAGTGGTGTCCCCCGGCCAGTTGGTCGGGTGTAGCACCTTGCGATTCTGGGGATCCCAGAGCCCGAAGTCGTCGTCCACGGTGCCGTTGTGACCGCCTTCGTTGCCGTTGTCCCACGCCAGGATGCACGGGTGGTTCACATCCCGGATCACCATCTCGCGCACGAGGCCCGGCCCGATGGCATCGTCGTAGGCTCCCTGCCAGCCGGCCAGTTCGTCGAGCACGAGCAGCCCAAGCCGGTCGCACTCTTCGAGAAAATATTTCGAGGGCGGATAATGGCTCATCCGCACGGCGTTCATGTTCATGCTCTTGATCAGCTCGATGTCGGCGATGCTCACCGCGCGGCTGGTGGTGCGTCCGTCCGTCGGCCAGAACTCGTGCCGGTTCACGCCGCGCATCACGATCTTCTTCCCGTTCAAAGTGAACCCGCTGTTCGCCACGAAACCGAGCGTGCGGAAACCGATGGTCTCCGTGCGTGAACACAGCACCGTCGATCCGTCGCGGATCTCGACGATGAGCTTGTAGAGGTTCGGAAACTCGGGCGACCACGGGTTCGGCGTGGGCAGCGTGGCGGAAAGCGTGGCGCTGGTCGCGTTGGTGGCCGCGGTCGTGGTGAACTCGGAGCCGAGCGCGACATTGTTCATATCCGTCACCCGCGCGGCCACGGTGCAGGAGCTGCTCACGCCGGACAGGAACGTGTTCACGGTGATCTGCCCGCTGGCCTTCGGATCGACGGCGACGCGCTCGATATTCATGGCGGGCCGGGCCTCGAGATACACCGGACGATAGATGCCACCAAACACCCAGTAGTCCGCCGTCCGCTCGGCATCGTTCACGGACGCGTTCGCGGAGACTTTCTTCACGTTGACTTCGAGGAGATTGCTCGCGCCGTAGTTCAGGTTGCCCGTCACGTCGTAGCTGAATTCGTAAAAGGCACCCTGGTGAGTCGCCGACGAGACCGCGGACTGACTCGCGCTGACGCCGCCGCCGATGGCCGAATACAGGTCCGTAGCCGTGCCGGCGGAGTTTTGCAGAGTGAGAACGCCGCCCGTGCCGACAACCGGTGCAACGGTCGTGCCGCTGGTGGCGTTGTTGAAATTCCACTGATACAGCGGAGTCGGCGGCGTGACGCTGGCACTGAGGCCGGACCCGCGCACGGTCTCGAGCTGGACCTGGGTGAGAGCACCGTTGAAGATGCGGAAATCGTCGCCCCAGCCGTCGAAGGCGCGACCGCGATCGCTGCTGCGGTTCAGAAAATAGGCGAACGCGGCCGTGCCAAACGGCACCGATCCCGCACCCGAGGTGGTGGCCGTGGACACCGGGCTCCCCAAGGCACCGGATCGGTTTCCGACATAAAATTTAACCTGGTTCGAGCTCAGCGTGGAATCGTAGGTCACCGCCACGAAGGTCCAATCGCTTCCGCTGAGCACGTTGGAGCTCGAGACCACATCGACACTAGGGGCCTTGAACTCGAGCGCGCGGCTAGTGGTCCCGTTATTGAAAACGGAGAGCCATGCACCATTGCCACTTCCATCATAGCCGGCGGTCGCACCGACCTGCATGAGTCGCGGGAAGTAATTATTGGAGCCCATCGTGCTGAAGTCCGCCTCGGGCTTTACCCAGCACGCCAGCGTGAAACTGGCGAGCGTGCCGAGGTTCACATTGCCCGTGGCGCTGAGGGCGATGCCTCCGCTCTGCCCGGGTCCAGTGGACGCGCTGTTGTTGAAGGCGCGGTCGTTGGGCAGCGCGGGCGGAACCACCGTTCCCCCGCCACCGGGGGACACGCCGTTGATGAGCGGAGTGGTGTCGGTCATCGAACCCTCGAAAACGAGGAAGATGCGCTTGCCGGCCCAGTTGGCGGGCACGGTGAACGTTTTTTTGTAGTCCCCAAACTCGGTGGTGTTGATGTAGCCGTATTCGTAGGAGCCGAATCCCTTGGTCTCCCAGCAGGACGGCACGGGAATCGTCGTCCAGACGCCGGCATTGCGGCCGGCGGACACGCGAAAGTCCCACGGCACGGTGTTGTCCTTGTCGGTGCCGGAGAGATACTGGACGTCATTGGTCGTCGCACCGGCGATGCCCGGGGCGACCAGTCGAACCGTCTCGTTATCCGCGATCCCCGATACCTGGTAAGTGCCGCCGCCGGCGAAGGTGGCGGTCACGACGCCGTTGCGCACCACGCTGACCGTCTGGCCGCTCATGTCGGCCGTGTCCACGGTGAGTTTGCCGGTGACCGCGTAGGTGCTCAGAAGATGGAAGGTGAAGGTCTTCACCCCGGCCGAGAGGGCATAAATGAGGGAGCCCGCGCCGTTCTGACCGTCGCCGACGAAGAAACTGAACTTTTTGGTGCGAACGAAGCCGGCGACAAACAGGTTGTCGCTGGCATTCAGCACGGGGGCCGGGATCGAGCCATTGAGCACGCGACTGAGATACCACGACAGGCCCGATGCCTGCTGGTCTGTCGTCAAGGTGGTGTGCGGCCAGTATTGTTGCTCGTTACTGTCGTTGATCCCGTTGCCGTTGAAGTCCTGATAAGTCCCGGCAGTTCCCGTGTGAATGGTGATTTTGCTAAACTCCCCGGTGAAACTCGCGGCGGCGATCGCGTTGTTCCGATAGCTCGTGTCATTGATCGGCGGGCAAGTGGGTTCGTCGCTATTTACGAAGAAATGAATCTCGCTATAGGGATTGTTCCGGGAGGCGAGATTCGATGCCCGCGCCATGTAGCGCGAGGTGATGAGCGCAGTGGGGGTGTTCGGATTGCCAATGTCGGTATCAAGTTGAGTTTTGTGGCCGCCGCCGGCGCCATTGTTATACCAGCCATTGGTCAAATCGTAGCCGTAGTCCGACATGCCATAGAAAGCCCCCCCGGTGCGGAAGTAGTCGGGGAATTTCGTGAGAGCCGCCATGGTGTTCCCGCCTCCGCCGGAGTAGCCGGTGATGTTGATGTTATTCGGGTTGATGAAGCTGCCATACTGGGCCTTCGCCGTCTCCACGGCGTCAAAGATGTCGTAAATATCGAGCCCGCCGGAGTCGCGGACGCCGTCGGAACCCATGCGCCCGCGCAACGCGACCGTGATGACGAAGAACCCCTGATCTCGAAGCTGCTGGGCATTGGGCCTCACCATATCGAAAAGGCCTGGATCATCGGAATACTGATGCGTCGTCACCATCACCGGCGCGTTGGAGACGGCGTTGTTATAATTCACCTCCATCTTCAGATCGAGTGCGCCTTGCGCATCCGTGCTGATGGTGGACTGATAGGTTTTGATCTCAGTGATGTTCGCCGCAGTGGCGATTCCCGCCGTGCCGATAAGCGCTGCGACGAGGACGAAAATGGAGTGCGAGCGGAACAACCGTCGGATTGGTCCGAAGCCAAAGGAGCGAGGAAGCATAGGGGTCCGCCAACACACCCGATCAGGAGACCGCACGCGAACGACGCGAACCTGATACCGTTCAGATAAGGAACCAGAGGCAGGTTAAGTCTGCAGGCTCCGCCGAAGCCTATTTATCGCCCGCCCGTGTCGGCGATCTCTTCTAGCATCGTCACGCGCACCCCGGGCGAGAACCGCCGCGCTGTCTTTTTGACGAGTTGTCCGATGGAAAATGTCGGCTCATCGGGAAGGTGGAACGTAAAAGCCCGACCGGGAAATCCGGCCGGGCATGGGGCTAACAACAGGGGATGAGTTTAGTTGCGATGATGGAGGCGCAGAGGCAGCGGCGCTCGACCGACGGCAACTGAGCTAGGGACGGAGGCACAGGTCGAGGTCGAGGCAGATGCGCAGGCGGAGACAGAGACAGGTGCGGGTGCGGAGACGGAGACGGAGACGGGCGGCGCAGGAATTGCCGAAGCGCGAATTGCTTCAATCTCGGAGAGGGTAAGCAGGCCCTTGTAGATGCGAATGTCGTCCATTTGGCCGTCGAAACCATTCGCGGTCCCATCTGTATTGGTCCCCCTATTGGCAAGGAACAGTGTGTCGGTAGCACCGACGACGGGAGCCCCCGAAGGAACCCAATAGGTGCCGTCATGCACACCTAGTCCCGTCGCGACAACGGGAGCGGCGCCCGTTCCGCCGGTGATAACTGACGCATTGCCAGTGGTTCCGTAGATGCCCTTCATGAGTGCATCATTATTACAGGCGCCGCCGACAGTGTTGGTGCCGTTGTATGCAATGGCTAGAAAGACCCAGTCTGTGTTATATCCAGCACCCCAAAGATCGCCGGTATTTACAACATGGCCATTGATGCCGAAAAGGATTCCGTTGCCCCAATTGCCATCAAGACCGATGGAGATGCCCGGATGGGAAGGTTCGCCGATATTGAGCAGATCGACGGCTTTAAAGCCGCTTCGTTTGACCCACATGGTAATCGTGAACTGGGTGAGGCCGGTCAGATCGAGGCTACTCACCGCAGCCGCGTTGGTGATCCGGCTAGAGCTGGTGCCCTCATGATAATTGTCATAGGAATTTTGGGCGTTGAACGCTTTATCACCCGCACGTCCAGAGACGCCGGGAACGCCAAATGACCCTGCAGCATACCCGTTGCCTCCCGTCACAAGGCCGACATTGAGCGCCAGGGTTCCACCGGTTCCGGTGCCGGTATTGGCACCGTCGGCGCTGTCGAAGCTCCATTGATAGAGCGGGGCAACGGCCAGAGCGCTGACTGCGGAGCCGAGCATGGCGCAGGCGGCAATGAGGGCGCGGGTGGTGTTAGAAGCGGGTGCGGAGGGGTATTGATTTTCTGGCATAAAGAGGGCGACTGATAAGAAACTTGGCCGGGGATCGGGTGGGGAGTGGTTAACTGCTTTCCGGCCCGCTTTTTGGCGTAGTGAAGCGGTCACGCTGGGAAGCCGACTTGGGGGCGGCGATGACTCCTCGCCTGACATGGTTCAAGGAGAGCCGCCATTATCTCCCTGCCCCGCCGGTCTCTCCAAAAGTCGCTCGGCGCGTAGGCAATCTCTAAACGCGGAGGAACGGCCGGTCGATTACTCTCCCGCGTCGTCGGCCTCGCCGAGTATCGTCACCCGCACCCCGGGAGAAAGCCGCCGTGAGGAGGTGCCCGCGTGGAGGACGAACTCGCCGGGCTCGATCTTCCAGCCGGCTCCTTTGATGTCCCAGAAAGCGAAGTCGCGCGGGGTCAGCGTAAACTCCGCCATGCCCGTCTCGCCCGGGGCGAGCCACAGCTTCACAAAGCCCTTCAACTCGCGCGGCGGACGCGGCACGCTCGCCTCGACGTCTTCCACATACAGCTGCACCACCTCGGCTCCGGCGCGTTCGCCGATATTGGTCACCGGCACCCGCACGGTCAGCGACTCTCCGACGCGTAATTTTTTTTCAGATACTTCCGTCGCCCCGAGTTTGAAGCGCGTATAGCTGAGGCCGTGGCCGAAGGGGAACAACGGCTCCAACCCCTTGGAGTCATCCCAGCGGTATCCGATGAAGACACCTTCCGCATACTCGACCCGCACCGGGCCGTAGTTGTCCAACGCGTGCGCCGGCGAATCGGCCAGATTCCGAGTAAACGTGAAGGGCAGCCGTCCGGACGGGTTGACGTCGCCGAAGAGCACGCGTGCTAGCGCGCTTCCGCCGTCCATGCCACAGAACCAATACTGCACCAACGTGGGCGCCCATTCGACCCACGGCATCTCGACCGGCGATCCGCTTTGGTTGACGATCACCGCGTCGGGACGGACGGCCAGAACCGCCGTGATGGCTTCGTTCTCGCCCTCGGGAAGACTCAGGTGGGGACGGTCGGCCCCCTCCCCTTCCTGCGCCCGGCCATGGCCAAGCCGGTTGCCAGTGAAAAACACCACCGCGTCCGCCGCGCACACGTGCGCCGCCAGCTTTTCGAGTGTGATCGGTTCCCGGGAGGGCAAACGCCACCCGAACTCGAAGCGCGTTTCGGCCGACTTCTTCGGTTCGTATTCAACGACGAAAACATGGAGCCGGCCTTGTTCCAGACGAACGGAGCCCTCGCTCCGTCGCACCGTTCCGCCTGCGTCCACTTCGAGGACGACGGCCCCGTCCACCCGCACCCGCACACGACCATCGTGGATCGCGGACAGCCGGTAATCGCCCGTCTCCGGTGCGACGATCTCAGCGGTCCAGCGCGCGGCCCCGTGCGTGGCCAGGCCGGGACGGCGCTCGAAGCCGCGGGCGGTCGGCGCGGCGTTGAAATCAGACGACGTGAAATACTCCGCAGTCCAACCACGCACCGCCGCGCCTTGGGCGAGATCGGTGGAGTCGATCGTCTGGATGGCGAGTTCCGGCACCGGTTCGTAGCACTCGGCAAAGGGGCCGGGGATGTGCTCGATCACGACGTGTTCTCCGAGCAGCTTTTGCATCCCCTCGAGCGGCGTGGTCTCGTAGGGCGGCTTGCCTTCGGCGCTCCACCCGCCGCCGGTGTGGCGGGCGGTCGCGTTGGAACCGATCACGAGAAGGCGGCGAATGCCGGCGCGATCCAAGGGCAGGATGCCGTCGTCGTTTTTCAGCAGAACGATGGCCTGCTCGGCAACTTCCCGGGCGAACGCGTAGTGCGCCGCAGTGCCGCGCACGCCGGGGGCGCGCGGGAAATCGCCCAGCTTGCCGATCTTGGCCATGACGTAGAGCACGCGCCGGGCATGATCATCGACGACCGACTCGGGCACGCGGCCGTCGCGCACGGCGTCAATCAGGGGTTGTTTGTAGAACCGGATCGCGTCGCCGGCGTTCATCTCGACATCGAGTCCGCCGAGCGCGCCCGCGACCGTGTCGTGCAACCCGCTCCAATCGCTGACCACGAGGCCGGGGAAACCCCACTCGCGCTTCAAGACCTGGTTGTTGAGGTAGTCGTTATGGCTGCAAAATTCGCCGCGAAACCGGTTGTAACCATTCATCAGGGTGAGCGCCCCGCCGTCCTTCACCGCGGCTTCGAAGGGCACGAGGTAGAGTTCGCGCAGGGTGCGTTCGTCCATGACGACGTTCACCGTGCCACGCTCCAACTCCTGTTCGTTGCCGGCGTAGTGCTTGACGCAGGCGGCGACGTTCTGGGACTGCACGCCGCGCACGTAGGCGGTGGCCAGGCGTGCGGCGAGCACGGGGTCTTCGCCGAGATACTCGTAGTTGCGACCGTTGAGGGGGGTGCGCATGAGGTTCACGCCGGGGCCGAGCAGCACGTCCTTGCCGCGGTCCCGCGCCTCGCGACCGAGGAGTTCGCCGAAGCGGCGCGCGAGATCCACGTCCCAAGTCGCGGCGAGGGCCGAGAGCGTGGGCAACACGGTCGCGACGTCGTCGGTGCGGTTGGCGGAATTGAACGTGTGCCGGTCGAGCTCGGGCCGCACGGTGTGGGGGCCGTCGCTGAACCAGAACTCATCGTCCAGGTCGATCTTGGGCTGCGCGGCGATGCTCATGGTGCCGTTGCCGGCGAGCAGGGCGACTTTCTCCTCCAACGTGAGCCGGGACAGGGCGAGGTCCGCGCGACGTAACGCCACTAGATCGACGGGCGCGGAAGCGGTGGTCGAAAGCCCTGCGGTGGGACGCACTGATTCGACGGTCGAGACGGGGGCGAAGGCGGAAGTGGGCATGGAGAGAAGAAGAAAAACAACCTGATCATAGAGCCGACGGATCCTCATGAGCCATCCGGACCGCCCGTCCAAGTGAGCGTGCCGCTCTCGGGCAGGGGCAGAGCCACGACGGTTTGTCCGTTGCGGAGGCGAAGGGACCGGCCGGGCGCACCGCGCAGCGTCGCGGAGACGAGGCGACCATCGCGCCACTCGATGTCCACGGTGAAACCACCGCGCACCCGCAGGCCGTGCACGTGGCCGGCCAGCCAGGCCTTCGGGAGCGCGGGCAAGAACTCGATTTCGCCGGCCCGCGACTGAACGAGCATCTCAGCGATGCCCGCCGCGCCACCGAAATTTCCGTCGATCTGAAAGGGTGGATGCGCGTCGAACATGTTCGGATACGTGAGTTCCGAGCTGATGAGGAGTTTAAGAATCTCGAACGCGTGGTCACCGTCGCCGAGGTGCGTCCACAAACAAATGCGCCAGGCGGTAGCCCAACCGGTGGCTTTGTCGCCGCGGAGTTCCAGCGATTTTTTCACCGCCTGCGCCAGCTCGGGCGTCTCGCGCAACGAGATGTCGCGACCCGGATACAATCCGTAGAGATGGGAAACGTGCCGGTGATGGCGATCCCCAGTCTCAAGGTCCCAGTCCGCGAGCCACTCCTGAAGTTGCCCGGCGCTGCCGATCTGGTTCGGCGCGAGCCGCGCGCGCGCGGAGTCGAGCTCCTTCCGGAAATCCGCGTCCACGCCGAGAAGCGTCGCCGCCGTGATCGTGTTGGCGAAGAGGTCGCGCAGGATCTGGTTGTCCATCGTCGGCCCGACGCACAGCGGCCCGCCCGGGTGCCAGTTTTCCGGCGAACTCGAGGGATTGGTGACGAGCCATTTGTGGGTCGGATCCTCCTGCAGCGTGTCGATGAAGAACTCGGCCGCTCCCTTCATGATCGGGTAGATGCGCTTCAACACCTGCGGGTCGCCGCTGAATTCGTAGCGATCCCAAAGGTGCAGGCAGAGCCACGCGCCGCCGGTCGGCCACATGCCCGAGTCCGCGCTGTCGATCGGCGCGGTCGCCCGCCAGATGTCGGTGTTGTGATGCGCCACCCAGCCGCGCGCGCCATACATCTCCCGCGCGGTGCGCGCACCGGTCACGGAGAGATCGCCGACCATCGCGATGAGCGGTTCGACGCACTCCGCGAGGTTGCCGGACTCGGCCGGCCAGTAGTTCATCTCGGTGTTGATGTTGATCGTGTATTTGCTCTGCCAGGGCGGGAACAGGCTGTCGTTCCAGATTCCCTGAAGGTTGGCGGGCTGGCCGCCGGGGCGGGACGAGCTGATGAGCAGATAACGTCCGAACTGGTAGTAGAGCGCCGCGAGCTGCGGGTCCCCGCCTTCGGCGAAATGCCGGATGCGCTCGTCGGTCGGCTGCTTCATCGCGTCGGTCCGGCCAAGGTCCAGCGTCACGCGGCGGAACAAGGTCTGGTAGTCCCGGAGATGTTCGGCGCGCAGGTCGTCCAAGGATTTCTTCGAAGCTGCGGCCAGGATGCCTTTCGTGATCGCCTCGGGATCGCCGCCGGCGTCTTGGAAATTTCTATAGCTGGTGGCGGCGGTGACGAGAAGCGTTACCGAGTCGGCTTTTACCACCGTGATGCCATCGGCGACCGACGTGATGCTTCCGCCCGTGGCGACGACCTTGACGCGCGCCTGATACCGGATGACGCCAGCCACATCGTTCGAGTCGGTGCCTTTGCCGCCCATCACCAGCGTGTCGCCGCCATCGGTCGAAACGACCGAGCCCCACAACGGGGTCTTCAGACCCGCCGTGAAAGAAATGTTGCCCGGTTTGTCCGCGGTGAGGCGCACGACGATGACATTGTCCGGCGCGTTCGCGAACACCTCTCGAGAGTAGTTCACGCCGTCCCGTGTGTAGCTCACGGAGGCCGTCGCGGTATCGAGGCTCAGGCTGCGACGGTAGCCCACGGTGGGGGTGTTCGTCTCTGGGAAGGTCAATGAAAGATCGCCGACGGTCTGATACTGCATCTGGCTCTTCGGGACACCGATGAGCTTTTCGTTCACCCGTTTTTTGGCTTCCTCGAACTTCCCGGCGAAAAGGAGCTGGCGCACCTCCGGCAACGCGGCCTTCGCCTGCGGATTCACCGGATTGTAGGGTCCGCCGGCCCAGAGCGTGTCCTCGTTGAGCTGGAGCCGCTCGGTTTCCACGCCGCCGAAAACCATCGCGCCAAGACGCCCGTTGCCGAGCGGCAGCGCCTCGACCCACTGGGTCGCGGGCTGGCGATACCAGAGCACCCACGGGGCGGCGTCCTCGGAGGCGACGGCGGGGGCCGGCGTGGAGCCGGCCATCACGGGGGTGGCGAGTGCCAGGATCAGAATCGGGAGGAGTCGCGAGAGTCGCAGCATAGAGGAAAGGCCAAGGCGGTATCTCAGCGAAAGAGCAGCTGCGCGAAGTGGTAAAGGTTGCTGCCCCAGGTCTCGCTGTCGTGGCCGTGGTCATCGACGTTCCAGATGTGGGGGATGTTGTTTTCTTTAAAAAAGCGATGGATGCCCTGAGAGCCGTTGATGAGCCCGTCCTTGTTGCCGCAGGAGAGGTAGAACAGCTTCAGGCTCTTGCTCGCGGCGGCGGGATCGGGGATGAGCTCGGCGAGCGGCTTGGCGTTGGGCGCGGCGGAGAAGCCTCCCAGCCAGGCAAAGCGGTCGAGGTGGGCGAGGCCGAAGTTGATCGTCTGCCCGCCACCCATCGAGAGGCCGGCGAGGGCGCGGTGCTCGCGGTCGGTGTAGGTCGAATACTTCGCCTCGACGGCGGGGATGAGGCAGTCGAGCAGATCGTATTCGAACTTGGCGAAACCGGCCGTGTGTTCCGGCGAGAAAAGCTGGCTCGGGGGGCGGTCGTCGGGCAGCGCGCGGCCGTTGGGCATCACGACGATCATGGGCACCGCTTTGCCGTCGCGAATGAGGTTGTCGAGGATGCGGTCGGCGTGGATGTAGCCGGTCCATTCGTTATGGTTGCCGGCGATTCCGTGGAGCAGGTAGAGCACGGGGTATTTGCGCTCAGGCGAGTAATCGGGCGGGAGGTAAACGTTGGCCTCGCGCCGTTTTCCGGTGACGGTGGAGTCGTAGGAAAACAGCTCGACGCGGGCAGGCGCCACGCCCTCGCGCGCGGCGTCGAAACCGGCCGGCGCGTCGGGAAACCGGCGCACGTCGTCCGGCGCGAGCTGAACGGGCCGGGCGAAATTGGCGCGCGCCCGTTCAGGCGAAGTATCCGCAGTTTTGTCTTGGGCGAAAAGAGCCGGGGCCACGGCGAGGCAGGCGGCCGGCACGAGAACAGAGAGCGAGCGGAGACGCATAGGGTATGGGTGGGGGTTCAGGGAGATTATTGGCTGCCAAGCGTGAGGGTGGCTCCGCGCAGGTCGGGCGAACTCGCCTGCAAGGTGATCTTCCCGGCCTCTTTGGTCGTTTGCACGATGGCCTGAGCGAGTCCGTTGAAAGCGGAGCGGCTGTTCCCCTTGTCGGGCTCGTGGCAGGACGGATCGCCATTGCCGACGCCGATGAGGGCGGCAGGGCCGGTGAGGCTGAAGGCGATGTTATTACTCGCAGTCGGCACCACCCGGCCCTCGGCGTCCACCACCTCGACCATGACCACGGCGAGGTCGGCCTTGTCGGCTTTGAGCGCGGTGCGATCAGCACTGAG
>CBRAFO010000098.1:0-13683 GCA_967755175.1 uncultured Opitutaceae bacterium | reverse complement strand
GTGACGTTGGCCGAACAAGCCAGAGGCCTCCCGCGATGATGGCTATGGCGAGGCAGGAAAGAAGAATACGGGAGTTACGGCTGAGCATGGGGTGAGACCTCTTAATCAAATGAATGGGTTGCGTGTGGATAAACCGAGACGTGATTCAGCTGAGTAGGGATACACCCAATTTTGTCCTACGTTTGAGCGCAAGCGGAGTTGCGGTCGCCCGACCCTATACTGCGCGGCAATGGCTACAGCAGCGGCGGCATTGCTGTCGCGGTGAGGTTCAGCTTGCCGGTGCGGACGCCGCGACAGGTAGAGAGTTCGTCGGCGAGTTTGCGGAGTTCTTGCGCCGGGCCCTGCACGAGGAGGACTTCCATATAGTTATGGTCTTCGAGGTGAACGTGCATGCTGGAAACCACCATCAAGTAATACTTGTGCTGAATCGCGGCGAGGCGGGCCTGGAGGCCTTTTTGCGTGTGGTCGTAAACGAGGCTGATCGTGCCTGCCACGGACGCTGTGCCGAGTTGGGTGGCAAATTCGACCAGCCCATCGCGAGCGAGCGCGGCTACGGCTTGCGACCGGCTTTGGTAGCCCCGGCGTTCCACCATGGTGTCGAGCTCGTCCAAGAGGCTCTCGGGGAGCGAAACACTGAAGCGGGCGATTTTGTCGGATTTCGGGCGAGGCATGGCTGCAAGTTGAGGATTGTGAGATGAAAGCCAAGAGACTCGGCACTGACTTTCGTAGATTGGGATTGGGCTCTCAACACTCAGCTCTCAACCCTCAACTTTCCATCACTCCACGTCGTCTCCGGCTTGGGTGAGACGGACGATCGGAAGGTGCTCGGAGGGCGTGTGGAGTTTGGGGTGGATCAACTCGTCGAGGCGGCGGCGGGTCGCTTGGAACTCGGGGGACTGGAGTTGATCGAGGCTGCGGGGACGGGGCACGGGGACCTCGATGATTTCTTGGATTTCACCGGGGTTCGCTTTGAGCACGAGAATGCGGTCGGCGAGGAGGATGGCTTCGTCGAGGTCGTGCGTGATGAAGAGGATTGTCACATCGACGTTGCGCCAGATTTCTAGAAGGTGGGACTGCATCTGCGCGCGCGTCTGGGCATCGAGCGCGCCGAAGGGTTCGTCCATGAGGAGAACGCGCGGGTTGGGCGCGAGGGCGCGGGCGATGGCGACGCGTTGCTTCATGCCGCCGGAAAGCTGGTGCGGGTAGGCGTCGTAAGCTTTGCCAAGGCCGACGAGGTCGAGCCATTGGCGGGCTTCGCTGTCGGTTTCGCCGGTGGATTTGCCCGCCATTTCGAGGCCGAACATCACGTTCTTCTTCACGGTGAGCCACGGGAAGAGCGTGTAGCCTTGGAAAACCATGCCGCGCTGCGGGCAGGGGCCGGAGGTTTCTTTGCCGTCTACCAGCATTCGGCCGGACGTGGGTTCGTCCAAGCCGGCGATCATGCGAATGAGGGTGGATTTGCCGCAGCCGGAGGGGCCGATGACGCAGACGAATTCGCGACGATGAATGTTGAAGGAGACGTTATTGAGCGCGGTGACGGGGCCTTTCTCGCTGGCGAATTGGCGCGTGAGCCGATCGATCGTGAGGACGACCGGGCGCTCTTTTATTTTGGCGAAACGCGCCGAGACGGCCGGGGATTGCGCCAGATAGTCGGTCGACGGGAGAGAAGCTGAATGGGTCATGCAGGACGTGACAGATCGGTAGGACTTATGACTGCTGCTTTTCGGGAACGAGCAGGACGTCGCGGCTGGCGAAGAGGCGGCTGACGAAGGTGCGCAGGCGGCTCGGGCGTGGGTTTTTCCAGGCAAAGAGGCGCTGGCCGAGCCAGGCGAGGGCTTGGTCTGTCGCGAGGCCGATGATGCCGATGATAATGATGGCGGCGTAAACGTTGTCGAAATTGCGATACTTTGCCTGCTGGTTGATGAAAAACGTGATCCCGCTGCTCACGCCGACTACTTCGGCGACGATGAGGTAGGTCCACGCCCAGCCGAGGAGGATGCGAGTGTCGTTGTAGAGGTCGGGCAGGCTGGCGGGGACGAGCACGCGAAGCACGAGCTGGCGACGTTTCGCGCCGAGCGTCTGTGCGGCTTCGAGGAGGCCGCCGTCAACCTTGCGAACCGTGTTGGCGACGATGAGGACTTGTTGAAAAAAAGTGCCGATGACGATGATCCCGATCTTGGGTTCGAGATGGATGCCGAAGATCGCCACCATGAGTGCGCCGAAGGCGGGCGCGGGCATGTAGCGGACGAAATCGATGAACGGCTCACTGCTGCGCGACACGCTGATAAAGGCGCCGCAAAGAATGCCAACGGGGATGCCGACGGCGGACGAGATAAGGAACCCCCACGCGATGGTGTGGATGCTGGTCCAGAGGCTTTCGTGCAGCCATTTATCTCCATGGAGAACGGGAGCGGTGGTGAAGGCGGTATAAAGGGCGCGGCCGACTTGGTGCGGCGCGGGCAGAAAAATCGGATTGGCGCGGGTGCCGGCGGGGAGCTTGCCGCCGGAGGCGCGAAGGTGGGCGACTTCCACGGCGAAGTCGTTGCGGTCAATGAGCTGTCCCGGTTGGAGCCATGCGATGTCGCCGGGCTCGGTGACCTTGATCATCGGGTGCCAGATGAACGGCACGTAGCTAACGACGCTCCAAAGCAGGAGCGGCAAAATGAAGGCGAAAACCGTCAGGCTGGCGCGGTGGCGCGGAGGAAGGTCCTGGCGAACGTTGAACCAGCGGGGGCGGGACATGGGGATCGATGACGGGAGCGCTGAAGATCTCTCTCTTTCTTCTTAATCTTTATCGTTCGTCAGGCATCGACGGCAGAAAGCGCCGCACGATTTTGAGAGAACGATAAAGAGAAAGAAGAAAGAGAAAGACGTGGGCGGACGAGACGACGCGGGCCGATTTACTTGAGCGCGTCGAGGGTGACGGAGGCGTCGATGTAGGAGGGGACGTCCTGGGCCGTCTTGTAGACCTCGTTCCTTACGTTGAACTCGTCGGCGATCTTGGAGGAACCGACGAGTGAGTCGAAGCCCTTGCTCTTCGAGGTGAAGACCTTCGCGCTATCGGCGAGGGTGAGGAGCTTGGTGCCCGGGAGGAAGGTGGCGTATTCCTTGGCATCGACTCCGGCGCGAGCGGCCATGATGGCGATACCGTCATTACGGGTTTTGGGATCGGCGAGGTAGGCGACGATTTTGTCCCAGACCTTGGCAAATTTCACCCAGTCGGCGCGGTGCTGCGAGAGGCTTTGGGGCGAGACGGAGACGGTGTCGTAAATGAGGCCGGGTTCATCCGCGCTGGTGTAGATGGCGGTGGCTCCAGGGACGGCTTTGAGGGCTTGCCCGGAATTGGGCTGCCAGGCGGCGATGGCATCGACTTGGCCGGAGGCGAGGACTTGCGGCGTCTGATTGGTGGGAGTCGGGACGAGCTCAACGTCGGATTCCTTGAGGCCGGCTTTCTTCAGGCCGTTGAGGAGCATGAGGTGCTCAACAAAACCGACTTCGATGCCGATTTTTTTGCCCTTGAGATCCTTGAGGGATTTGATGCCGGGCTTGGCGACGATCATGTCGTTGCCGTTGGAATAGTCGGTGACGAGGATGGCCACGTTTTTGGCTCCGCCCGCGCCGGTCACGAGACCATCGCCGTTGGTGACCATGACTGCATCCACTTTGCCAGCGGTGAACGCTTCCATGGACGGGCCGTATTCAAACCAGAGGAGTTCAACGTCGACACCGGCATCTTTGAACCAGCCTTTTTGCTCGGCGATGGCGAAGGCGGTCCAGCCCGGCCAATCGGAGTAGGCGATTTTGAGCGGAGCAGCGGAGAGGACGGAAGCGGTGCAAACCGCGAGGGAGGCGAGGAGGTGGCGGAGACGCATGGCGGGTAGCGGTGTTACGATTATTGGTAAAAGTATTACCGTTGGTGTTCAGCAGGAGGTGTGCCTACCGCTGAACGTGGGCAGAAATGAGCGGAGGCGAGCGGCTTTGCGGGCGCTGGCCGACGGTCTTGGCAAAGCAGGAAGGCCGCCAAAGCGCAGAGGAGATTTGTCACTTATTAAGTGACAAATAGGTCGGTCCGCGGGATTACGCCATGGGGGACGCGGCAGGGTCGTCGGGAGTGCGGGCCACTTGGCTGGAGAGACGGCGAAGGAGCTCGGAAGACGTTACCTTCCTCGGGCTCATGGGTGCGCGACGCGCCTCAGGGTTCCAGGTGGACTCCTTTGAGGGGGTGCAGGTCGAGGACGTTGGGCTCCCAGCCTTTTACGCTTGGCCGGGCTAGGTAGTTGCGTCGGCCATACAGGAGCGGACCGATGGGCATCTCTGCCATGAGGAGCTTTTCGGCTTGATGGTATAGCGGATAACGAAGCGCGTTGTCACCCGCCTTGAGCGCATCAGCGATGAGCTGGTCATACGTTTGGTTATTCCAGCCGGTGTAGTTGTTGCCGTTGCCGCTTCGGAAGAGGTCAAGGAATGTGCTCGGGTCGAGGTAATCACCTACCCATCCGGCGATGGACAGGTCGTAGTGGCGCGTGCGCAGGGAGTCCGACCAGACGCGGCCTTCCTGAAGCACGATCGCGACATCAATGCCGAGGTGCGTGCGCCACATCTGTTGTATGGCTTCGGATATCTGGCTGTTATCGCCGCCCTTAGCGATCAGAAGCTCCACGCGAGGAAATCCTGCGCCGCCTTTGAAACCGGCTTCGGCGAGGAGGCGTTTGGCTTCGGTGATGTCTTCTTTGAAGCCGGGCTCGGTTTCATAGCCAGCGATGCCGGGCGGAGTGAGATTGTAGGCGGGGATGCGGCCACCGCGGAGGACTTTTTCGCAGAGCGCGGTGCGGTCGATCACCAGGGCCAAGGCGCGGCGCACGCGGACATCGTTGAAGGGGGGCCGGGTGGTGTTGTAGGTGAGATAGTAGGTCGCGAAGGTCGGCTCTTGGCGCAGGAGTTCCGGATGGTCGCGTTTGTAGATCTCGATTTTGTCGGAAGGGATTGTGCCGGTTATGTGAAGCTGGCCGGCACGGAAAGCCGCTTCTTCGGTGGCATGGTCTTCGATGGGATAAAAATCCACCTCATGCAGACGCACGGTGTCGCGGTCCCAGTAGGTTTCACTTTTGACGAGGCGGATGACTTGATTGGTTTCCCACGCCGCGAGGGTGAACGGGCCGTTGCCCACGTAATTCTCGGGCCGCGTCCATCGGGTGCCGCGTTGGTCCATTTTGCCGAATTTCTCAATGATCGCCGGGTGGATGGGGCACCACGCCTGATGCATGACGAGAGCCGGTAAGTAGGCGACGGGTGTGTGCAACGTGAGGGCGAGCGTGTGGTCGTCGATCACGTGCACGCCGACTTGTTCGAAATCGATGAGCTTGCCGGTGTTGAACGCCTCGGCACCGCGCAGGCAGTAGAGGAGCGATGCGTATTCGGACGCGAGCCCGGGCGAGAGCATACGATGGTAGGCATAGGCAAAATCGCGGGCGGTAACCGGTTCGCCGTTTGACCACCGGGCGTTGGCGCGGAGGTGAAAGGTCCACGTGAGTTTGTCCTCGGAGTTCTCCCATCGTTCAGCAACGCCCGGGACGGGATGGGCATCCTTCGGGTCCATCGCAGTGAGCCCTTCCATGAGGCAGATCACGATCTGCGAGTCGTTGATCTGGGTGATGAGCTGCGGGTCGAGGTCGGTCGGTTCGGAAAGATTACCAACGTGAAGGGTCTGTGTGCGGTCGCCGGCGGCCACTCGGCTTTCGGGGCGTTTGCAGGCGGGCAAAGAGACAAGGAGCAGCGCGGCAGCAAAGGAGAGAAAGCGTCGGAGCATAACGGGAGAGACTAAGCAAAGACGGGAAAAGTTCATAAAAAAGCCACGCCGGTTGAGGCGTGGCAGAAGGGGAGCTTTGCGGAGATCGCGCGAGGCGAGGGGCGAGGCCAGGGAGACGGCTGGCGTTCGCGTGAATTACTTTTGGGGTGAGGCGGCGAGTTGGGCGTCGAGACGCTTCTGAATATCCGCCATGCGGCTGATGAGTTCCGCTTCCTTCTTTTTGCGTTCGCTGCTGCTGATGATGCTGAGCTGGGACGCGTCGCGAATCACGTTGGCCGGAAGCGAGAGGATGCGGGGCAGGAGGCCCTGATCTTTCAGTGAACTGAGGTAGAGCGCGGTGAGCTCATGGGTAAGGGCGAGTGAATCGTGGGCAACGGCTTGGGTCTCGGAGAGGTTGTTGTTGAGGACCTGATTCTTGGCGAGTTCGGCAGTAAGGATAACGCCCACTTGGTCGGAGATCTTCTGGCTGTAGGTGGCGAGGGATTCGCGCGTGAGATGCTGGTCTTTGGCGAGGTCGGAAAGGATTGGCTGGATGCGTTCGGAGAGGCGGGAAGAGACCTTGTCGATCTGTTCGTTTTGCGCGCGCTCGGCCTCTTCGGGCGTCTTCGGAACCGTGTTGAAGGGCTGAATTTTTTGAGCGATCGCGTCGGCCAGCTGGTTGACCTTGGCCTCGTTGACCTTGGCGAATTCTTCCTGCGTGAGGAAGGCGTCGGTCGAGCGCTTTTCGATGGCGTCCTTAAGAAGCGTGTTAACCGCATCGATCTGGCGGCGCGTTTGTTCGGCGGAAGCTTGCAGCTCGGCGGTGTGCTGCTGGCGAAGATCGGCTAGTTCCTTTTGCTGAGCGGCCTCAAGCGCGGCTACGCGGGTGTTGGCGTAGTAAACGGCTCCGCCGATGATGAGCGCGAGGATGAGGAGAAGAGGCAGCTGTTCCTTAAATTTGGGCCACATGTCGAGATTGGGTGAAGGGTCGCAACGCTACGCGGGCGGAGGGCAAAAGCAATGTCACGGTGACCCTGTGGCTTTGCGGTTGTTTTTCCGGAGCGCGTGCGCACGTTTCGGCGCGATGAGCCTGAACCGTGCCGAGCAGATGGTGTTCGATTATCTCCAAGAGAAGCCTGACGAGAAGCGCCATTGGCATGACAAGGTCTCCAGTATTTCCGTGCGGGCGCGCGATCCTCACGCGGCGGCGATCGAGCTCGAAGGAGAACTGTGGCGCTACTTCGAGGAACGCTCGGCGGTGGCCTCGCCTTTTCGCGAGGCCGCGCAACGCGAAGGGCTGCGCCGCGTCAGTCTCCGCAACCTCGCCGAATACCTGTTGCGCCTCTGGGCTCCGGTGAAGGTTAAGCCGCGCAGCGAGCACGAAGAGCCGTGGCGGCCGTATGCCTGACGCTCGGGATGAATCTCTGGCTGGCGTTACGTTGCGCTCATGCGGGGATCCCTCTCGCCAAGAAACGCGTGACGGACGCGAAACTTTTCAGGAACTGGCGCATGTCTTGCATGGACATCGTTGTCGATCCATGCAGCTTCTTATTCACAAGTTATCCACACCCTAATGGAACACCTGAGCGGGGCGATCGCCCCTAAAACGCAGCTCAAGGTCTCTGCAAAGGCGAAGACCTTCGTCTTGGACACCAATGTCCTCCTCCACGACCCTCAGTCGATATTCAAATTCGAGGACAACAACCTGGCCATACCGGTCGAGGTTTTGGAAGAACTGGATGCCATCAAAACCGAGCAGTCCACCGAGCGAGGCCGCAATGCCCGGCGTGTGCACCGCATCCTCTCGGAACTCTTGCCCAACTCGCGCTCGATGCACGAGGGGGTGAAGTTGGAGACCGGTGGCACCCTCTCCGTCATCATTAACCCCTACATGGCGGACAGTGCGGCCATGCGTGATGCGCCACTCATGCAAAAGCTGCGCGCGGTGCTTTCGGACTTCTCGAAGAAGGACAATCGCATCATCGCGTCGGCCCTCTTCGTGCAGGAGCGCTACACGCCACCGACGATCCTCGTCACGAAAGACGTCAACGTCGCGTTGAAGGCACGCGCCGTCGGCCTTGAGGCGCAGGATTACCTCAACGACAAGGTGCCGAAGACCGACGACGAGGACGCTTACCGCGAGATTCCCGTCACGATTTACGAGATCCAACGCTTCTGCTCCGAGGGCGAGTTCGATCTTGGCGAGGAAAGCGCCAAGGGACTTTACCTCAACGAATACGTTCTGCTCCGCTCCGATGAGGACAAGACCATGCCGGCGCGCTATTATGGTGGCGGCATCGTCAAGCGCCTGCGCATTCCCGAAAGCATCAAGGCGCCCGGCGGCATCTCGATCCGCTCGCGCAACCTTGAGCAACAGTTCTTCATGGACGCGCTGCTCGACGATTCGATTTCGTTGATCACCTGCTTTGGCAAAGCCGGCACGGGCAAGACCCTGCTGTCCATCGGCTGCGCCCTGCACCAGACGCACGACGACCGCTCGCTCTACGACGGCGTGTCGATCTCGCGCCCGGTCATGGCGCTGGGCAAAGACATCGGTTTCCTCCCCGGCACGATGGAGGAAAAGATGAAGCCCTGGCTCCAGCCCTACTTCGACGCGCTTGAGGTGCTCATGCCCTCCAAGCCCACGAAGGAGCCGCAGTTCGCCACGAAGAAAGTTTCCAAGAAGCAGCAGAAAAAACAGCCCAGCGCGCTGGAGACCTCCCGGCAGGAATCCGTCTCGTCCAGCCATGGTGGTGGTGGTCACGGTGGCGGGCACAGTGGTGCGGCCGCGCCCATGAAGCCCTATGAACGGCTCATCAAGAGTGGGTTGGTTGAGGTGGAGGCGTTGTGTTTCATCCGTGGACGTTCGATTGCCCGTCGGTTCTTCATCTTGGATGAGGCGCAGCAGCTCACGCCGCACGAAGTGAAGACGGTGATCACGCGTATCTCCGAAGGCTCGAAGATCGTGCTGATCGGCGACCCGGCGCAGATCGACAATCCCTACGTCGATTCGCGGAGCAACGGCTTGGTGTATTGCCATAACCGCATGAAAGGCCACGCGCTCTCCGCTCATGTGAAGCTCACGAAAGGCGAACGCTCCAAGTTGGCCGAACTCGCGGCCGACCTGCTGTAAGGCTGCGCATTCGTTACAACTGATCGACTAAAGCGAAACGCCCGCTCTCGAAAGAGGCGGGCGTTTTTATTTCAAGCTTTCTATCTGGAACTCAGGAAATCAGGAAAAATGCAGTTCGGAATCCGAGCGCCGGAGTCCGTTCCTGCTGTCCTGATTTCCAGATTAAAATCCGAATGCGTCGGGTTTGGCGGCAGCCGTAAGCACGACATATCGCCTGCCTTCGTCGTTCACATCTCGGCTTGTCGTGCGAGGAGCCAGAGAAGGTCGGAGACGCGGTTGATGTAACGTCCGATCAGCGGGCGCACGATGCGGCCTTGCGAGCGTAGGCCGACGACACGGCCAACAAAAAGCCCCGGGGAAGTATCCCGGGGCGCACCCAAACAAACTTAGGTCAGACGGGGGCGATCAGAACCCAATGTTAATAAACGGGAACACCTTCGGGAGTGGCGCGAATTGATCCCAATCGCGCGAGTCCACTTGGTTCCATAGTCCGAGTTGCACGCCTTGGAGCGTGACGGCGTAGTTGATGAAACCGAACTGGAGCCCGTGAACGTGCTTGGCCGTGTTGATGAAACCGAGTTGGACGCCGGTGATGTCAGCCTTGGAAATATCATTCCAGTTCACGAACGAGCTCTGGAGTCCGGTAACCTTGGCGGTGCTCACGTTGAACCAACCGCTTTGCCAGCCCAGCACGTGGCCCTCGGTGTAGTTGACGATACCCATCTGCACGCCCGTGGTGTTGCCGCCGACATGGTTATAGAGCGTGAAGAGGCCGCCGAAGCCCACGAAGTCGCCGGTGGTCGAGTGGGCGAAACCGATGTCGATGCCGCGCACGTTACGATTCTCACCGTAGATCTGCAGGCGAATACCGGATACATCTTCCGTGGCCGGAACGAGCTGCGGTTCGGGTGCCCAGAGGGATGCTTGGAAAAACGCCTCGGCATGAGCGGAGACGGCAAGAGTGCTGACGACGGTCAGAAGAGACAGGGTTTTGAGGAGTTTCATGTGGTGGGTAACGAAGCCGCATACGTTGCGGCCTTGTCATGAGCTTGGTGCATAGACGTGACGCACAACGTCCGCGCGCTCCGGCCCTTGTGAGCAGGAACGAGAATGACGTGTGATTGCCATGCGGGCACGGACACACAAACCGGCGGCCGGTTCGCCTGAAAACCGGCGATTTAGGCGATCCCACGTGCGCCTAACCTCGCGTCGCTCAGCCCGAGTGCGGAAGAGTGGACGGAAGCGTAGGCGCAGCAGCTTGCCGCATCTGCTCCTCCACTTACGAAACGGTGCTCTCCTCGCGGGTTTTCTTCGCGAGTTCCTTGATGTCCTTTTCGATCCCGGCGCGGACCTTCTTCTCCATGCGGTCGATGAAGAGCGTGCCGTTGAGGTGATCGGCTTCGTGCTGGATGCAGCGCGAGAGGATGCCATTGCACACGAGCGTGTGCGGCGTGCCCTGCAAGTCTTGATAGGTCACCCGAATTTCGTCGGGGCGAAACACGTCGCCGCGAATGTCGGGGAACGAGAGGCAACCCTCCTCGTAAACCGTTTTCTCGGAGGGCAACAGCGTGACCACCGGGTTGGCCAACGAGAGCGGCATGAACAGCTCCAGCGGCGGGGTGGCTCCATCGAGCTCCCAATCGAAATCACGATCAGCGGCACGCACATCGACGACGCAAAACTGTAGCGCCTGCCCGACCTGTTGCGCGGCCAAGCCGATACCGGCGGCGGTGTGCATGGTTGCCAACATCTGCTCGGAAAGCAGGGTGAGCGATGCGTCGAAGACCTTCACGGGCTCTCCCTTTTTTCGGAGGACGGGGTCGTTATAATGAACAATTCGCAGGGCCATTAGTCTATTGTTGAGGCCGCGTAACGTGTATTTGCCATGCGCGAGCGGCAAATGAATATTGAGCCACGCATGAGTTCCTCCAGCCACACCCACTCCGGATCGGTTTCGATCTGGATGTTAGCGGGCATTTTACTGCTAGCGGCAGCGTGGTTGGTGCCGGTCAATCTCAAGTCGGTTACGCCCGCGCTCCTCAAAGCCGCCGGCGAAGGCTCCTCGACCGTGGTGCGCGAGGGACGGCAGTGGCTTGATCGCGAAAAACCCGGTCCCGCCGCACTCATGCTCGCGGCCGCACGCACGCTCGGCGATTCGCAGGCGACCGGCCTCGCCACCGCACTCGACAACGCCGCGCATCGTCAGCCCGAACTCGTTCCTTGGGGCGGATGGGACCCGTTTCTCGATCCGCTTTTCAACCTCAAGGAAAACACCGGCCGCGCCGCCAGCACGCCCGTGCTGACGTTTTTCATCACCGAGAAGGCCCGCGTTAATCTTCTCAACTATCTCCAAAACTCCCGCTCGCAGGGCGTGCAGACGCTCCTTCACGTGCGCGACGTCGGCCAAGCGGGCCGCTTCATTCCCGCAACGAAACCCGGCGGGCAAACACTCGACGCCGTCGTGCTGCTGTCCGCGCTGCTTTACCAAGGTGAACATTTTTCCCCGCCGCTCCAACGCGAGCTGCGCGACCTCGCCGACACCGCCGTGCGGCAAAACCAGCTCGGCGAACTTGAGCCCGTCTTCATCGACCTGCTCTCGCTCGGCAAACGCCTCGATTGGATTCAACTCGGTGAACTCTTACGCACGACCGATAGCGTGAAAACCGTAAGCGAGTTCGCCCAGCTTGCCCGCGCCACGCCCGACGACCTTCCGATCATCTACACTGCAGCGCTCCTCACCGGTTCGGCCGATCGCGTCGCGACTTACCTCTTGAAATATGGCCGCGCCGGCCTGGCTGACCTGAAACTCGCGCTCACCCTCGGCAAGGGCGCGACGGACCAGTTGCTCGCTCGCCAAGTCCCCGTCAACCACCAGCCCGCCCCATCCTTTGGGCCCGTAACGCTCGCCGCGTTGCTCTACCCGAAGCTCGCCTTGATCGCGAAATACCTCGGCTTTCTCCTCGGCGCCTTCTGTGTGTTTCGCGGACTGGAGAGTCTCCTCTTCGATGACGAAGCCGACTCCTCGCTACCCCGCGTGAAGAGCGGCATCCTCGCGATTTTGTCCGCCGCGATGCTGGTGCTCGGCACGGAGCCCTTTCTGCTCAAACCGCCTGCGCCTTCCGAATTTCAACTTAAGCTCACCGTTCCTGTTCTCGCCAACATCTCCGATCCCTCCTCGCTCACGCCCACGGCTCCCACGTTCTCCATGGATATTTCAACGCTCCTCACCATCGGCTTCTTCGCCCTCCTGCAGATCTGCATGTATCTCTTCTGTCTCTCCAAGATGCGCGAGATCGACCGTCAGCCCGCGCCCTCTCTCCTCAAGCTCCGCCTCATGGAAAACGAGGAGAACCTCTTCGACGGCGGCCTCTACATCGGCATCGCCGGCACTGCCACCGCCCTCGTGCTCCAAGTGCTCGGCGTGATTCAGCCCAACCTCCTCGCCGCTTATTCCTCCAACCTCTTCGGCATCTGCTGCGTGGCCCTCGTCAAGATCCGCCACGTCCGCCCCTACAAGCGCCGCCTCATCCTCGAAGGCCAGCTCGAGACCACGCGTCCGGCGGTCGCCACCGTCTGACGCCTAAGTCCACTGCGGGCTTCGCGCCATGAATAGAACTCTCCTCCTCATCCTCTGCGATTTCCTCCTGCTGACGCTCCTCGCGCTCACGGATTGGCAGAAAGCCGCGCCGGCGCACGCCGCGCCCAAGCCTCCCGCCACCGCCTCCATTCCCGGTGCTGGCGCCGCCACCAAGGATGACGACATCGTGTCCGTGATGAAGCTCTCGCTCGAAGACGAACGCGCCCAACGCGATCATCTTTCGCAACAGCTCCAGACCACGCAAAGCACGCTCAGCGACCGCGAAAAAACCCTTTCGCAAACCTCCACTGCGCTCGCTGACACGCGCTCCAAAGTGGACACCCTTTCGCAGCAATACACTGCTGCTGCCGCCGATGCCAAGATGACCAAGGGGCAGCTCGATCAGCTCCAGCGCGAACTCGAAAAACGCCAGGCCGACGCCGAGCGTCAGGCCAAAGAACTCGCCACGCTCGAAAAAGCCCAAGCCGAGGCCCGCGCAAAGATCGAAGATCTCAACGTGACCGTGCGCGTTTCCGAACACGAAAAGCAGCAGCTCCGCGTCGCCGCCGACACGCTGAAGACACAGGTCGAAGCCGAGCGCCAGGAACGCATTCGTGTGCAAGAAACCACCACTCAGCTCGCGCAAGGCGTCGGCCAGCTTGCCGACAGCTCCACCGCGCTCACCAGAGAGATCCGCGAAAACCGTCCGATTAACGTCAACGTGCTGTTCAACGACTTCCTCGCCAATCGCGTGCAGACCTCGTTCACCGGCACGCGCCCAGGGCTCTTCGGCGTCCGCACCGAGGCGAAGGACACGCGGACCGTGTTCGTGACCGATGGACGCGATACCTTCGCGCTTCTGCACGTCAGCGACACGCCCTTCTCGTTGAGCGAGCCGGGCTGGGATTGGAACACGCTCACTGCCGAGTTTCGCAAAGGAACCTATCGCGGCGGTGCTGATCGCCTCATGTTCCTCGCGCTCGATCCCCGCGTGGCCGTGCTCCCGGTTTCTCCGGCGCAACTCGCCGCACTCGGCGTGAAAGCCTACTCGATCGCACTCGATCCATTTAAGTTCACCGACGCCCTGCTCATCTCGAATGGCGGCGCGGGTTACGGCGAAGTTCCCTTCAAGCTCGACCCGACGAACCCGAGCTACGTGCGCATGGACAATCGTCTGGTGAGGCGCCT
>CBRAFO010000097.1:0-13978 GCA_967755175.1 uncultured Opitutaceae bacterium | reverse complement strand
ACCAAGCACTGGGCCGCGCAGCTCGACGACTACGTGATCGACCTCGGCTGGTCGGCCGATGGCACCCGCCTCGCCGCCGCCGCGTCCTCCGGCCCGGTTTCCCTTTTCGCCTCGGCCGACGGCGCCCGCACCGACTTGCCGGGCCACGACGACGGCGCCAACTGCCTCGCCTGGCACCCGACTCAACCGCTGCTCGCCTCGGGCGGCCAAGACGCGAAGGTCAAATTCTGGGACGCCACCACCGCCCAGCACACCGGGTCGGCCGAAGTGGGCGGCGCGTGGATCGAGCATATCGCATGGTCACCCGATGGCTCCAAACTCGCGGCCGCCGCCGGGCGCCACCTCGCGTTTCTCCGCGCCGATGGCTCGACGCTCCACACGTTCAAGCCCGCGCCCAAAACCATCAGCGCGATCGCTTGGCAACCCGCCGGCGGTTGTCTGGCGTCGGCCTACTTCGGCGGCGTTTGCCTGTGGGACGCCGACGATTTCATCGCGCAAAAAGAGTTCGCCTACGCCAACGGCATCCACGCCCTCGTCTGGTCACCCGACAACCGCTGGCTCGTCTCCGGCAATCAAGACCCGAGCGTCCACCTCTGGCTGCCCGAGGCCAACGACGAGTTCCACATGAGCGGTTACGAAGGCAAGGTGAAGGAACTCTCCTTCGACCGCGAATCGCACTGGCTCGCCACCGGCGGCGGCAAGGACGCGTGCCTCTGGGACTGCACTGGCGCCGGCCCCGAAGGCCGCGAACCGGTGATGTTGCCCCACGATGCGAAAGTGTGCGCGGTCGCCTTCCAGCACACGCACGCGTTGCTCGCCACCGCAAGCGCCGACGGCGTGGTCCAGCTCTGGAGCCCAGAACGCAAGCAACCGCTCCGCGCCACCGTGAAAATGCCCGTGCCCGCCTCGAAACTTTCCTGGTCGCCCGATGACCAACACCTCGCCGTCGGCAGCGAGAAAGGCGTCGTTTACGTCCTCAAAGTCGAAGGCTGATTTCCCGCCATCACGGCAATTTCCCGCCCTTCGTCCCACCGATGCCCGCGCTGACTCCAGTTCAACACGACGAAGCCGGCCAACGCTTCACGCTGACGTTGGACGACCACATCGCGCACGCGGACTACGCGCTCGAAGGCGGACGCATGATCTGCACGCACACGTTTGTGCCACCGGAGTTGCGTGGACGCGGCCTGGCGGAGCAACTCGTGCGGACCGCGTTGGCCGAAGCCCGCCGTCGCGGGTGGCGCGTAGTTCCCGCCTGCTCTTACGTGGAGGTGTTTGTCCGGCGTCATCACACAGAGTTCCGCGACCTGTTGGCTTGAACCGCGATGCACCGCTTCATCCCCGATCCTGCAGACGCGACGCCCGCCGCGACGCTGAACCCCGAGCACACCGCCGCAATCCGCCGTTGGACGCGTGAACTGCTTCGCCTGCCCGAGGATGCCGTCATCACAGTCACCGACACCCCATGCCGCGACCCCGGATGTCCGCTGGTCGAGACGGTCGTCACCGTCTTTGAGGCCAACGACACCCGCGCATGGGCGTTCACGCGGCCCGCCATCGCCGTGACCAAGATGATGCTCCAGCAGACCCTCGCCACGTCGCCCCGGTCACGCGCGCCGCTCGTCCCACCGGGAACTTAGTGTGACGGTTTCCCCAATCGGACACGCGCCCGCCGTGTAGGGTCGGCCCTTGCGGCCGGACCGGCTCGACTCGATGCGTCCGTGCGATTCCGATTCCCGCTGGCGGTCGATGCACGGCTACAAACCAGGTCCGGCCACAAGGGCCGACCTTACACAGCAAGAGCAGACCTAAGTTCACGAACTTGCGTTTCAGGCACCGCGACTCGCAGTCTTGCTGCTCCATGAAGTTTTTCCCCGGCGTGCTTCTGTTCAGTGGACTCCTCCTGCCCTCGGCTTTCGCCGAGCGCTTCGGCAGCGAGACCACGGTGACGATTCAGGCGACGTATTACACCGCCGGGGAACCGACGACACAGTCGTTGAGCAACGGCGACACGCGGGAAACCTCGACTGCGGTGGCGAGCAAGGTGACCAACCGCACCATCTTGGATGGCCATGCGCGATCGCAGCCTGATTCCGAAGACGGAAGGTTATCAATTGGTCATGGTCGCGCACGGCCACATGGCCGACGGAGTCGCTTGGTTTGCGTCCCCGTCGAAAGGCACACCCGTGGCGGTGCCCGCCGATTTACTTACGCTTGATGTCAGCACCGGACCCGCGCACGGCCAACTCGTCGTGGATAGCGGTGCCGCGCTCAAAAGTCTCAAGCAGCAGACCTACAACCACGCCACCCTCACGTTGGCCGGAGCGTTTAGCGGCACCAGCGTGCTGACCCAAAAGTGGAAATCCCAAGCGGTCAAAAACGATACCGTAACCGAGGTCGTTGAGCTGGTGGAGTCCACTGGCCGTTTTAGCGGAATCCTCGACGAAGACGCCGAATCGGGCGTTGGCGTGGTCGAATTCACCCTTTCCGGAGCGAAGACCGTGGACCTCACCCGCTACGGCATGGCGACGCTGGATGGCAGTTTTGGCGCCACGGGGGGAACAATGACAGTGGTGTTGGCCGGAACACTCCACCTCGCCAACCCAGTGCCCAATTCCGGGGGCATCAGCCTCTCCAGCGTCTCTTCAGGAAGCCTCGTCTTTAGCGGCACCGGCACCCTCAACCCTTCATCCCTGTCCGGCTTTACAGGCACCCTCACCATTAACACCACCAACGGAGGCACAGTCTCCGGCTTAGCCGTCGATAGTGAAGGAACCATCACGCAACTCCCCACTTTGCCCAATAACTTCAGGCCAGCCAAAGTCGTGATCATCACGATCAGCGGAACTTACACCTTCGTTGTGAACGACGCTGGCGTGCTAACACCCGCAGCCAGCTCGTAAGCAGGCCAGCACCCGCATCGCCCGCCTCACCAGTGGCCCACCTCGCCCCAAACCAGTTTGTCACTTATTAAGTGACAAACTGGTTCGGCGCCCGATCAGACCAGACACGCGTCCAGTGCGGCACGCACTGCGGGTTCGTCCAAGCCGACACCAATGAAGACCAGCTCCTGCCGGCGGTCGCCGTGGGGCTCGACCCACAGGGCGCGGATCGCCGCCGGACGGTCTTCCATCCGAGCTTTGCCGTTCTCCACCAGCGCCGCCCACCAGTAGTTGAGCGTGTCGTAGCGAACCACCCCGCCCGCCACCGACATGAACTGCATCTCGTCGGGTTGATCACGCGTCCAAAAAAAGCCCTTCGCACGCAACAACCCCGGCACGCCGCCAGACAGCAGTCGATAAAACGCCTCCCGCTGAAACGCCGGCCGCTCCTGATAAACGAACGACGTGATCCCGTATTTCGCCTCGTGCGACGGCGGCAAACCGCCCGCCTGCAGAACCGTGCGCAGGACTGACGTCCCCGCCGGCCTCGCGCCCACGGAATTCATGACCCGCACCCAGCGCGGTGCGCCCAAGGTCTCCTTCGCGTCAAAGCGCACGCGTCCCAGCAAAAACTCACTCGCGACCTGCCCGCGCTCTGTCCGCACGATCTCGGCGCGGGTGTTGAGCCCGCGCACGATCACCTCGACCTTCTCCAGCTCAGCGTCGGTCGCCTGATCGCATTTGTTGATGAGCACCACGTCAGCGCATTCGGCCTGCTCCATCATTAACTCAAAGACCGGACGCTGCCCCGAGCCGACCTGCGCACGCGCCACCGGTGCTTGCTGATACTGGGTCCATTCGCGCAAAAAGGCCGGCCCATCCAGAACCGTCACCAAGGCCGAGAGCGTCGCCACGTTGCCCAGCGTGAGGCCAAAAGGATTTTTGCGGGTAAACAAACTCGCGATGGCCGACGGCTCGGCCACGCCGGTCGTCTCCACCAAGATGTGTTCGTAGCCACCGCTCTCGCTGCCATCCGGCCCAGTGCGCCGACCGACAGTCGCGAGCTCGGCGATGGTTTCGGCCAACTCGTCTTTGCTGGAGCAGCACACGCAGCCGTTACCCAACTCGACGATGTCCCGGGCAGCCACGGTCTCGCCAGCCACGCCCTCCCGCACGACCGCCGCATCAATATTGATCGCCGCGACGTCATTGACCACGGCCGCCCAACGCCGGCCCTCCGCCTGACGCAGCAAGTGATTGAGCAACGTAGTCTTACCTGCACCCAAAAAACCGCACAAGATGGTCACGGGCGGTGGGTTGCTCGGGGTTTTCGCATTCATCAGTGCCATTGAACCAACCGGGTTTTCTCCGCAGCACAAGCCGCAGAACGCCGCAAAGCGCGAGCACCCCGCCCGCGCTCCCTGCCTGCCCCCCGGACGCCGATCTGAGACTGAGTCCCAAAAACGCTATTGACATCAGTGAGTTGAGAAGGAGTCTCAGGCGCAACTTAACCGCCTCGTCCACATGTCGCCTCGCTCAACACCCATGACGCACGTCACCGCCCCCACCCACTGCCGCACGCTTTCCGCCAGCCGGCCGCTTGGAAGCGCTCTTGCTGTGATGGCGCTGGCATTGTTCGCCTCGGCCGTGGATGCCCGCGCCGATGAAAACCTCTTCGGCTACGTCACCGGTGCCGAGACGCTTCCCGCCGGACACTACGACTTCTACCAGACGACCACCGCCCGCACGGGCAAAGACGACGGCTCCTACCTCGCGTGGGACAGCGAAACCGAGATCGAATACGGGTTCACCGACCGCTTCCAAGCCACGCTCGGCGTCGATCAGCACTACTTCGACATCGAAGGCGTCCCCGGCCTCGACGACCAAAACCGCTACCGTTTCGGCGGCGTGGCCGTGGCCGCCAAATACCGCCAGCTAAGCCCGTTCAAGGATGTCGTGGGCCTCGCCTATCGCGTCGAAGTGGGCTTCCACCGCTACGACGAAGTGGCCGGCATCATCGAACGCGAAACGCTCGTCGCTCCCAGCCTCGCGCTTCAGAAAAACTTTCTCGATGACACCTTGATCACCGTGGTCAACGCCGGCTGCGGCATGACTTGGGGCAAACAACCCGCCGAGGAATACGACTACGAACTCGCCCTCACCGGCGGCGCCGGCGTGAGCTACCGTTTTGCTCCCAGCTGGTTCATCGGCCTCGAAGGCCGCTACCGGTCCGAGTTTCCCCGCATGCAGCTCGCCGAAAATGAACACAGCGTCTTCTTCGCCGGCCCATCGCTCCACTATGCCGCGCAGAAGTGGTGGGTCACCGCCACGTGGACCAACCAAGTCTGGGGCCGCGAGGTGGACGCGCCTATCTCGGGTAAAGCCTACGCCGAAGAGTCGCTCAACGAGTTCCGCCTCAAGTTCGGCCTCAACTTCTAATTTTTCCGTATTCTCCTGATTCCCCAGTATTCACCCGCCACTTTTCTCCCATGAAAAATCCCGCTCGTATCCAAACCTTCGCTGCGGCGCTCCTCGGAGTGCTCGCCCTCCTCTGCACGGCCTCCGCAGTCCGCGCCGATGAAAACTACTTCGGCTACACCTACGGTGCCGACACCCTGCCCAAGGGCAAATCCGAGATCTACCAATGGATCACGTCCCGCACCGGCAAGGCCGACGGCTCCTACGCCGCCCTCGATCTCCAAACGGAGATCGAACACGGCTTCACCGACCGCCTCCAGGGCTCGATCTACCTGAACGCCATCAGCCACGACATCACCAACGTCAGCGGCCTCGCCGATCGCCACAGCACCGGCTTCAACGGCTTCCAGGCTTCCCTCAAATACAACCTCCGCAGCGCCGAGCGCGGCGGCTGGGGAGTCGCCGTGTATCTTGAACCCGGTTACAAGAAGTTCAGCGCCAAGAGCGGCGAACGCGAGGACGCCTACTTCCTCGAACCCAAGCTCATCCTCCAGCACAACTACCTCGATGACACGCTCGTCTGGGCGACCAACATCAGCACCGAATTCGAACGCGAGCACGCCATCGCCGCCGACGAGTGGGAGAGCGAACTGGAGCTCCAGGTCAGCACCGGCCTAAGCTACCGTTTCGCCCCGGGTTGGTTTGCCGGCGTGGAAGGCCTCTACACGTCCGCCTTTGAACGCATGCACCTCGACGAACTCGGCGAATACGGCGTGTTTGTCGGCCCGAACATCCACTACGCCGCCAAGTCCTGGTGGGCCACCCTCACGGTCCTCTCCCAAGTCACCGGCTGGCCCGAGAACACCGGCTCCCGCAACCTCGACAACTTCGAGGCCCTGCAGGTCCGCCTGAAGGTCGGCTACAACTTCTAAACTCCCGCCTCCTCAAAGTAGCAGTAGCCCCGGCCTTCGGTCGGGGCTATTTTATTAACACAGGTCGCCTCCCAAACACTTTTTCCACCATGCGCTTCACGCCTGCTCTCGCCACCGCCGCCGTCGCCCTCGTCGGTAGCACGTCGGGCTACGCCACCGAATACCTCACCGTGGCGCAGGCACAGCAGGCGATTTTCCCCGGCGCCACGTTCACCGACGCGGCCCTGAAACTCACACCCGAACAGGTGAAGACGGTCTCCGCGAAAAGCGGCGTGCGCCTGCGTTCGCCCGATGTGCGCGCCTGGCGCACCAGCACGGGCGGTTGGTTCTTCGTCGACGAGGTGCTCGGCAAACACGAGTTCATCACCTACGCAGTCGGTCTCGACGCCAAAGGCGCGGTCTGCGGCGTGGAGATCCTCGTCTATAAAGAGAGCTACGGCCAACAGGTGCAGAACCCACAATGGCGCGCCCAGTTCACCGGCAAGACCGCCGTCTCGCCGCTCAAGCTCGACGAGGACATCAAAAACATTTCCGGCGCCACCCTCTCCAGCCGCCACGTGATGGAAGGCGTGAAACGCATCCTCGCGATTCATGAAACCGCCCTCTCTCAGCAAAAGTCCTGAGTCGTCGCTCCGCCGCGCGCGCCCGCTGCTCGGCACGCTGGTCGAAGTTCAGGCCAGCGGACTCGCCCCGGTCGCTCAAGTTGAACGAGCCGTCGAAAGCGCCTTCGCCGCGATCACACGGGTGCAGACTGCGATGAGTTTTCACGATCCCGCGAGCGACCTCTCGCGAATCAACCGCCTCGCCGCCCGGCGCCCGGTGCAAGTCGCGTCGTCCACATGGACCGTGCTTCGTCACGCACTCGCCCTCGCCCTCGCGAGCGATGGCCGTTTCGACCCTACGATCGCCCCCGTGCTCCAACGCTGGGGACTGCTGCCCAACTTGCCTAATGTAGGAGCGGCTTTACGCCGCGATGACGCGCGCAGCGCGCCCGCGCCATCTAACGCGCCCTCGTCGGCACAATCGCGGCGTAAAGCCGCTCCTACACCCAAGCCGACGGCGAACTGGCAGGCGATCCGCCTGTTGTCCGGGCGCCGCGTGCGTTTTCTAGCACCCATCACCGTAGACCTCGGCGGCATCGCCAAAGGCTACGCGGTGGACCGCGCCATCGCCGCGTTGCGCCGCGCCGGGGCGACTTCCGGCTTGGTTAACGCCGGCGGCGATCTCCGCGTTTTCGGCGCCGAAGCCGCGCCGGTGCATGTGCGTCACCCCAAGCAACCCGGCTCGTTTTTCACGCTCGGCGAGTTGCATGACGGCGCGCTCGCGACCTCGGCACTCACGTTTTCGGGCACGACGTCACCGAGTGGTGGTCGTGTCATCGGCGCGTTGGTCGATCCACGAAGCGGCACCGCGTGCGGACACGGTGTGAGCATCACGGTGCTCGCCCGCACGACGTGGCTAGCCGACGCCCTCACCAAAGTCGTGGCTGTCGATTCCTGCACAGATCCCACCACAGCCACCGCGCTCCTGCTGAAACGCTACCGGGCGCGCGCGGTCGTCCTCGACACCGAAGGCCGGGCCGTTTGGCTGAACGCCACTGTCCCGCTCCCCCATGTCGCGTAACCGCCTCCGTCTCAGTTTTCGCCAGCGCTCCTGGCTCTACGGCAGTTTCGCCGTGTTGCTGCTCTCGGGCGTGGCCTGGTGGGTGCTGAACAAGTGGTTCCCCATCGAGACGGACGTCGGCCCGCAGCCCAATCCGCTGCAACCGTGGCTGCTTCGCCTGCACGGAGCGGCGGCGATGGTCGCGTTGGTGGTGATGGGATCATTGCTGCCCAATCACGTGCGAACCGGCTGGCGCGCGCACCGCAACCGCTTCAGCGGCGGCGGCATCATCGCATTCTGCCTCGCGCTCACGGTGACCGGCTACGGACTCTACTACGCCAGTAACGACGCGCTCCGTTCGGCCACCAGCCTCACGCACCTCGCGCTCGGCCTGGCCTTCCCGGTGGCGCTCATCTGGCACATCCGCCGCGGACGCGCCCTGCGTCACCGGACGCCCCACGGCCATCCCGAAACGCATCGCAGCATGCCCGAAATGTAGGACCCTGCTTGCAGGCGATTCCGAACCGTGGGAGCGAGCTTGCTCGCGATGCCGATCCTCGCGAGCAAGCTCGCTCCCACCCCCAAACCATCGCCTGCAAGCAGGCTCCTACATTCGGAGGCGCTCCGCCCGGCGCCAATCACACTACGCCGCCAAACGCCTTCACCCGCGCTTCCACTTCGCCGAGGTCTTGGAGGATATCGAGCACGCGATTCATGTCGCCGTGCGTCGGGTCATTAAAATTACGCTGCACAAACGTCTGCCGCGCCGCCGCAATCGCAGCCGTCGCGATCTGCGCCCGCGCTTTGTCCTCGCCGAGGTGCTCCAGCAAAAACTCACCGAGGAACTGCGGTTGCTGCGTGCGATACAGCCACGCGCCGAACTCATACAACCGCGCGCCCGCCATCGCCAGGCCAGGGGTCATTTCACCGACCCGGTCGCGCAAGGCCGCCAGCCCGTCTTCAACGTGATCGCCCGCTTCTTCCAAACGGGCGGCGCGATCGGGATCGTCGGTCTTCGTGCGCCCCGCCGCCAGCAAGCCGCCCAGCACCACGCACAACGCATGACGCGTGCGCAACACGAGTTCGAACGCCTGCGGATCACCCGTCTTCACGAGGCCGGCATGCGCCAGCGCCTCGCGTCCGGCCGCCAGTGCTTCGCGCGTATCGCCGGCCGTATTGCATGCCTGCCCGAGGTTGAACAACCGCGCCGCCAGCTCGAAGGTTTCCCCGGCATCGCCCGCATCCGCCGCAAGTGGGCGAAACAACTCGACCGCCTGGCGATGCGCGACCACCGCGCCCGCAGCGTCATCCTGCCGCGAGCGCAACATGCCGAGATTGGACCACGCCGAGGCGATATTATGCAGCGCCGCACGTTGCTCGGGAACGATGGGTTCCAGCACGCTGATCGCGCGTTCGAGCGACTTGGCCGCATCGGCCAGACGGGCGACGGTTGACTCCTTCGGCTCCGAGGCGTGGTCGAGATTCATGAGGCCCACGCCGCGGTTCATCCACGAGGCACCCAAGGCGTTGCGCGCACCCTCGGGATCTCGTTCCAACAACGCGATGGCCTGGTCGTAACTGCGCACGGCCTCGGTCAACGCATCGCGCGATTCGAGCCGGAACAGCCCGCCACCACGATTCATCCATGCAACCGCCAAGGCCTCCTCGGCCCCGTCACGCGCACCCGCCGCCGTCAGCCGTGCGATGGCCTGATCGAGACTGTGCAAGCCCTGCACCACGACTTGAGGGGCGTCGGCCATTACCAGCAATCGCCCGCGCCACAGCCACAAAAGCGCCCGCTCCTTCGCCAGTGCGTCCTCGGGATGCGGCGCGCCGGTGCCCTCGACGGTTCGCTCTTCGGGTAGTGCCTGCAAAACGCGGTCGCACTCCTGCAAGGCCGCGATCAGCCGCGCCTGCTCCCGGGATTTCCACGCTTCTTCGGCCCCGCGCACCGCCGCCTGCGCCGAGCTTTGCACCTGTAAAAAGTCCGCTGTTTGCGAGTCGCTCATGGAAAACGTCGTGAGTGCCCCTCCCACGCCATCACGGCAAGGCTCAATCCCACTCTCCTACGAACGAAATGCCTGCTTCATCCGCCAATCACTCGCCCCAATTTGCGCTTCATTCGGCCTTGGGCATTCGTCATTGGTCATTTCCTCCATGCCCACGCCCACTTCCGACGCCTCCGCTCCCGCTCCCATTCCCGTGACCGTCCTCACCGGCTTCCTCGGCGCCGGCAAGACCACCCTCCTCAACCGCATCCTCACCGAGCAGCACGGCAAGAAGCTCGCCGTCATCGAGAACGAGTTCGGCGAGGTCGGCGTGGACAACCAGCTCGTCATCCAAAGCGACGAGGAGATCTTTGAGATGAACAACGGCTGTATTTGCTGCAGCGTGCGCGGCGATTTGATCCGCATCCTCGGTCGCCTGATGAAGCGTAAAGACCGCCTCGACGGCATCCTCATCGAGACCACTGGCCTCGCCGACCCGGGCCCCGTCGCCCAGACCTTTTTCACCGACGACGAGATGCGCGCCCGCTTCCGCCTCGACAGCATCGTCACCCTCGTGGACGCCCGCCACGTGCTCCAACACATCGACACCTCCCCCGAGGTGAAGAAGCAGATCGGTTTCGCCGATGTGATCATCCTCAACAAGACCGACCTCGCCACCCCCGCCGAGCTCGATTCGCTGGAAGCGCGTATTCACAAGATGAATTCCGCCGCGAAGATCCACCGCACGAAAGATGCCGCCATCGACCTCAAGCACGTCCTCAACGTCGGCGGCTTCAACCTCTCGCGTGCCACCGACCTCGACCCCCAATTCATGGAGCCGTCCTACCCCTTCGAATGGGCCGGCGTTTACGCGCTCCCCAAGGGCGAACACCAACTCATCATCGGCCACGGCGATGACGAATGCTGCGGACACGACCACTGCCATGACGGCGAACACGACCATGGCGAACACGCGCACGGTGAAGAAGGCCACGCCGGTCACGACGAGCACGGCCATCATCATCACCACGGCTCCGAAGGCACCCTCGACATCGTGGTCATGCCGGTGAAGTCCTTCGCCGATAAAGATATCGCCGCCGCCCGCGACGCCGCCGTCCTCGTGTTCTCCGACTGGGAAAACCAAGTGAAGCCCGGCGACACCATCGTCCCCGGCGGCACGCTCCAACGCCTGCAAATCGGCGAACACGCCCACGCGCACTTCGGCCTGACCGTCGCCGAGCCGGGATTGTTCATGGTGTTTGAAGCCTGCGGACACCACCCGCTCCACATCGAAGTCATGGGCCAGGCCGCCAAGCCCGGCTGGCAGCAGGACTACGAACACACCCACTCGCACGACGACGACGTGACCAGCGTCGGCATCACCGAAAAAGGCGACCTCGACGGCAAACGCCTCAACGACTGGATCGGCGAGCTCCTCAAAACCAAGGGCAACGACATCTACCGCATGAAAGGCGTGCTCTCCGTTAAAGGCGCGCCCAACCGCCTGGTGTTTCAAGGCGTGCACATGCTCTTCGACGCCAAGTTCGACAAACCCTGGGCCGGCGCCCCGCGCGCCAACACCTTGGTTTTCATCGGCAAAGACCTCGACCGCGCCGCGCTCACCGAAGGCTTCAAAGCCTGCCTCGCGTAAGGAGCGTAAGTCCTCAGGTCGCCCCAAAAGTGTGGCCGGCGCCCCCGCCGGCCAAGGGAAGACTGCAGTCCGCGATTCCACACCCCGTCGACCTAAATCACCTGCCGGCCAACCGCTCGTCGCGCGCTGCTTAGGCCTCAGGTCGCCGGCGGGGGCGCCGGCGGCACTTTAACGAGTCACCTCCGACCGCCACCGCCGTCGCCTCCGCGCACTCTGCACGGAATCGCCCCACATCGCATGCAGAGTGCATGGCTCGCACACGGGATTTTTTCTCCGTGCAGCCGAGAACCGCTTCATGTCCGCGAACTTGGCACGTCTGGCATGCGCTGCGCAGTTGATTACATCCACGCGTCAGCGCGGACGCACACCTCGTCCCGCTCCCCTCATCCATCCCCAACCCCATCTAACCCCCTACCCCATGAATTCCGATATCAAGAGCACGATCACCACCCTCAACGACCTCATCGAGGTCCTCCGCGATGGCCAACACGGCTACAAAACCGCCGCCGATGACGTCAAAGACACGGACCTCGCGCAGCTGTTCAACCGTTATGCCCAGCAACGCGCCGAGTTCGTGGCCGAACTACAGGCCCGCGTGCTCGCGCTCGGCGAAAACGTCGAGAAGTCCGGCAGTGTTCTCGGCTCGATGCATCGCGGCTGGATCAACATCAAGGCGGCGCTCTCCACTCACGAGCCGCACGCCGTCCTTGCAGAAGCCGAGCGCGGCGAAGATTCCGCAGTCGAGTCGTTTCAAAAAGCCTTGGAACGCGAAGGCATCGACCTGCCCACCCGCGAAATCATCAACCGCCAGTATCACGAAATCAAAGCGGCGCACGACAAAGTGAAGCAACTCCGCGACGGCATGACCTACCGCAAGGCGTCTTGAGGCTTCGAGCCTCCGGCGAACGAGAGACAGCGCCGACAGCCCCGCTCGCACGAAGCCCACCCGCTCGCCCCCTACACCACCGCCGCCACGCCGGCATCAAGTAACCTAATAGGTTACTTGATGCTGCGTGGCGGCGGTCCTATCTCAGGAGCCAAAATCTACCTGCTCGCGATATGCGAATGAGTTCGATGGCATGGGGGCATGCCCTTCAGCCGATTGATTATACGGCGCACTTTCTGGCTCTGGATTTGCGCCGCCCTTGTCGCCGCATTTCCCCCGGGCGCGTGTCTGGCTCACAGTCTGACGGATGGAGTGAAGTTACAAAACATAGGCCGCGCATATGTGATATACGCGAGCGACCATCATGATCGGTTTCCCGAGGTCTCGGACGTGTGGGAATACGCTCAAATATTGGCCGAAGGGGCGGACCTCAACGACGCACGCATCTGGCAATCAGCCATCGACCCCGCGACCCAATCACAGTCCAAAAAACTCACGCCCATTTTGGTGCGTTCCAAGGACGGCAAAACCTCGGCAACCGCCGAGTTTCGCGCATCAAAACCGAGCTTCGCCGTCGTCGTCAGCAAAGTTACGCTGAACAGCTCCTCAACCACCCCGATCGCCTGGACTCGCGGATTGCAACCGGACGGAACTTGGGCGCCCCACAGCCCTTATGGCCAAGAGGGCGGATGGATTTTTTTCATCGGTGGAAACATAGCGTTCTACAAGGACCTCCGGGCAAACGGCGGCGAATTGATCGACCGACAGGGTTCGCGAACCGCCAACATCCTTGAAGCTCTCCCTCGCGGTGCCCGAATCAGCGAATACGTTCCCACGGCGGTTGAGCAAAAAGCGTGGGCTGAATCCAAACGTGAATACCCAACGAGGTGCTGCATACGGAACATCGGCTTGTCCGTCGGTGTTGGCGTCGGGCTATTTTCTGTGATCTGGACACCGTTCCTCGTCCTCAGCTGGGTAAGATACCGCAAGGGAACCGGACATGTGCTGGAATCCTTTATCTTACCGGCCATTCTCACCGGACTCAGTCTCCTGATATTTCCCTTTTAGCGACATGTCATCCGCCACCCTCACCCTCCCGCCCGCTTGGTCCGGCGTCTTCTCCCATGGCTACACTCGCGAGCAATTCGCCGCTCTCTCCGCTGCGATCGACGAGGCTTACGCGCAGGGCGAGGTGTTCCCTTCCCGCGCCCACATCTTTCGAGCCCTTGAACTGGTGCGCCCCGCCGACGTGAAGGTCGTGATCCTCGGACAAGATCCCTACCCAACGCCCGGCAACGCCCACGGGTTGTCCTTCTCCGTGCAACCTCCCGCACGCACGCCCGCTTCACTCAAAAACATCTTTCAATGCCTCGCCCGTTGCGTGCCCGACTGGCGCGCGCCGGCCTTTGGCAACCTCGAACCATGGGCTCGTGAAGGCGTCTTGTTGCTCAACCTCATTCTCACCGTGCGCTCCGGTGAACCCATGAGCCACGCCAAGCTCGGCTGGCAGGCGTTCACGCAAGCCGTGCTCCGACTCGTCCAAGCCGAATCACCTTTCGTCGTCTTCCTGCTCTGGGGCGGCAAAGCCGTGGCCTCCGCTCAACCGCATATCGATGCGT
>CBRAFO010000096.1:0-14069 GCA_967755175.1 uncultured Opitutaceae bacterium | reverse complement strand
AACGCTGCGGCACGGACAACGCCCTGCCCTTCACCCGGTTTGTCCACGGTGCCTGTCACACCGCGCCCGCCGAGATTCCCACCGCGGATTTCAAGCCCACTCAGGAGTTCTTGGAAACCGCGAGCCAGGGGAACAACAACCCGCGTCAAACCGCCCCGGCCCTCACGAGCGTCGGCACCAGTCTCTACCCGTTTGTGCGGCACGGAAAAGTCGATGTCTCCGGCGGCCACCACGACGCGGGTGACTACAGTAAATACACGATCAACAGCGCCGGCCTGATTCATCATCTAGTCTTCGCCGCCGATGCGTTTCCCGGAGCCGGCGAACTCGACAACCTCGGCCTGCCTGAGAGCGGCGATGGCAAAAGCGACCTGCTGCAAGAGGCGAAATGGGAGGCCGATTTCCTCGTTAAAATGCAGGACGACGACGGCGGGTTCTACTTCTTGGTTTATCCGCGTGATCGCCGCTACGAAGGCGACGTGCTCCCCGACCACGGCGACCCCCAAGTCGTCTGGCCAAAGAACACCGCCGTCACCGCCGCCGCCGTTGCCGCGCTCGCCGAGTGCGCGTCGTCGCCACGATTCAAGCGTGAGTTCCCTGAAGAGGCGGCGCGTTACCTCGCCGCCGCACGGCATGGGTGGACGTTTCTCGCCAAGGCCATCGCCCGCTACGGCAAAGACGGCGCCTACCAAAAACTCACGCACTACGGCGACGAGTTCGGCCATGACGACGAACTGGCCTGGGCCGCCTGCGCGCTGTTCGCCGCGACCGGCGAGCGCGAGTTTGACCAACGCGTCCACGCCTGGCTCAACCCGTCCGATCCCGACACTCGCCGCTGGGGCTGGTGGCGCCTGTGCGAAAGCTACGGACGCGCAATCCGCAGCTATGCGTTTGCCGCACGCTCGGGCCGGCTCGAACGCAAACAACTCGATCCCCTCCTGCTCGCCCGTTGCGAAGACGAGATCGTGGCGTGCGCCCACGACTGGTTGGATGCGTCACTGGAAAGCGCCTACGGGCTCGCGTTGCCGGCCGCGACCAAACGCGTGCTCGGCGCCGGCTGGTTCTTCCCACTCGACAAGGCCTTCGACCTCGCGACCGCCTGCCAGCTCGATTACCCGAAACAAAACGATCCCCGCGCCGGTTTCTTCGCGGCGATTTTAACCAACCTGAACTACGAGGCGGGCGGCAATCCCGTGAACGAGTGCTACCTCACCGGCCTCGGCTGGCAGCGCCCGCGCGAGATCGTCCACCACTATGCGTTGAACGACCGCCGCATCCTGCCGCCGTCGGGCATTCCCATCGGCAGTATCCAAAACGGCTTCGGCTGGCTGGATTTCTATAGAGACGAACTCGGCGCACTGTGCTTCCCGCTCGATGGCGACAAGGCCGCCCCGTATCCGATCTACGACCGCTGGGGTGATAGTTTTAATTTGGCCACCGAGTTCGTCATCGTGAACCAAGCCCGCGGGCTCGGCGTCACCGCCTGGCTCATGGCGCAAAGTCCCTTGCGCAAGCAGCCGTGGAGAGTGGCCAAGGCGACCTTCGCCAATTTGCCCGCGACCGCAGCCACCGGGAAGCCGCTCACGGTTCGCATCAGCGTTCCCGGCCTCGATCTGGGCAAAGCGCGCATCGTGTGGGAAGCACGCGACCAAGAGCCGGTTTTTGGAAACGAGTTCACCTTCACGCCTCGCGACGCCGGCGAGCAATGGGTGGAGGCCGAGGCGCAATGGCCGGATGGTCGCCGGGTATTCGCGGTGGGGGATTTCCTCGCCGTAAAACCCTAATCCCACCGCGATGAATTCCCCCGGAATGATCGATATGGAGTGCGGTGAGTTCTCACCGCTCTTGACGGGCCGACCCGTCGGCCCGCCTCCGTCCCGCGGGGACAGGGGCGGGCGCAAAGGCGGCGAACTGGAGTTCGCCGTCAAAAGCGGCGCCAGGTCGCCGCACTCCATATCAGAAGCCCGCGCACCGGCACGGCCATGGGGTCTCGCACGGGGCCACTTTCAGAGAATCGATCATGCGCGGCTAGGGCCGTGTCAGTGGGCTTATACGGTCTTCACCCACTGAACCCGCCTCCGGTTTTTGTTACTATCTTGTGACGCCAGCAACGCACCGAATGTCCGTTTAACACCCCGAGTATCTAACTCCCATGCGACTGCTTTTTGTCCACGATCGGTTTGGCGCACTCGGCGGCGCGGAGGTCAACGTGATGTTGACCGCCGGCGAAATGCGAAAACACGGTCACTTGGTCGCCCTCGTTCACGGACCGTCCACCGGCAAGGACGAGCAGACGTGGCGCGACACCTTTCAGCGTCGGTTTTCCCTCGAAGGCAATGAACCCGCCAGTGTCATCAGCAGCGCGATCGAGACTTTTTTGCCCGACGTCGTGTTCGTTCACAACATGGCCGAGCTGGAGACGATCGAAGCACTGGCGAACTGCGGCACACCGGTGGTGCGCATGGTTCATGACCACAACCTCTACTGCATGCGCGGCTACAAATATAACGTGTTCAGCCGCGCGATCTGCACCCGGGCCGCTTCCCCCTTCTGCGTTTTCCCCTGCGGTGCCTCGCTGGCGCGCAACTCCGATCCGGCCGCCGCCCTTCCCGTCCGCTGGGTGGGCTACACGGATAAACGCCGCGAGATCGAACTGAACCGCCAGTTTAGCTGCATGGTCGTGGCCACGCACTACATGCGCGACGAACTGCTCCGCAACGGGTTTTCCGCGGATCGCATCGAGACCCACGCGCCCGTGCCGGTTCCCTCCGTCTCCACCACCCAAAGCTCCTTTGATGCCCGCAATATCATCGTTTACGCAGGTCAAATTGTGCGCGGCAAAGGCGTCGATGTGCTCCTCCAATCGCTCAGCCTGTTAAGCACTCCGTTCCAATGCCTGATCCTCGGCGATGGCAGCCACCGCCCGCATTGCGAACGATTGAGCCGCAAGCTGGGGCTGACGGACCGCGTGCAGTTCGTCGGCTTCGTTCCCCAGGAGAAAATCGCCGATTACTACCGTGACGCCAGCGTCGCCGTAATGTCCTCCGTGTGGCCCGAGCCATTCGGCGCCGTCGGCCTGGAAGCGATGCGCCATGGCCTTCCCGTGGTGGCGTTCGACGCCGGCGGCATCCGCGAATGGCTGGTCGATGGAGTGACCGGTTACCTCGCGCCGTGGATGGATCGGCTCAGGTATGCCGCGTGCGTGGACCTGTTGCTGAAAAACAAAACCCTCGCTCGCGAGATGGGCGAACGCGGACGCCAATGGGCCGACCAGCGGTTCAATTTCGAAAACTACATCCGTGGACTGGAGGACCTGTTTGCCCGGGTCGCATCCGCTCGTCCCGAAATGGTCCACCCATGAGCACCCCGCAACAACCGCCCGCGAACCGGATGATCGCAATCGTCGGCGGCAGCGGAGCCGGCAAGGGCTGGATGGCCAGCCGGCTTTGCAAAGTTCTGGGCGAACACGCCTGCCATCTCTCCTTGGATAACTTCTACCGCGACCGGTCCCACCTGGCGCCCGCCCGGCGCGCGCGAGTGAACTTCGACATCCCTCGCGCGATCGACTGGAACCGCGCCAAGGAAGTCTTGCAGGACTGCCGCGCGGGTCGGGCGACCCACATGCCGCGTTACGATTTCAACACCCACACCCGGATGGCGACCGCCGACCCTTGGCAACCGAAGTCAGTCGTGTTGGTCGAAGGCCTCTGGCTTTTGTGGCGCGCGTCCACCCGCCGGCTTTTCGCGCTCAAGATCTACCTCGACTGCCCCGAGCCATTGCGACTGAGCCGCCGCCGCTCGCGGGATGTCGTCGAACGCGGACGCACCGCCGACGCCGTCGAGCGTCAGTTTCAAAGCATCGCCCCGCTCTACGCGCGCTACGTCGAGCCGCAAAAAAAATGGGCCGACCTCGTGCTCACCCAACCTTTTTCCGAAACCGATATCACGCGTCTGGCCGACCGCCTCTGGCCGCTTCTTGCGAGTGGCCCGGATTCCCTCGCGAGGAAACCCGAGACGTTTCGCGCCGACCTTTTAACCCTGCTGCACACCGATGAACACGCCCGCTAGTCCCTCGTTGAATCCACGTCTGGTGGAGCACTTCGCCGCGTTTGAAACCCGCCGCGGTCGCTGGCGCCTGCAATGCTACCTGCGCCTCAAGCGCCTCTTCTGGCGCTACCTGGTGAACGGCTCCCGCGTGGCCAAACGCGCACTCGACTGCGTGCTCAGCCTCGCCGCGCTGGTCGTGCTCAGCCCGCTGTTTCTCCTCATCGCGCTGCTCATCAAAATGGAGGGCGAAGGCCGGGTGATCTTTCCCCAGACCCGCGTCGGCCTGTTTGGCCGTGAGTTTCAGATGTTCAAGTTTCGCTCCATGCGTCCCGACGCCGAGGCGCGCTTGCGCGTGCTGCTGGAAAAAAACCACCACGAATGCGGCGTGACGTTTAAAATCAAAAACGACCCGCGGATCACCCGCGTGGGCCGCTGGCTGCGCAAATTCTCCCTCGATGAACTGCCCCAGTTTTACAACGTGCTGCGCGGCGACATGTCGCTCGTCGGCCCGCGCCCGCCGCTCCCCCGCGAGGTGGCTCTCTATTCCTTGGCCGACCGCCGTCGTCTCGCCGTGAAGCCGGGCATCACCTGCATCTGGCAGATCAACGGCCGCGCCCAAATCGATTTCCCCGGGCAAGTCCGGCTCGATGTTCTCTACATCGAAAGCCGCAACCTTTGGCAGGACGTCAAAATCCTCTTCAAAACCATTCCCGCCGTGTTGCGGGGAACGGGGGCCTATTAATGAAAACACTCCTGCTATGCCCTGCCCATCGCCCGGCGGTCTCCCGATTGGCCGAAACGGATCCCCTGGCGCTGACACCCATTCTCGGCAAATGCCTCGTCGAATACTGGCTGGAATACCTCGTAGCCCGCGGAGAACGGGACGTGCGCATCATAGCCCTCGATCGCCCCGACCGCGTGCGCGCGCGGGTCGGCGACGGCTGCCGCTGGGGGCTGCGCGTCGAAGTCGTTCCCCAAAACGGCGACCCCGCACCGTCGGAAACACGTAGGTATTACGCCGACCCGACCAGCCTGCACGACGGCACGCCTGACAGCGTTGTGCTCATGGATCATTTGCCGGGCCTCACGCAACTGCCGCTCTTCGACAGCTACGAAGGCTGGTTCAACGCGCTTCAGGCCTGGCTCCCGCACACCGCCACCCCCGACCGCATCGGTCGTCGTGAACTCATGCCGGGAGTATCGGTTGGCCTGCACTCGCGCATCGATCCCTCCGCGCAACTTCACGCGCCGTGCTGGATCGGAGAAAACGTCTTCGTCGGTGCCAACGCGGTGATTGGTCCCTCGGTGATTCTTGAGGACCGCGCCTTCATCGAACCGGGCGCCCGTATCGCGCAGAGCGTGATCGGCCGCGAAACCTTTGTCGGTGGGTTCACCCTCATCGAGCAGTCGCTCGCCTGCGGGCAGCTTCTCATCAACTGGAAGACTCGCTCGTGCTTGGATGTGCCCGACGAATTTCTCCTCTCCTCCCTCGGCACGCGGCCCGCGGTTCCCCGCGCACTGCACCGACTCAAAAGCCCACGACTTTCCCTCCGCGATCTGGTTCCCGAGCAAAGTAGCTGGACCACGTCTCTCGACACATGAAAATCAAACAAGACGGCCACAGGATGAGCATCAGCCACATCCCTGAACTGAGTGCGGTGAACTCGACGGTGTTTCGCGACGAGGTGCAGGCGGCCATCCCACCCACGCTGCAAACCCTCGACATCGACCTGTCCCAAACTCGCTTCGTGGACAGCTGCGGACTCGGCGCGCTCTTCTCGCTCTACAAAACCACCGGCAATGGCAGCAGCGTAAAACTCCGCCTGCTCAACCCCGCCCCGCAGATACAACAACTCCTCGAACTGACGCAGATGCACCAGTTCTTCGAGATCAGCAAAGACTGAGGTCGCATGGGCTCGCCCTTCACCCAAGACAGCGGCGCGATGCATCGTGTCGCCTTTCGGTGCAACCTGGCGGAAGCCCGGCAAGCCACCCGGGCGCTGCGTGCGTTCCTCGCCGACTACCACTTGGACGACGCCGAGCTCTTTGCCTGCGAACTGTGCCTCGCCGAAGCGTGCAACAACGCGGTCCAATACGTCACCGATAGCAAACGTCACCAACCCGTGGTCGCCGAGGTGATCTGCACTGCCTCCTGCGTCGAGCTGCGCGTGACCGACCACACCCCCGGGTTTACCTTTCCTGAACAGCCCGTGCTGCCGCCTCCCGACCACGAACGCGGCCGCGGCCTGTTCATCATTCACGGACTGATGGACGGCGTTCGCTACCTTCGCGGCGACGGGGGCAACACTTTGCTCATGTGGAAACAGCGGGCGCATCACCTGCACCGCCCCTTCCCGTCCTCATCAGTCGAAGCGGCCGGCGGGCTCCGCCGCCAGTTGGACGACTTTAAACAGACCATCGGCGCGATGGCGCGCGAGCTCTGCTTCCGCTCCGAAAGCCTCGCGGCGATTTTCCGCTGCGGCACCGAGCTCGGACACGCGGGCGACCTCGAAGGCTTTGCCCGACGTCTCCTCGGCGATCTGCTCCACCTGACCTCAGCCGACTGGTTCGTCCTGCGGCTGATCCCGCCCCAGGATTTGCTGCTCACGGTCTTTGCCGCGTCGCAGCCGGAGTTGATCGGCGAACCGCTACGGCTGGGCGCCTCGGGATCGGTGATCGCCTCCGCCGAGCTAGCCGCCGCAACCACGCGCACCGCCGTCCTCTATGCAGCCAGGCACTCCCGTCTCGCCGCAGATCCCCTGCACGCGGCTGGTCCCCAAGCGGGCGGATTGGTGCAGCCGATTTTATTTGGCGAAACCCTGGTCGGCACCCTCGCAGTGGGCCGCCGTGAAACCGACCTCCCGTTTTCCGATCTGCAAGTTGAGGTGATCCGCACGTTCGCGGAATTCATCGCCATCCAGATCGTCAGTTTGCGCCATCAGGAAGAGCAGGTCGGCGCACGCGTTCTCACACGTGAGTTGGAGATCGCCCGCAGCATTCAGCTGGCATCGTTCCCCCGTTGCCTGCCCCAGCTGGGGAACTTCAGCCTCGCGGGCCGCTGGGAAAGCGCGCGGCAGGTCGCAGGAGATTTCTATGATGCGCTGCCTCTCGGCGAGGACTCGATGCTCCTCGTCGTGGCCGATGTCATGGGGAAAGGCGTGCCCGCCGCGATGTTTGCCACCATCACCCGCGCGCTCATTCGCGCGCTGGCCTCTCAATACCGCCACCAGCCCGCCGCCCTCCTCCAGCGGCTCAACACGCTCCTCTACGAAGAGCTCTCCGCCGTCGATATGTTCATCACGGTCCAGCTCGTCTGCATCGAGCTACGGCAGCGTCATCTCGTGGTCGCCAGCGCCGGTCACTGCCCCGTTCTGCTCATTCCCGGCGACGGACGCCCGGTCAGCAATCTCGGCCCCACCGGCACGCCGTTGGGCATCCTGCCGAACCCGATCTACGAGGAGGAATCCGCCCCATTAATGGAACCCGGTTGCCTGATGATTTACACCGACGGACTGACCGAAGCCTTCAATCCCCACGGAGAAATGTTCGGCCGGGAACGACTCGGCGAATGGCTTCGCGCCAGTGTCCGTTTCCCTTGCGACGCGGAACAACTCTGCGAGCGCCTCGCGGCGGAATTGAGCCTGTTTCGCGCGGACACCCCGCTGCGCGACGACCAGACGTTCCTCATCCTCGCCGACCAGACTTCCGCAGCGGTCGCGCACGAGGAACTCCCCTTGCTCCCGACCCGGCACCGCTCCGCCGCGACTCCGTCAGCCTCTCCCACCGAAATCGTGTCCGCTCCTTTAACATCATGAAAGCGATCCTTCCCCTGTTTGTATTCGTCGATGCCTGCGGTTGGGAAATCATCAAAGACGATCCGTTCGTCACCGATGTTGCGCCGCACCGCCGGCGCCTGCGCTCCGTGTTTGGCTACAGCTCGGCCTGCATCCCTTCGATCCTCTCCGGCCGGATGCCCGTGGAGCACCGCAACTGGTGCTACTTTGTCCACGATCCCAAGCGCTCGCCCTTCCGCTCGTTGCGCTGGCTGGGATTATTTCCGTCCGCGCTCACCAGCCGCCGCCGCGTCCGCCGGTTGCTCTCCCGCTTCGTAAAGGCGCGCCTGAATTTCCGCGGCTACTTCGATCTCTACAACATGCCGTTCCGCGACATCGCCCGGTTTGATTTCACCGAGAAAAAAAGCCCGCTCCAACCCGGCGGAATGAACCGCGGTCCCAACATCTTTGATCACTTCCAAGAGCGCGGCATCCCCTACCACGTCAGCGAACCCGCCCGCGGCGAGCAGGGAAACCTCGACGCGCTGGTGCACGACATCGCCGAGGAGAAGATCGATTTCGCGTTCCTCTATTGGCCCGACTTGGACGGTCTGCTGCACCGCGTGGGCAACCAGTCGCCGGAAGTCCCGCAGAAACTCCGTGCGTATGAAAAAGACATCCGGCGACTCATGGCGGTCGCGCGCGAGCACTACACGGATGTGCGACTCTACATCTTCAGCGACCATGGCATGGCCAACTGCGACCGACTGCTGGATCTCCGCTCGCGCATCCAGGCCCTCGATCTGGCGGACGGGCGGGACTACGCGGTCGTCTATGATTCCACCATGGCCCGCTTTTGGTTCTTCAATGAAAAGGCCCGGCGGTTGATCACCGAAAGCCTGCAAGGGGTGCCTCAAGGTAAAGTGATGACTGACGAAGAGCTGGAAAAACTGGGGACGCTTTTCCCCGACCGCTATTTCGGCGAGCTGATCTTTTTGGCGGACGAAGGCGTCCTGATTGTGCCAAGCCACATGGGCGAGCGTCCGATCCGGGCGATGCACGGTTATCACCCGGACGCTCCGCACAGCTACGCCGCGCTGATGGCCAACCGTCCCTCAATCCCTGCGGACATCACAGCCATCCCGGATGTTTTTAAGCTGATGGTCTCCGAAGCCGCGCAAGCCCACGCGCACAACCACCCCCACGCGAAGCCCGTAGCGGTTGCCGCGGCGTGAGAAATTCACACGGAGCCAGACGCGGCAGCTTGCCACGTTGTTTGGAGGTCTGGATGGTTATCCGAAGGGTCGGACCAGCAAACGCGCGAGCCGACGCGTCTACTTTAATGGATCGAGGAAAACCCTTGGTTACACCGATCATCCCCTTAGCGGTGGCAACCGGTCCCGATGCCGCCACAGCAGCGAAGCAAGTCCAATCCCCTCCCAATAACGACGCCAGAATCGGCGAGGATTCGAACAGAAGCGCAGCAACAAACCTAACATCAGCCGGTCGGCCCAAGGAGGAATGCTGACCTGGACGCCCGTGAGAAACGCAATCGCCCCGCCTAAACACAAAATCGACGGCTGGGCCATCCGCAGACGAGCGCGCAGCATCAGCCCCACCCGCTCCTGCACACCTCCACCGATCGCCAGCATCACGACACGCGGCTGGTGCGCCTCGATTCGCCCGACCAGCTCTTCGTCAACGATCGCTCCTGCGGCATAGCGCGGGGCGATATATACGTCCGCAGCGGTCACTGGAAATCCCTGCGCCCGCAACCAGACGAGATTGCGCTCCGCCTCATTCGCCGAGGGCATTACCCAAAACACCGCCCCGGGTTGCTTGAGTTCGGACCGTTCCAGCACCGCCCGTAAGAACTTGAGGCCCGAATAACGCGGCAATTTTTCCCCGGTGTAGAGGCGCCACAGCATCACCATGAACCCGGAATCGGTAAGCACGAGATCGGCCGTGGTCAAAGCCTCACGATACGAGGCCGACTTCACCAGATCCACCGCCAGACCGGGTGCCGACGGAGCGACCACCAAGCCCCCCACGAAGGACGGGGAAAACGACGATGCCAGATAACTCATCTCACCGGTGTCCGGCGAAAAAGCGGAGGCTCGGGAACTGGCTGTCGTGGAGGTTCCGCGCTTCTGCCGCAGCACCCTGCTGGATTTCCGCTTTACCGACGCTAATTCGAGTTCACCGGGTTCGCCCACCACCACCCAACTGACGGCCGTCGCGAGGGAGCCGACAAAAAAATTAACTCCAAGCAAACGGCGTGAAGGGAGGGGCCACATTGCAGTGATTTGAGACAAGCGATTCCTCGGGATTGCACCATTCAAATCATCGGGAAAAGGAGCTGCGTAACCTCCGCGCAGGTGGGCCCGTCGCGAAGCTGCGCTCAGCCAAGGGCGAAGGTCGCGCGTCGTGGCCCGAGTTGGAACGCTTCAGCGCCGGCCTCATCGGCCTAACCGGCGACGCCGAAGCCGCGCTGATTGACCGGACCAGCCAAGAACACAACACAGTCCCGGGTGGCCGCTGGGACGGTGCAGGCCAGCGTCGCTGACCGAAGGGAACAACGATCCCAGCCCCTTCGCGTCGTGCCATCGGTGTCCGATGAAGAAGAGTGGTCCAACTGTGAGCCGGCGAATCGGCCAGGCTCCGAGGAAAAATGAAAGGCAGGCAATCAGAAGATTGACCTCGCCAAAAATCACGCGAGTCAGGGGCCCCGGATGGGCATCGGGCCTCGACTGCTCTGCGTTTTAATGCGCCCACCTGAACCATGTCAGACCGGCGGCATGGCGCGCCGGAGGCAAATTCAGTTATATGGAGGTGATGGCCATTCCCCAATCGTCCTAATAGCCCCACATGAACCCCTGCCTGCCTCATTAAACATGCTCGGCCGCACACCTGCGGCAAGGAGCCTGCCTGTGCACTCAGGATTAGATTGCGCCGGCCCCCTCACCCATAACCTCCTTCCACTATCCCATGAAGAAAACCCGCCTGCCCCGACAAATCGCCTTCGCCTGCATTGGCCTGCTCAGCCTTGCCCCCGCGCTTCGCGCGGCCAACGGGCCGAAAACTGCCGCATCCGCGACCAGCTCCACCACCGCCCCCCTGCGGAACTGGACGACCACCGGCCCGCTCGTTTATCCCACGGCCACCGAGCGTAACCCCATCGTCGCAGTGAAAGATCCCTCCGTCGTTTTCCACAACGGTCGCTGGCACATCTTCGCCACCACCGCCGGGAGCAAGGGCTGGGGCATGGCCCATTTCAGTTTTTCCGACTGGGACAAGGCGAAGGAGGCCAAACCCTTCTATCTCGACGACAATCCCAACCTCGCCGGCTACAACTGCGCGCCGCAGGCCTTTTACTTCCGGCCGCAGAAGAAGTGGTATATGATCTTCCAGTCGCAGCATCCGCGCTTTTCAACGACCGATAACATCGAGGACCCCATGTCGTGGAGCGCGCCGCAGAACTTCTTCGAGGGCACGCCAAAGAGCGTCGCCGAAGGCTGGCTCGACTACTGGATCATCTGCGACGACACGCACGCGTATCTATTTTTCCCCGACGACCACGGCCGCTTCTACCGCAGCCGCACGCTCCTCAAGGACTTCCCGCGCGGCTTCGACGAACCGGTCGTCGTCCTGCACGAGGCCAAGAACGATCTCTTCGAAGGCTCCTGCGTCTATCGCATCAAGGGCTCCAACCAGTTCCTCACCCTCGTCGAATGCATCGGCAAACACGGTCACCGCTACTACCGAGCCTGGGTGGCCGACCGACTCGACGGCGAGTGGAAGCCGGTGCCCGGCGCGAACACCGAGGAAACCCCCTTCGCGGGCGACGCCAACGTGCGCACCAGCGACGGCAGCCCGCTCTGGGCCGAAGGCGTCAGCCACGGCGAACTCCTCCGCGAGGGCAGTGACGAGACGATGACGGTCGATCCGAAAAACCTTCAATTCCTCTACCAGGGCCTCCCTGTCGGCAGCAAGGAGCCCGACTACCTCCTCCTGCCCTACCGCCTCGCGATCCTGAAGCCCTCGCTCCCTACTCCCTTATCCGCCGCTGCCCGCCCATGAAATCTCGGCTCCTTGTGCTTGGCCGCCCTGGAGCCCGCTCTCCACGCGCCAAGGGGCATGCCTCGATCTATACGGGGCATGAACCCGCGACCGTCTTTGTCCTGTCGCGGACCTTCGCGGGGCTCACGCCCATCACTTGTTTGACCACCCGTGAAAAGGTGAACCGGTCGCCCCTGCTCCGGCCCAATCCGTAAAGTAAGCTCTCCTCAATGGCATTCCCCTGCGTCTCTCCGTCCCTGCTCTCTAGAATCGCGCTCCTCCTTGTGCTCGCCACCTCCGCTCAGGCCGAACCGCCCGCCGGCTCTGTCGAGATGGTGGGCGCGTCCCAGGTGCGACTGCTCCCCGGCAGTCCCTTCTATGATCGGCAGGAGCTGCATCGCACCGGCTACGTCGGCCAACTCGATCCCGACCGCCTGCTCTTTCCCTACCGCCAGCTGGCCGGCCTGCCCCAAACCGCCGGCGTCACCGCCGGCTACGGAGGCTGGGATAGCGGCTTCATCAAGGGACACATGGCCGGCCACTACCTCTCCGCCGCCTCCCGCATGGCCGCCGCCACGGGCGACGAGTCCTTTCGCAAAAAAGCCGCCTACATCGTCGCCGAGCTAGCCAAGTGCCAGCAGGCGTTGAAGCAAGACGGTTACCTCGCCGCCTTCCCGCCCCTCGCCCTCGACTGGCAGGAAGGCTCCTCCAAAGACTCCGGTGGCGTGGTCGTGCCCTACTACACGATCCACAAGATCATGGCCGGCCTCGTGGACGCCCACCACTATTTGGGCAACAAACAGGCGCTCGACGTGGCCCTGAAGATGTCGGCCTACCTCCAGAAACGCCTCCTCGTCCTCCCGCCCGACCAGATCGAGCGCATGTTCCGCACTGATCTCAGCCGCAACCCGCAGACCGAATTCGGCGGCATGGCCGACGTGCTCTCCGAGCTGTATTCGATCACCGGCGACAAAAAGCAGCTCGCACTCGCCGCGCTCTTTAACCGCCCCTGGCTGATCGATCCGCTCGCCGCCAACGAGGACCGCTTAAAAACCCTCCACGCCAACACCCACGTCGCCCAGTTGGCCGGCATCGCCCGCTATGCCAACGTCACTGGCGACGCCACCGACGCCCGTGCCTCGGAAAACGCGTGGGCGATCATCACCCGCCACCACTCCTTCGCCATTGGCGGCAACTCCTACAAAGAGTGGTTCGACGGCCCGGACGTCGAGGCCGGCTCCTCCATCGATGACGGCAAACGCCTTCCGCCCACCATCGCCGAGAGCTGCAACACGCAGAACATGTTGAAGCTCACCTCGCGTCTCATCGAACGCACACCGGACCGTGCCAACTATGCCGACTACTTCGAACGCGCCCTCTATAACCACCTCCTCGCCACCATCGCCCCCGACACCGGCGCGATGACTTATTTCACGCCCCTTCATGGCGATTTCCGCACCTATCTCGACGGCACCCACTGTTGCGTCGGCTCGGGCATCGAAAACACCGCTCGCTATAACGAGGGCATCTACTTCCAACATCCCGGCCACCTCTGGGTAAATCTTTACATCCCGTCGGCGCTCGACTGGAGCGCACAAGGGCTGGCGATCAAGCAGGAGGGCTTCCCTCCCTTCACCGACACGGTTCGCCTGACCATCGTCCGCGCCGCCCGCGCCGCCGAGACCACGCTGCACCTGCGCGTGCCCGGCTGGTTGTCCGGCCCCGTCGCGCTGTCCATCAACGGACGCCCGCAACCCGCCACCGCCACGCCGTCCAGCTATCTTGCCGTGAAACGCGTCTGGCAGACCGGCGACGTCGTCACTCTCACGCTGCCCTCCGCGCTCCGCCTCGAACGCGCCAAGGACTCCCCGTCCACAGTCTCCGTTTTCTACGGCCCCGTGCTCCTCGCCGGCCGCCTCGGCAAGGATGGCATGCCGGCGGGGGACTTCGCCGATAAAGACGCCTACCTCCAATTCCCGCCCGCGCCCGTGCCGGCCATCGTTAACCCGTCCGTCAATCCCGCCGATTGGTTGACCCTCGCCGATGCCGCCACGCTGACGTTCAAGGCGCACGACGCCGGCCTCGCCTCCGGCCTCGTATTCCAGCCCCTCTACGCCGTGCATCACGAGCGTTATTCGGTGTATTGGGAACTCGCGGACACCGCCGCTCAGACCTCGCCGACATCACCGG
>CBRAFO010000095.1:0-14176 GCA_967755175.1 uncultured Opitutaceae bacterium | reverse complement strand
CGTCGCCGGGTTGCTGGGACTCGTCGTGCTCGGGTCATCTCGACAGCGGCGAGGCATATGATGCCGCGGTGGTGCGCGAGTTGGGGGAGGAGATCGGGCTAATCGTGACCGCCGCCCATGGGCTGGTGCCGCTCTTCAAAGTCGATTCGTGTGCGGATACCGGCTGGGAATTCGTGTGGGTTTACCAGCTGAAGACCGATGGGCCTTTTGTGCTGCATCCGGCGGAGGTGGAGCGGGGCGAGTGGTTTTCGGTCGCGGAGGTGACTCGCGGGATTGAGGAGCGTCCGCGGGAGTTCACGCGGGCATTTAAGTATCTCTGGCCACAGGTGCTGGCGGTGGTGGGAGCGACCTGAGGGCGGACGCGGCTTGAGGGGCGCTGAAGGATCGAATGTAGGAGCCTGCTTGCAGGCGATGCGGGGGATTAACGAGGGCGGGTGGCTCTCATCGCCTGCAAGCAGGCTCCTACATTTCGGACTCGGAGTGACATCCGCTCCTGTATCCGGGGTTTAACCACGAGTCGCTTTGACGCCGCTGGCGAGGAGGGTTTCGAACCAGGGTTCGTTTTCCTCGCGGGCGACGGTCGCCACTTCGACTTGCTGGAACCCGGACTTTTTTAGGAAGCCGTGCAGCGCGCTTTCTTTGAAGCCGAGCCACACGTCGGCGTAGAGTTCGTGGGCTTTTTCAAAGGTGTGCTCTTTCAGGTCGAGGATGAGGATCTGGCCACCGGACTTCAGGATGCGGTGGGCTTCTTTGACGGCGGCTTCGGGGTGCTGCGCGTGGTGGAGCGCCTGACTGAGGATCGCGAGGTCCACGGACTTGTCGGGGAGCGGGACCTTCTCGATGTCGCCGAGTTTGTAGGTGAGGTTGGCGAGGCCGTTTTTGTCGGCGAGTTCGGTGCCGACCTCGACCATGCGCGGGGAGTTGTCGATGCACCAGACCTTGTCGGCGCGGCGGGCGAGGAGTTGAGAAAGGAGTCCTTCGCCGGCGCCGAGGTCGGCGATCACGATCTGCGGCGTGAGGCGGAGGGCGAGGTGGCCGATGGCTTCCCAGGAGCGTCCGGGGCAGTAGTTTTTGCCGAGTTTACCGGCGATGAGGTTGAAATACTGCTCTTGGTGATCGCGGCGCTTTTTGAGGATGCGATCAAGGTTGGCGCGGTCTTCGACGAGTTCGGGCAGGCTGGATACGGAGTCGCAGGCGGCGTGGAGGAGTGCGAGGGTTTTGGCGTCGAGCGCGGGGCGGAGGGAGTAGTAGGCCTTTTTGCCGTCGCGACGGTCAATCACGACGTCGGCTTGGCGGAGGAGGGCGAGTTGCGAGGAGATCCGCGACTGGGCCATGCCGAGGATTTCCTGGAGCTCGGCGACGGAGAGTTCTTCGCGCAGGAGGAGCGCGAGGAGACGCAGGCGGGTGGGGTCGGAGAGGAGTTTAAGAGTGTCCCAGGAAGCGTTCACGTCAGAGGTATTCGCGGCGGAGGTTACTGGGCAGGAGGCCGAGTTCCTCACGGTATTTCGCGACGGTGCGGCGGGCGATGTTGATGCCTTTTTCCTGGAGCTTCACGACGATCTCCTGGTCGCTGAGGGGCTTGCTGCGATCTTCGCCGGCGATGAGGTCGTTGATCATGTCCTTCACGCTGGTGTTGGATACCGAGGCGCCGGTGTCGGACTGGTAGCCGGGGGTGAAGAAGAATTTGAAATCGAAGACGCCGTGGGGGGTCTTGATGTATTTGTTGGCGATGGCGCGGCTGACGGTGGTCTCGTGGACGCCGACTACATCGGCGATCTGCGTCATGGTGAGCGGGCGGAGTTTGGAGACACCTTCCTCGAAGAACTCGTGCTGGACCTTGATGATTTCGCGGGTGATGCGCTCGATGGTCTGCTGGCGCTGGTCGATGGAGTTGATGAGGAACTTGCCGGAGCGGATACGCTCGCGGAGGTAATCGCGTTCCTGCTTGGACAAAGTGCCTTTGGCGATGAGGTCCTTGTAGGTATTGGAGATACGGAGACGGGGGATGTAGTCGCTGTTGAGGTGGATCTTCCACTCGTTGTCGTCTTTTTCGACGGTGACATCGGGGACGACCACGCGGTTGTTATCGTCGGCGAAGCGGCGGCCGGGGGCCGGGTCGAGCGCGCCGATTTCTTCAATGGCGTCCTGCACGTCGTCAGTATGGACACCGAGTTTACGGGCAATCTCGGGAATGCGGCGGCGGGTGAGGAGGGCGAAGTGCTCGCGGATGATGCGGGCGGCCAAGCCGTCAGAACGGCTTTTAACGTTGAGCTGAAGGATAAGGCATTCGGCCAAGTTGGCGGCGCCGATGCCGGTGGGCTCGAAGGTTTTGAGCTGGCGGGCGGCTTCCTGCACGCAGTCGAGCGGAAGGCCGGTTTGCAGGGCGACGTCGGAGGGGCTTTGCGTGAGGAAGCCGCGGTCGTCGAGACTGCCGACGAGGTAGCTCATCGCTTTGAGCACGTTGTCGGGAGTGTCGGCGAGTTCGGCCTGACGCATCAGGTGTTCCTGCAGCGAGGTCTCGCTGACGAGTGAATCGAAGAAGTGCTGGCGGCGTTCGGCGTCCTCGGCGGTGTAGGGCTGGGCGCCACCGGCTTGGGACATGTAGTCTTTCCAGTCGTCGTCGAGCTTGGTGAGGATGTCGTATTCTTTGGAGAAATCCATCTCCTCGCGGTTGTCCGCGCCTTCACCGCTCTCGTTGTTTTCGCTGGCGCTGTCCTGCTGCTCCTTGTCGAGGCTGACGCCTTCCATGGGCAGCTCTTCCAAGGTGGGGTTACTCTGGAGTTCCTCTTGGATGACCGAGCGCAGGTCGAGCGCGGCGACCTGAAGGATTTTGAGAGAATGCCGGAGCTGCGGCGCGAGGACCAAGGACTGGTTCTGGCGCTGGCGGAGGTCTTGGCTGAAGCCGGGGCCGCTCATACGATCGGGCGCAGGCTGAGCTTAGGCAACGGGGCACCGGCGGCAGGCAACGGCTCGTTCATGATGGCCTTGAGGTAGGCACCGAGCTTTTCGTTGGTGGGGCCGTAGCCATCGCTGTAGAGGTAAACTTCGAGGTCGTGGAGCATCTCGAAGGCGCTTTGGTAGCGTTTGTCGCGGTCGCGCTGGAGGGCCTTTTGGATGATCGCTTCGAGCTTCGGGGGGATCTCGCGGCGCAGCGTGGAAAACTGCGGAATGGGCATCGTCAGGATGTTCTGACGGGAGACGAGGCGGTCGGCGTCGCGGAAGATGTTGCGACCGAGGAGGAGTTCCGTGAGCACGATGCCGAGGGGGAAGAGATCGGCGCGGGCATCGGTCACGGCGTAGTTGGCCTGTTCGGGCGAGAGGTATTCGTCTTTCCCGGCGATGACCTTGCCTTCCTCGTTATACATGAGGTCGAGGGCCTTCGCTATGCCGAAGTCGGTGAGCTTCACGTCGCCTTCGTAGGCGACCATGACGTTCTTGGGGCCGATGTCGCGGTGCACGATACCAAGGAGGCGGCCCTCGGTGTCGCATTTTTGATGGGCGTAGGTGAGGCCGCGGGCGATGCGTGAAATGATGAAGGCGGCGATGTCCACCGGCATGAGCCGACCGAGGGCGGCCTGACGTTCCAGAAATTGTTCAAGGTTCACTCCCGAGACATACTCCATGACCATGAAATACTGCCCGCCGATCTGGCCGAGGTGGTAGGTCTGGACGATGTTCGTATGGATCAAGTTCGCGACGAGCCGGGCTTCTCCGATGAAATTTTTTTGGAACTCGGAGATGGTCGAGTATTCCTCGCGGATGAGCTTGACCGCGACGACCTTGGTGAAGCCTCCGGCACCGCGTTGGAGTGCCTCGTAAACCACGCCCATTCCGCCTTCTGCGATGGTGCGGGTCATCTCGTAGTGCAGTTCGTTGAAGATGTGTTGGATGGCAGCCACGGGAGGGGAGGGAACGCGAGTCCGGGGGCGCTGGCAAGAGGGGAAATTCTCGCTAGCACGGGAATTGCTACATCCATTGACAGCCTCGTGGCCGGCGGTAGTTTTTGCCCATGATTACGCTCAGTCCCCGCGCTGCCGCCCAAGTCCGTGTTATGCAGGCTGATTTGCCCGCGAACAATCAACCGCTGCGCGTGTTGATCGAGACCGGCGGGTGTTCAGGTTTTCAATACGGCATGTCCTTCGACGAGCCGAAGGCGGATGACACGCGTTTCGAAAGCGAGGGCGTGCAGATCGTGATCGATCCGAGCAGCCTGGCGTATTTGGACGGCTCAATGATCGACTTTGACGACGGGCTTCACGGGAAGGGTTTCGAAATCAAAAACCCCAACGCCCAGAGCACCTGCGGCTGCGGCAAATCCTTCAACTGACGAACGCGCGCCGCAGGTGCGGCGAGCGGCGGCGGCGGGGCAGTCGTTATTTTTGCCCCACGTGCAGCGCGACCGAGCCGAAGGTCATGCGGGTGACGGCCACCGCACTGAAACCGGCACGTAGAATTTCGGCGCTCATGTCCGCGTGAGTCGGGTATTTCTCGATGGAGCCGCACAGGTATTCGTAAGCGCTGCGATCACCCGTCACGAGCGAGGCGATCGAGGGCAGGATGTTTCGCAGATAAAAATAATACAGCGGACAAAACGAGCGGTATGGCTGGGAAAACTCCAAGACATACAGCCGGCCTCCGGGGCGCAGCACGCGACGCATTTCGGAGAGGGCGCGATGGCGGTCGGCCATGTTGCGAAGGCCGAACGAAATCGTGACGGCATCGAAGGACTCATCTCCCAGCGGAAGCGCCATGCCGTCGCCTTGGCGAAAAGTGATGTTGGGGAAGTGTCCGCTGTTTTGCTGTTTGATCACCGCTTCATCCAGCATGGGTTGGCAGAAATCCATGCCGGTGATGGTGGTCGTGCATGAAAGGCCTTTGCTCAACGCAAACGCGACGTCGCCGCTGCCGGTCGCGAGATCCAGGATCGCCGAGGGACGTTGATTGCGCACGGCGGCGACCAATCGACGGCGCCACCACACGTCTATGCCTCCGCTCAGCAGGCGGTTCGCCACGTCATAACGGCGGGCGATGCGGGCGAACATGGAGTTGACGGCAACGGGATCGGGCATGGCGACAAAGGTCGAAAGCAGTAAGCTCGCGCCCCTAGGCCTACGAGCCTAAAGCCGGAAGGCTCCCATCTGCCTCTACACCAACCGGCTGGGACCACAGAAGTCATTACTCGCAATTGGAAAAAATATCGAATTTGGGAACTTATTCCCCGAAGTCGCCTCTGTGGAAGAACTTAATTATTAAGATTGCCCTACTTTTTTACGCTATTTTTGCGAAATTAAACGAATCTGATGGTTGACGTAATTTGAGACTGGAAAATAACTTAGACAATCCCCCCTGCATCGTTAAAAAGGAAATCACTATGTCCAACAATCTAACCAAACGCGAAATCGTCCTCGAAATCTATGAAAAGACCGCCTTCCCCCAGAAGGAGGTCGTTGCCACCGTTCAGCTGACGCTCGACATCATTCAGAAGGCCTTGTCTGAAGGCCGTAATGTGGAATTGCGCAACTTCGGCGTCCTGGAAGTGCAGCGTCGTAAGTCACGCATCGGCCGTAATCCCAACAAGCCCGAGGCCGAAGTCGTGATCCCTGAGCGCGCCGTGGTGAAATTCAAGGCCGGTAAGATCCTCAAGCAGATGCTTAAGAAGATCGATATCGCCAAACTCTGAGCTGATTTCACTACATCGACTGCGCATTTTTTGCGCAGGCCAATGCGAGCCGGCCTTCGAGGCCGGTTTTTTATTTTCTCCATTTCGACGAACGGGCGACATTTTTTCGTTCGCCCTCGGGGACGGCGTTTTCCACGGTTTTCGGTTCCATGGCCCAGTTTCAATCCCTGCCCGGTTTCCGTGAGTTCTATCCTGATGCGCTGGCGCGTCGGAATCACATCTTCCGTCTCTGGCGGCAGACCGCGAACACCTACGGGTTTCAGGAATACGATGCGCCGGTGCTTGAGCCGCTCGATCTCTACAAGACCAAGTCGGGCGACGAGATTGAGGCGCAGTTGTTCAGCTTCACCGATAAGGGCGGGCGTGAGGTCGCGCTGCGTCCTGAGATGACTCCGACGGTGTGCCGTCTCGTCGGTGAAAAGGCCAACGCTCTCAAGCGTCCGATCAAGTGGTTCAGCATCGCGGAATTCTATCGCTACGAGCGCATGCAAAAGGGCCGTGGTCGCTGCTTCTTCCAGCTCAATGCGGACATCTTCGGCGAGCCCGGTGTCGAGGCAGAGACGGAGCTGATCGCATTGCTCATCCAATGTTTCAGTTCCTTTGGCCTCACCGCGGAGGATTTCTATGTGCGCCTGAGTGATCGCAACCTGTGGTTCTATTATCTGGAAGCGCTTGGCTTGGACGAGGCGCACAGCCGCGCGATTCTGAGTGCGGTCGATCGTTTCGAGAAACTGGGAGACGACGCTTTTAAGGGTTACGCTGAACAATTTGGCGCGATCGCCCCCGAGTTGAAATCGAAGGTCCTCGCTTTCCTTCAGATCAAATCGCTGCCCGCACTCGAAGCGATATTGGCGACGATTCCCAGTGAAAAACTCGGTGCGCGACTGGCTGACTGGCGCAAGCTTCTCGGCAATCTGTCCGCGATGGGACTGGGCCGCTTCGTCGAAGTGGATCTCGGTGTCGTGCGTGGTCTCGCCTATTACACGGGTTTCGTGTTCGAGGCGTTTGATCGCAAGGGCGAGCTGCGTGCGCTCGCCGGCGGTGGACGCTACGACAGCCTGATCGGCAAACTTGGTTACGCCGAAATGCCGGCGGTGGGCTTCGGTGTGGGCGACATGACATTTGCCCTGTTGCTCGAACAGCGCGGGCTCACGCCAGCGGTCGCGCAATCAACGGATGTTTATGCGGTGATCGGCGGCCCAGCGGAACGGGCGGCGGCCTTTGCGGATATCCAGGCGCTGCGGTCCGATGGTTTCCGCGTGGATTATCCGATGAAGGAACTCGCCTTCGGAAAGCAGTTCAAGGCGGCCGGAGAATCAGGTGCGAAGCTGGCGTTGATCTACGGTGGCGAGGAACTGGCCAAGGGCGTGGTCAAGATCCGCGACCTCGGTGCGCGCACCGAAATGGAAGTGCCGCGTGACCAAGTGGCCGCCGTGGTGCGCGACTTTTTCTCCGGCGGCGCGGAGTGATCGGGGCGGTGTAGGGCGGGGATGGTGGGGCGTAGCCGCGAGCGTGAGCGAGTGGGGGGCGAGTGAGGAGAAGGCGAATTGGGGTGATTCGCCGACCACTCGCTCACGCTCGTAGCCTGGGATCAGCCCAAGTTGCCCGGGCCGAATGCTCCGGGGAGCAGCGCTTCGAGCGTGGTGTCGATGCGGTCTTCGGAATCGCAGATCGAGATGACGTTCGCCTGTGGGCCGAACTCGTTGATCACCTGGCGGCACGCGCCACAGGGAGGGGTGACGGACTTGGTCGGGGTATAAACCACGACGCATTTGATCTTTCGTTCGCCGGCGGCGGCGGCGGTGAAGATGGCGGTGCGCTCGGCGCAGTTGCACAGACCGAAGGAGGCGTTCTCCACGTTGGCACCGCTGTAAACTTTACCCGATCCGCCGAGGACGGAGGCGCCCACTGCGAAACCGGAATAAGGGGAATACGAGGTCTTGGCCGCGCGGCGGGCAAGGCGTTCAAGGCGATCAGTGAGTGTGCGGGAAATTTTCATGAAGAGAGATGTTCGTGGATAAAGGTGCCGCCGATGCCGGGCGTGTAGAGTCGCACGCCTGCGTGGCGCGACAGCGAGGTAAAGTGGTCGTCCAGCGTATAAACCCGGCAGTCGTGACGGAGTGCAATGGCGGCGATGAGCACATCGTTCCACGGCAGCGTGAGGCGAGGTGTATCCGCGATGATGCGACCAATCGAAACGGCGTGGTCCCACGTCGAGTCGGTCATTGAGAGGTAAGGGACGAGCGAGAAATAGGAATCGAAGCGTGAGCGGCTTTCGCGACGCATCGCGCCCAGCACTTCCAGTTTCACTGGACCGCAAAACGCGGCTTCGCCTTCCTCAAGCAATGCTTCAAGGGCGACCTTGGCCATCAGGTCGCCCTTGGGTTGGTTGGCGCGGATCCAGACGTTGGAATCAACGAGGACCATCGGCGGGAGGCGGGGTTTGCACGGGTGCTGCCGCGCGATAAGGCGCGGGATCTTCGGCGGCCAGCTGCCCGGGCTTGTCGGGATCGTAGTCGGGGGGGAAGGCATCGGCGAAGGCTCCCTGACGAATCAAACGACCAAACTCCTTGAGCTTTTGGCGGCGGACAAAATCTTCGACCGCCTTGGCCACGGCGGGGCTGCGCTTGGTCTCACCGGTAAGCTTCACCAAGTCGTCGAGCACGGTCTCTTCAATATCGACGGTGATACGCATGCCGCTACAAAGAATCAGAAAGATGATTTTATCAATAAATAATGAATCATTCTGAGGATTCCTGAGCGTGATTAACGCAATTTATCGCGATTCAGCTACGCCAACCTTGGTTGGCGAGGGTGATTGCGTGAAAGTAGATTGCCGTGATTACGCCGGTATCGGGACGGCGGGCGGTATCGGTGCGGAGCATCGCCGGCGCGGTGGCTGGGGTCGCGTCGGGCAATGATGCGAGCATTTCGTCGGCGAGTTGACGGGCGAGACGCTGGCCGTCGGCCGGTGTGCGGGTGGTGAGACTGGAAACGGGCATGGATGAATGGAGTGAATTGGGTGCGGGAGGTGTTTGAAGAAGCGCGGATGTTTAGCTGCCGAGGAGCAGCCAGAGCGGAAAGGCGAGGGTGAGTTCGTCGGCAGTCAGTTCCGTCGAAGAACGAGTTTGAGTAGGAGCGCTCATGAGTGGCGGGAGGAGAACGATTGGAATTCGCGGAGATCGAGGCCGAGGGCCTTGGCGACGCCCATGCCGTAGGCGGGGTCGGCGCGGAAGAAGTGACAGATCTGGCGCAGCTGGATCTCGCGAGGGACTCCGGTCATATGGCGGGCGATGTTGCCGAAGAGCCGTTGTTGCTGCTCGGGCGACATCAGGCGAAAGAGGTTGCCCGGCTGAGTGTAGTCGTCGTTGCCCTCGCGGTGGTTGTAGCGGTCGGCGGCACCGTCGAGTGGGAGCGCGGGCTCGGCAAAGGCGGGGCATTCCTTGGGACCGCCGAAGGAGTTGGGCTCGTAGTTGGGTCCGGCGCTGCCGTTGCCATCGAAGCGCATGGCGCCATCGCGTTGGTAGTTGAAAACCGGACACCGCGGAGCGTTGACGGGGAGCTGCTGGTAGTTGACGCCGAGACGGTGGCGTTGGGCATCAGGATAGGAGAAGATGCGCGCTTGGAGAACCTTGTCGGGCGAGTAGCTGATGCCCGGAACGATGTTGGCGGGCGAGAGCGCGGCTTGCTCGACCTCGGCGTGGTAGTTGCGCGGGTTGCGATTGAGTTCGAGGATGCCGACGTCGATGAGCGGGTAATCGGTGTGCGGCCAGACCTTGGTGAGGTCGAAGGGATTGACCTTGTAGGTGGCGGCATCGGCCTCGGGCATGATTTGCACGGCGAAGCGCCAGCGCGGGAAATTGCCATCGGCGATGGCGTGGAAGAGATCCGCCTGCGAGGTCTCGCGGTTTTGTCCGACCACTGTCGCGGACTCGGCATCGGTGTAGTGGGCGTGACCTTGGAGTGATTTGAAGTGGAACTTCACCCAGTAGCGTTCGCCGATGGCGTTGGTGAACGAGTAGGTGTGCGAACCGTAGCCGTTCATCTGCCGGAGGTTTTGCGGGATGCCTCGGTCGCTCATCAAGATGGTGACTTGGTGGAGCGACTCGGGGGAGAGTGACCAAAAATCCCAAGCGGCGACGTTGTTGCGCAGGTTGGTCTGCGGATCGCGTTTTTGGGTGTGGATGAAGTCGGGAAACTTGAGCGGATCGCGAATGAAGAACACGGGCGTGTTGTTGCCCACGATGTCCCAGTTGCCTTCTTCGGTGTATAAGCGCAGGGCGAAACCGCGCACATCGCGTTCGGTGTCGGCGGCGCCGCGTTCTCCTGCAACGGTGGAGAAACGCAGGAACGTTTCGATCTCGGCGCCGACCTTGGCGAAGAGCTTCGCTTTGGAATATTTCGAGATGTCGTGGGTGATCTTGAGAGTGCCGTAGGCGGCGGAACCCTTGGCGTGGACAACGCGCTCGGGGATGCGCTCGCGGTTGAAGTGGGCGAGCTTTTCGAGGAGGTGAAAATCCTGGAGGAGCACCGGGCCGCGCGGGCCGGCGGTGAGAGTGTTCTGATTGTCGGCGACCGGGACGCCGGAGGCGGTCGTGAGCGTGGGTGCGGGATTGGTGGCGTTCGGAACGGAGGGAGAAGACATGCGTCGATACTACACGTCCGCTTAATAGTCGTGAAATATTCATTAGCGCTCGCAGTAATAGGGAACGACTATGGAGGTTCACCAACTACGTTACTTTCTCGCCGTGGCCCGTGCCGCGAACTTCAGCCGGGCGGCGGAGCAGTGTCGCGTTGCGCAGCCCTCGCTGAGCCAGCAGATCATGAAGCTGGAGGATGAACTGGGAGAGCGGCTGTTTGAGCGGACGAAGCGCGCGGTGGCGCTGACTCCGGCGGGGGAGCGGTTGAGGGGCCATGCGGAACGCGTGCTCGATGAGCTGGAGCAGGCAAAGGAGAACGTGCGGGACGCGGGTGCGGTGGTGCGCGGGCGCGTGGTGCTGGGCGCGTTGCCGACGGTGGCGCCTTATTATTTGCCGCAGCGATTGCGGCGGTTCTCGGAGAAGTTTCCCGAGGTGGAGGTGGTGATTCACGAAGACACCACCGAGCACCTCACGCGCGCGGTGATGGCGAAGGAGGTCGATCTCGCGGTGGTCAGTTTGCCGGTTGAGCGCCACGGACTGGAGACGCTGTCGCTATTCGACGAACCTCTGCTGATCGCGCTGCCGGCGGGGCATGCGCTGGTAAAAAAGCGACGGCTGGCGCTGGCCGATTTAAAGGACGAACCGTTTATTCTAATGCAGGAAGGGCACTGTCTGGCGGGGCAGGCGCTTTCGTTTTGTCGGACGGAGGGATTCGTGCCGAAAGTGAGTTTTCGCAGCGCGCAGATTGAGACGGTGCGGGCGTTTGTGGCGGCGGGATGGGGCGTATCGGTTGTTCCGGAGATGGCCTGTCCGGCAGGGGCTGGCGACGATGGCGCGGTGTGTTACCGCCCGATTACCGACATGCGACGTGTGATCGGGTTGATCTATCGTGATCATCGTGCGCCGGGCCGGGCAGTGCGTGAGTTAATGGACTTTTTGAAGGCTGGGCGCTGAAACAAAAAAGGCCCGGCATGAAGCCGGACCTTGGGCAGGAGACGCTGACGTCTGATCAGAGCGCGTGGATGGCGCTCTTGCTGACGGCGAGGGCGGCTTCCTTCACGGCTTCCGACATGGTTGGGTGTGCGTGAACGGTGCGGGCGAGGTCTTCGGCGCTGCCGCCGTATTCCATGTGCGTGACGATCTCGCTAATGAGTTCACCGGCGTTTTTGCCGAGGATCTGGGCGCCGAGGATTTTGTCGGTTTTGGCATCGGCGATGATCTTTACGTAGCCATCACCGGCGTCGTTGGCCACGGCGCGGGCGTTGGCGGCGAAGTTGAACTTGCCGACGTTGATCGCGATGCCTTTGGCCTTGGCGGCGTCTTCGCCCAAACCGACCGAGGCAACCTCGGGTTCGGTGTAGATGATGGCGGGCATGAGGTCCCAGTTTACGTGTCCGTGTTTGCCGACGATCCACTCGGCGACGGCGACGCCGTCTTCCTCGGCTTTGTGCGCGAGCATGGGGCCGTCGATCACATCACCAATCGCCCACACGCCGGGGGCGGTGGTCTTGAGGTGTGAATCGACCTTGATGCGTTTCTTGTCGGTGAGCTCGACGCCAGCGGCGGCGAGATTGAGGTTATCGGCGTAGGGACGACGACCGACCGCGACGAGGACTTTGTCGGCGGGGAATTCGAGGACTTTGCCATCGCGTTCGGCGGTGAGGATGCCGTTGGCAAAGCCGGTGACCTTGGCGCCGCACTCGATCTTGAGGCCTTGCTTTTGGAGCAGGCGGGTGAAGTTACGAACGATGTCGTCGTCGTTGGCTGCGGCGATCTTCGGGAGGAACTCAACGATGGTGACATCGGCTCCGAGGCGGGCCCAGACGGAGCCGAGTTCGAGGCCGATGGCACCGCCACCGACGACCACGAGTTTCTTCGGGACGGAGGTGAGGCTGATCGCGTGATCGCTGGAGATGATCGTCTCGCCGTCGAACTTCATGAACGGCAGCTCGACGGGGGCCGAGCCGGTGGCGATGACGATGTTTTTGGCGGTGAGCGTTTGATCGTTCACCTTGAGGGTGGAGGCGTTTTCAAACTTCGCTTCGCCGGTGATGACGGTGACCTTGCGGGCCTTGGCGAGCATGGCGATGCCGCCGGTCATCTTGGAAACGACGCCATCCTTCTTCTTGAGCATGGCGGGCACGTCGATGGAAAGACCGTCGATTTTAATGCCGTGCTCGGCGGCGTGCTTTTGGGCGAAGAGGAAATGCTCGGAGGAGGCGAGCAGCGCTTTGCTGGGAATGCAGCCAACGTTGAGGCAGGTGCCGCCGAGGGTGGCGCGTTTGTCGATGAGGGCGACTTTGATGCCGAGCTGGGCGGCGCGGAAGGCGCACACGTAGCCGCCGGGGCCGGCGCCGATAACGATGAGATCGAAAGATTGGGAGGACATGGTAAATCGCGAAGAACGCGAAGGGCCGCGAAGAACAGCGGGATCGAACTTCGCGATCCTTCGCGTTCTTCGCGGTTAATATTAGACGCTGAGGAGGAGGCGGGTCGGGTCTTCGATAGCCTGTTTGATCTTCACGAGGAAGGTGACGGCTTCTTTGCCATCCACGAGGCGGTGGTCGTAGCTGAGGGCGAGATACATCATCGGGCGGATGACGACTTGGCCGTTAACCGCCATGGGGCGTTCGTTGATCGCGTGGAGGCCGAGGATGGCGCTTTGCGGGGCGTTGATGATCGGGGTCGAGAGCATCGAGCCGAAGATGCCGCCATTGGTGATGGTGAAGCAGCCGCCTTCGAAGTCGGGGAGGGCGAGCTTGTTGTCACGAGCCTTCTTTGCGACCTCGGCGATGGCCTTTTCGATGCCAGCCATGTCGAGTTGATCGCAGCCGCGAACCACGGGAACGACGAGGCCCTTCTCGGTGGAGACGGCCATGCTGATGTCGTAGTAGTGGTTTTGAATGACCTCGTCGCCGTCGAGCTGGGCGTTGATGGCGGGGACTTCTTTCAAGGCGTGGACGACGGCCTTGGTGAAGAAAGACATGAAGCCGAGCTTCACGCCGTTCTTCTTGACGAAATCGTCTTGGTATTTGGCGCGAAGGGCCATGACGGCGGACATGTCGACCTCGTTAAAGGTGGTGAGCATGGCGGCTTCGTGCTGAGCGGAGACTAGGCGCTTGGCGATGGTCTGGCGGAGCTTGCTCATCTTAACACGCGTGCGTTTGCCCGCAGGCGGCGCGGAGACAACCGGAGCCGTCGCGGGAATGGCGGTGGCGGGCGCGGAAGCGATGGCGGCGGAAACGGCGGCAGCGGGCGGGATGGAGGCGGCGGCGAGGACGTCGCCTTTGGTGACGCGGCCGGCTTTGCCGGTGCCGGAGATCTTGGCGACGTCCACGCCGGTTTCGGCGGCGACGCGGCGGACGGCGGGGGATTGCTCGGTAGACTTGGCGGCAGCGACGGGCTTCGACTCGCTGGCGCTCGCCGTGGCGGGGGCGGTCGGAGCGGACGAGGCGGAGGGCGTTCCGGCAGCGGCGGTGTCGATGGCGGCGACGACTTCGCCGATCTTTACCTCGGTGCCTGTCTGGACCTTGAGGCTGATTTTACCGGCGGCTTCGGCCAGGCCTTCGGAGGTGATTTTGTCGGTCTCCAGCTCGAAGAGCGGCTGGTCCTTTTTAACGGTGTCACCGTCGGCTACGTGCCATTTGGCGAGGACGCCGGAGCTGATGGATTCGCCGAGGGGCGGGATTTTAACTTCGAGAAGGGACATTTTGCGGAAGTAGCGAGTAGTGAGTAGCGGGTAGTGAGTAGTCGGAGTGAAGGTGGCGGGCGGTGGGCAGGAGTAGCGGCTTGAAATGCTCGCTACTCGCTACTTCCTCGGCTTCAGATCGTGAACGCGTCCTTGAGGAAGGCGGCG
>CBRAFO010000094.1:0-14372 GCA_967755175.1 uncultured Opitutaceae bacterium | reverse complement strand
TCACCTTCCATCACGAATACTCCTGGTGGTGGTGGCAGAGCTGCTACCGCGCCGATACCACCAGCACCCGTGGTCAGCTCGGCGTCCCCTACGACGGCAACCTCACGACCAACTACGATGGCACCGGCCAGTGGTGGGGCACCGCCCCGTTGGACCTGCGCAAGCTCTACCTCACCAACCTCCGCGAGTATGCCGGCATCTACAACGCCATGGACAAGAGCGGCTGGAACCTCACCCAAGGCATCTTCATCAACCACCTCGACTACGCCCATTGGTATGCCACCTGGTGGGCGCTCCGCATGGAGGACGTGATTGAAAACTACGACCCCGACTTCATCTACACCGACGGCAACTCCACCCAGCCGTTCTCCGGTTACGCCAGCGGCTCGGGCTACAAATGCGACGCGATGCAGCGCGTGCTCGCCCATTATTTCAACCGCACCCTGGCCCGCCGTGGCACCCTCGACACGTTCGGCATCGTCAAGTTCAACCCCAACAACCGCGGCATCGTAAACACCTTCGAAAGCACCTATCCCTCCGCCATCAAGACCGACCAGCCGTGGATCGGCGAGGTGCCCGTGGGCGACTGGTTCTACGGCCCCGGCTTCAACTACAGCCCCGGCATGGTCATTCGTTACCTGCTCGAATGCGTCTCCCGTGACGGCGCCGCCGCCATCTGCATCGCCCTCCGCCCCGATGGATCGCTCGACCCCGGCAGTGTCACCCAGCTCGCCGCCGTGGGAAATTGGATGAACATCAACAGCGCCGGCATCTACGGCAGCCGCGCGTGGCTCAAATACGGCGAAGGCACCAACGTGCTGCCCACCGGCTCGCTCGGCAGCTCGCAAGCGAACAAGACTTTCACGACCTCCGACTTTCGCTACACGGTGGGCGCGGACGGCTTTCTCTACGCGTATTGTATGACCGTGCCCGCCGCCGGAGCCCAGCTCACGCTCCCCTCGCTCGGCACCGGCGACGGCAACCTCGCCGCTCCGATCACCTCCGTCCAACTCCTCGGCAGCGCCGCCACCCTCGTGTGGAGCCAGACTGCGACCGACCTGAACATCACCTGCCCGGCCTCCATGCCGTTCCAGGCGTCCGTCTGCTTCAAGATCGGCCCCACCGCGATCATCAAGCTCTACACGCCCACCAATCTCGTGGCCACCTCGTCGGCTTCAGCCATCACGCTCACCTGGTCCAGCGCCCAAGCCAACGCCACCTATAAGGTCAAACGTGCCACCAGCAGCACCGGCACCTACACCCAGATCGCCTCCGGTCTGACCGACACCACCTACACCGACACGACCGCTGCGGCCAACACGCCGTATTACTACGTCGTTGCGGCGGTCAACGGAGCCAACGCCTCCGCCGACTCCGCCTACACCCCGGGGCTTCGCGCCGGCTCCACGACGTGGTCCACCCAAGACATCGGCAACGTCGGCGCATCCGGCTCCGTCACCCAGTCCCCCGGTTACCTGCTCGTCAAAGGCTCCGGCGCCGACATCTGGGGCGCCGCCGACGAGTTCCGTTACGTTTACAAGATCCTCGGCGGCGACGGCTCCATCACCGCCAAGATCGAAAGTCAGCAAAACACCGGCGCCTGGGCCAAGGCCGGCGTCATGATTCGCGATTCTCTTGGCGCTACCTCCCGCCAGGTCATCGCCTACGTGTCGCCCACCAGCGGCACCGCGCTCCAACAACGCGCCGTCACCGCCGGCAGCACCGGCAGCACCGCCAATACCACTGGACTCAAAGCGCCCTACTGGCTGCGTCTCACCCGCAGCGGCAACACCTTCACCGCCACCCAATCGGCCAATGGCACCACGTGGGCCGCGCTCGGCACCACCACCGTCAGCATGGGCACCGACGTCTATGTGGGCCTCGTGGTGTGCAGCGTGAACGACGGCACGCTCGGCGCCGCGGTGTTCAGCAACGTAGCCGTCACCGGCTCGACCACCCCCGACGCTCCCGCCGGATTGACCACCACCGCTGGCGACGCCCAAGTCGCACTGAGTTGGACCGCCGTGACCGGAGCCACCAGCTACACGGTCAAACGCGCCCTCACCGGCTCCGGCACCTACGCCACCCTCGCCTCCGGCCTGACTTCCACCAGCTACACCGACACCATCGCGACCAACGACACGACCTACGACTACGTCGTGACGGCCGTGAACGCCATCGGCGAAAGCGCCGCCTCCGGCCTGTCCACCGCCACTCCCCTAACGCCCTACGAAAGTTGGAAAGCGAGTTACGGCCTGTCCGCCCTCGCCGACACCGCCGCTCCGGATGGCGACGGTATTTCGATCCTCATGAAATACGCGACGGGCATGACGCCCGGCACGCCGGGCAACTCCCCGACCACGCTGAAGACCGTCAGCGACAAACTCACCCTGTCCTTCAATCGCCTCAACCCGGCACCGGTAAACTACGCGGTCGAGGCCACCGCCGACCTAACCACCTGGACGGCCCTCGCCACGCTCGCCACCGGCAGCACCACGTGGAGCGGCAGCGTGATCGAAACCGGCTCCGGAGCCCAACGTGCAGTCACCGTGACCGACACCGTGGCCCTCTCTGCCAATCCCCGCCGCTTCCTCCGCCTGCGAGCCGCCCGCTGAGTCTGGTTACGGAGTGCGGCGAGCTCTCGCCGCTTTCGACGGCGTGACCCGTCACGCCGTCGCCCGCATCGATCACATCGATCCCGAGTCTGTTGCCGCCATTAGCCGCCAAGCCCATTGATGCAGGACCGAGAGGGTCGCTTCATCGCGGGGCGGGCCGGCCGGGATGTCGGCGACCACGTTGCGCGCGGCGGCAAGGGGATCGGCCTGCGCGCGCAGTTAGGCGGGGCGTGGCTAAACAACTCAAAGCACGCTTAACTCCTTTGTTGTTGGCGCGGCAGAGGTTCGAATCCCGCTCTCTCCGCCATTTCGGCGGCAGCGGCGACCACCCCGGACCGGTTATCAAAGGTTACCGTCCTTACGAACTTGCGCAGCTCCGTGCTGCCCGCAACCTAGCCCTCTTTCATGAAAAAAGCCCTCATCACTGGAATCACAGGACAGGATGGTTCATACCTCGCGGAATTACTCCTCGCCAAAGGCTATGAAGTGCACGGCATCATCCGCCGCGCCTCGACGTTTAACACCAGCCGTATCGACCACCTCTACAGTGACCCGCACGTGAACGGCGTGCGCCTTTTCCTGCACTACGGCGACCTCGCCGATTCCGTGCAGATGGTGAAGCTCCTGTATCAGCTCCAGCCCGACGAGGTCTACAATCTCGGCGCCCAGTCCCATGTGCGCGTATCATTCGACGTTCCTGAATACACGGGCGATGTCGTCGGTCTCGGAGCACAGCGTATCCTTGAGGCGATCCGCGAGTCCGGACTGGTCAAAAAAGTCCGTTACTACCAAGCCTCCTCTTCGGAGATGTTCGGTAAAGTCCAGGAGGTCCCGCAGACCGAAAAGACCCCGTTCTGGCCTCGCTCTCCCTACGGTTGCGCCAAGATGTATGCGCACTGGCTCACGGTGAACTACCGTGAATCCTACAACCTTCACGCTTCGAACGGCATTTTGTTCAACCACGAGTCGCCCCGTCGCGGCGAGACCTTCGTGACCCGCAAGATTACCCGGGCCGTGGGTCGCATCAAACTGGGTCTCCAAGACTCGATCTACCTCGGCAACCTCGACGCACAACGCGACTGGGGCTACGCCAAGGAATACGTTGAGATGATGTGGATGATGCTCCAACAGGACCAACCCGACGACTACGTGGTCGGCACCAACGAGACCCACAGCGTTAAAGAGTTTTGCCAAGTTGCCTTCGCGCGCGCGGGCCTCGACTGGGAGAAATACATTAAATACGACGCCCGTTACGAGCGTCCCGCCGAAGTTGACCTCCTCATCGGCAATGCCGCCAAGGCCAAAAAGCAACTCGGCTGGGAGCCGAAGGTTCGCTTCAAGGAACTCGTCGAACTCATGGTCGATCACGACATCGCGCTCGCCCAGCGCGAGGCGCAGATCGCCAAGCTCCCCCCGCTCTGAACCATCCTCGTCCCGTGAAGCTCTACATCGCAGGTCACAATGGCATGGTCGGCTCCGCGTTGGTGCGGCGCTTCGAACGCGAGCCCGGGGTCACGCTCCTCCTGCGCACGCGCAAGGAGCTCGATCTTACCTCGCAAGCGGCCGTCGATGCGTTCTATGCCGCCGAGAAACCGGATGTAGCCATCATCGCCGCGGCCAAGGTCGGTGGAATTCACGCGAACAATACCTACCCTGCCGACTTCCTCTACGAGAACCTCGCGCTGGCATCGAATACCATCCACGGCGCGTTCCGCCATGGCGTGAAACGCCTGCTGTTCCTCGGCAGCTCGTGCATCTACCCGAAGCACGCTCCGCAGCCCATGCCCGAGAGTTGCCTGCTCACGAGTGAACTCGAGCCGACTAACGAAGCCTACGCCATCGCCAAGATCGCCGGCCTCAAGCTCGCTCAATACTACCGCAAGCAACACGGAGTTCTCTTCCACTCCGCGATGCCCACCAATCTTTATGGTCCGGGCGACAACTATCATCCGCAGAACTCCCACGTCCTCCCCGCGCTCATCCGCCGCTTCGATGAAGCCCGAGCGGCCGGTAAGGCCGAGGTCATCGCCTGGGGCACGGGCACGCCCAAACGCGAATTCCTCCACGTGGACGATCTCGCCGATGCCTGTGCGTTCTTGCTGAAGCAGGACAATCCACCCGACTGGATCAACGTCGGCACCGGCACGGATGTAACCATCAAAGAACTCACCGAAACGGTTGCCGCGGTCACCGGCTTCGGCGGCAAGATCACGTGGGACGCCTCAAAACCCGACGGCACACCGCGCAAGCTCATGGATGTGTCAAAGCTCGCCGGCCTCGGCTGGACCGCACGCACGCAGCTACGCGAAGGCTTGGAGAAAACCTACGCCGCATTCCTCGCCGAGCGCGCCAACGGCACGCTGCGGGAATAAAACGCGAGCGAAGGGATCGAAAATGTAGGAGCCTGCTTGCAGGCGATGGATTGGACGTGGGAGCGAGCTCGCTCGCGATGTTCGATCCTCGCGAGCGAGCTCGCTCCCACGCTCAGAATCGCCTGCAAGCAGACTCCTACATTTTCAGAGTTTCGCGGCAGCTGCTTCGTCAACGAGCCACACGACGCGGTCGGCGCACGTCTTCAAAATCTGCGAAGGCACGTTGATCGGATCGTAAGGACCGCGGATCACGCGATGCAGGGCATCGGCTTTGCCCGCACCCAACGTCATCATCACGATGAGCCCGCATTGGCGCAGGCCCGTGGGGGTGATGGTCAAGCGCCATCCCTTGCCCGGGACTTCCTGTCCGCCGAACGGCAGCCCGCCATCGTCACGGAGGAGCGGCGTGCCGGGGAAGAGCGATGCGGTGTGACAGTCGTCTCCCATGCCAAGGAAGCACACGTCGTAGGCGCGACCGGGACCGGCCAAAATCAGCATGGTCCGACGATAGGCCTCAGCCGCCTCGGCCACCGGCCAAGCGACCATCCACGGATGACGGCGGTCGGTGGGCACATCGAGCGGTTCGAGCAACTGGCGCTCGGCGTTGCCAAAGTTGCTCTCGGGGCTGTTGAGCAAGACGTGACGCTCGTCACTCACCGTCCACTCGATCGAGGCAGCCTCGGCGGGCGTGATTTTGCCTTGGGACACCAACCATTGATACCACTCCTTCGGCGTGCCACCGCCGGTCAGCGCCCAGAGAAAACGCGAGTGTTCCGCCCGTGCATGGGCGGACAGCCCGAGATCCAGGGCCTTCTGAAACAGTTCAGGCTTCGTGCCGACAATGAGTCGTCCGTAATCGGTAGAGAGTTCGTTCATGATGATTGAACCGCGAACGGTAGCGACCGGCCCGCTTGGGGGAATAAAATTTATCCGAACAGGTGCCCGCCGCCCGGCGATTTACATCGCCCGCCGACAAAACGGCGCCAGCCCTCAGCTGGCCAGCTTCACTCCGGGACAAGCGAAGGGCTGCAGGGCGCGGTGGAGATCGGCAAGCTTCACCGGCTTGGCAAGAAAGTCGTTCATCCCAGCGTCGAGGCAGTGAATGCGTTCCTCGGGTAATGCGGCCGCCGTGAGCGCGACTATCGGAAGCGTGGCCGCTTGGAGTTGTAACGCCGATGCGTTCACCTCGCTGCGCCATTCGCGGATGCGCCGTGTCGCTTCCCAGCCGTCGAGGTTGGGCATGTGGCAATCCATGAGCACCACATCGGGCAGCGGCTCCTGCTGTAACGCGATCAACAAGGCCTCCCCATCGACAGCCATCGTGCAGCGACAGCCGAGCGCGGCGAGTTGCGCAGCGAGAATTTTGCGGTTCATGGCGTTGTCCTCCGCCACGAGCACGCGCAGGCCCAAGCTCGCTAGCGGTTGCTTCGGTGGGGTGACGACGTCGGATACGGGCGCTATCACCCGAAGCGGAACCGTGAAATAAAACACGGAACCATGCCCGGGAATACTTTCCGCTTGGAGTCGCCCGCCCATCATCTCGACGATGCGCGCACTAATCGCCAATCCGAGGCCCGTGCCGCCATAGCGCCGCGTGGTCGAAGAGTCGGCTTGGGTAAACCGCTCGAAGAGCCGTTTCATCGCGGATTCGTCCATGCCGATTCCGGTATCGCGCACTTCGAAACGAACGAGCGGCGGATTCTGCTGCGGTGCGGCAGACGTGATCGTAAGCTGCACATCCCCACCGGCAGGCGTGAACTTGATCGCATTGGCCATCAGGTTAAGCAGGACTTGGCGAAGTCGGAAGCTGTCCCCTTCAAAATGAAGCGGAAGCGCAGGCTCCAGTGTGCAATTGAGGTGTATCCCTGCTTGCTCGGCCTGTGCTGCGACCAAGGCCACGCAATCCGCCACCAGCGGACGCAAATCAAACGAGTGCGTCTCCATCAGAAGCTGGCCGGCCTCGATCTTTGAAAAATCGAGAACATCACCAAGCTGCTTCAGCAGCAGCTCTCCTGAATCGGCAATGAGGCGCACATGCTCCGTCGCCGACGGTGAAAGATCGGCGCGGCGCCGCAGGAGATCCGCCGAGGCGATGATGCCGTTGAGCGGCGTGCGAATCTCATGGCTCATGTTGGCGAGGAAATCGCTTTTTGCGCGAGACGCCTCGTTGGCCCGTTCAATCGCCGCCTCAAGATCGCGGGTGCGCTCGGCAACGAGCTTCCCGAGATTTTCATTTACCGCCCGGGTCGCGCAGAGCGATTCCTCGCTCCGGCGTTGAGATGCCTCGATCATGCGGACCAGTGCGATGCCGAGGCAAAAGACCAAGCCCAACGCAACCATCCCATCGCGCAGCAAGGTGTCTCCGGCGAAATTCAGCGAACCTGGAATGGTCCCCTGCAGCTCACACTGGTGAAAGATAACCTGGCTCGCGATCACCACTGCCAGCACCCCGATCGCAACCTGCCGCGATGCGAACACGAGGGCCAACAGAAGGAACACGAGATCAAAGGCGAACATCAGAATCGCCGCGCTGAGTGGCTCACGATAAAACGGAACGACCAGCATGAGCGCGTGAATGGAAATCGTCGCGACTAACACCAAGCAGTTCCCCGCGAGCACAAGCCGCCCTTTTTTGACCCAGTGAAGAGCGCACAAGGCGCTCAACGCTAAGAACAAATTAAAGGTAAGCCGGAGACCGAACCAAGGAGGCTGAAGCCACACGAGCTTCGCAAGGTTGAGCGGCACCAAAACAAGGACGATCAGGCTGAACCCCGCCAGCAACCGAGCCTTAAGCCCGACGAAATAGGACCGGTCGCGATAAGAGGAATCAAGTCTGTCGAGATAAGTTGCGATGGGGCGAAGCATGCCGGCCTCACCAGTGTAGCGATCCGCCCCAGTGCAGCTATCTCATTTTCAAGGTTTACGCCCGTCACCGAGGCCCGCCCAACACGAGCCACGCACATGCATTAGCTTCAGATAAAACATCAGCCAACCCGACATGCGCCCGCTCAAGGATAAGATCCGCAACAGCTCACCCACTAAACCCTCCGCACACGGCTGATCTCGCATAAGGCACGCAAGAGGCCCGCCAATAGTCCGCGATCGTCCGAATCAATTTTTCAAGATCACCGAACTGCACAGGCTTGATCATGTAGCCCTTCGCGCCGTGCTCAAATGCCCGGATGATGTCCGCCTGATCATTGGAGGAGGTCAGAACGATGGTAGGAATCAGACGAAACTCCTCTCGTGCATACATCCACTCCAGAAGCTCGATGCCCCCCATTCGCGGCATTTTGATATCGGTGATGAGCAACCGGGGCAAGGGATGCAGCGACCGGTCGGAATATATCTCCAAGCCTCGCAAATAAGCGGTCGCCTCCTCGCCATCGTTCACCGTGGCGATACGATTAACCACGCCACTTTGTTTGAAGGCACGGCGGATAAAGTTCTGGTCGTTGACGTCATCTTCCACGACCAGGATCAAGGGCTCGGAGGTTTCCATAAATTACTTCGGAAATTCTATCCAAAAACGGCTGCCCCAAGGATGGTTGGGCTCCACTCCCCGGCTCCCACCAAAACGCTCCATCGCGGTGGCCACGATCGCGAGGCCAACGCCTGTGCCCGATATGATCTTCTCCGGATGCAGACGCTCAAACATCCCAAAAATCCGGTCCTTAAAACGCGGATCAATGCCGATTCCGTTGTCCTCGACCCATACGCGCAAGCGGTCAGCCGTCTGCTCCGAGTAAATACGAATGACCGGTGGCACACCCTCACGCCGAAACTTTATCGCGTTGGAAATGAGGTTAAAAAAAACGTGCTCCAAGGTCACTCCATCCGCCCGCACGCAGCCAAGGGGTGCAACGAGCTCAATGTTCATGCCGATGACACCGATGTCTCGCCTCACATGATCGATCACCCCCGCCACAACCGTAGTGAGATCAACCTCCTCTTGAATGAGCGGGACTTGCTGCACTCGCGTATATCCGAGGAGATCGCTGATCAAGCGATCCAGTCGCGCCGCGGACGCCTCTATTCTGTGAACGTAATCGAGCCCTTCATTTGGGAGCACACCCGAGAAGTCTTGGCGCAGGAACTCCGCATACCCGGCAATGGCTCGCAACGGCGCCCGTAGATCATGGGCGATGGTATAACAAAACGACTCCATTTGCTTCGTCTTGTCCTGAAGATCCGACGTGCGCTGATCAACGAGCTGCCCCAGTTCCACCGCTGACATCTTCAAGATGGAAATATCCTCACAAAGATCGATGAAGCTCAGTGGCAGTCCTTCGGCATCACGTAACAACGCTCCGCTGTTCTGCACCCAAACATGCGAACCGTCGGCCAGCATGAGCCGCTTTTCGATCACCGTGCTGGTGCGCTTGCCATCGAGCAACTCATCGACCTGAGCTCTCACCAGCTCCTGGTCCTCGGGGATTATGAGGGAGATAAATTCTCGCCCCACCAATTCCGCGCTGGTGAATCCAGTTAGCCGACAGAAAGCGGCATTCACTTGCTGGATACGCCCGCTTAGGTCTGTCAGCACCATTCCCAATGGCGCTTGGGCAAAGGTGGCCCGGAAAAGCGCATCACTCGCATGCAACGCCTGCTCGAGTGTTTTGTGGGGAGTCGCATCACGAAGAATCTTGGCGAAACCGCACACATGCCCGCCATCATCCCGCAGAGCAACCAATCGGCCCATCGCGAAAAACCGTTCTCCATCCTTACGGAGATGCCAGCGCTCGTCATTCGCCTGACCATCTTGGGTTGCCCTCTCCATTTCCTGCTCAGGGACGCCGCGCTCACGATCCTCATCGGTAAAAATCATCCGCCCGTTCATCTGCAACGCCTCGTTTTCCGAGTAGCCGAGTATCTTTTCCGCGCCGATGCTCCACTCGCAGATATCGGCATTCGAATCCATGAAGAAGACCGCGTAGTCGCAGGCCGCATCAAGGAACATCTGAAAACGCTGTTCCGGGGTAAGGTGGTAGGTCGTATCCATGGACGCGGGAACGTTCCCCGAGGAAAATTAGCGGTATGCCCCGCTGCTGCAAATCTGCCCGATCCTTTATAGCCTGATCCGAACATCGGATAAATTCCGTAGCCAAGCTCATCTGCATGCCGGCCTAAATTTCGGTTAAAAACACGCACACGACTTGAGTGGGGCCAGCATCGGGCGCACGGGAACAAAAGCTTGCCCGACGCCACCTTCCGCCCGGCACGGCGGAATCACCTGCGGTGTCATCAGCGCACGTGAAGCTCTTCGATTTTCTCCAAGGCAAGTGGCTCAAGCATCCGCTCCATCCGGCGCTGGTGCACGTGCCGCTGGGCCTTTGGCTCATGGCCGCGATTTCCGATGTGCTCATCGCCATGAACATCGGCGCAACTGTGCTCCCGCACCTCGCGTTTTATTGCGTCATTGGCGGGCTGATCGCCGCCTTTGCCGCCGTGCCCACCGGCGTCGCTGACTGGGCTCCGATCAAAAAGGAAAAGCCAGCGTGGCGACTTGGGCTTTACCATATGATGCTCAACTTGGTCGCCATCTTCATCTGGGCAGCGAACTTTGGGCTGCGGCTCAATGCGTTCGATAAACAGATCGGCATGACCGCTCCGATTCTCGTCACTTCGTTACTTGGCGCAGGACTGCTTCTGGTGTCCGGCTACATCGGAAGTCTAATGGTCTTCGACCACGGCACCGGCGTAGGGCGACTCTCAAAAAAGAAATGGCGCATGATCGCTGAACGCGCCGGTTCCCGCCTGCCCGAGGAGAAATAAGCTCATGGCAACACTCAAGGAAGTCATCGAAGGCAAACCGCTACGCTCGCCCCTGCACCCGGCGTTGGTGCACCTGCCCATTGCGCTCTTTCCGCTCAGCTTGCTCCTCGATCTGGTGAGCTGGGTATTGCCGCGCCCGGAGCTCCATCTCGTGCGCGGTGCGTTTATTACCCTAGCCGCGGGCATTGCCACCGCCGTAGTCGCGGCAATCGCAGGACTGGTGGATTACACCAGCATACGCGATGACCACCCGACCAAGAAAACCGCCACGCTCCACATGGGGCTGAATCTCGTCGCAGTCGGCCTCTTCGCCGCGGGCCTCGGCCTTCGCTACGGTTCGCTCGACCTCGACCACACCGGGTTGCCCGCGTTGCTCATCTCGTTGGTCGCGGTCGGCGTGCTAGGCTACTCCGGCTATCTGGGAGGCGACTTGGTTTACAACAATGGCATCGGGGTCGGTCGCCATCGGCGCCGCACTCCCCTGCCCGAAAAAACCATTGAACGACTCGCGTCAGACAAGGCCCTTGCTGTTGACGTAGGCACAATGCCCTTTCTGGCCGAAGGCGAAACCGCCCGTGTCGATGTGAGTGGCACGGTCGCAGTCGTGGCGAGAGCCACTGGCCGCCTCTGCGCCTTTCAAGAGTTCTGCACGCACCGCTACGGACCGCTCTCCGAAGGCAAAATCGAAAACGGAGAAATCGTCTGCCCGTGGCATCGTTCGCGTTTTTCAATGGCCACCGGGAAAGTGATCCAAGGTCCCGCCAAAGTAGACCTACGGACCTTCCGGGTCGAAGAGCGCGAAGGGAAAGTGTGGCTGGATGTCAGCGCACCGACCGCTGGCAACTGAGGTGCGTGTTTGAAATGTAGGAGCCTGCTCGCAGGCGATTCCTGCGTGGGAGCGAGCTTGCTCGCGAGGATCGAACATCGCGAGCAAGCTCGCTCCCACGTCCAATCATCGCCTGCGAGCAGGCTCCTACATTCGATCCTCCGGGCACAAAAAACCGCAGAAACGCACTGCACGCTTCTGCGGTTGGAATCGGAAGCTCCCGATTACTTCTTAAGCGTAGCGCAGAACTTCGCCAGACGGCTCACGCCCTTCGCGATGATCTCGTCGCTCGTCGCGTAACTCAGGCGCAGGTAGCCTTCGGCGCCAAACGCACTGCCCGGGACCGCGGCGACCTTTTCCGCCTCCAACAAACGCGCGCAGAACTCGGCAGAGCTCAGGCCGAAGCTGGAGATGTTCGGGAACAGATAAAACGCGCCTTCGGCGAGAAGGCACTTGATGCCAGGGATCTTATTGAGCTCGGCGTGGAGGAACTTACGGCGACGGTCGAACGCGACCAGCATGGTCTTGAGCGCGGCGTCGGTCTTTTCCTTTTCCTTGAGCGCAGCCACCGCGCCGTATTGGGCGAAGGTAGTGGCGTTGGAGGTCATCTGGCTTTGCAGCTCGGCAATCGCCTTCGCGATGGGCGCGGGCGCAACGGTCGTGCCGAGACGCCAGCCGGTCATGGCATAGGTCTTGGCAAAGCCGGAAACGATAATCGTGCGGGCAAAGGCTTCGGGACTGAAAGAGGCCGGGCTGTGATGCTTCGCCCCATCATAGGTGAGATGCTCATAAATCTCATCCGACATGATGTAGAGGTTGTGCTTCACCGCGACGGCGATGAGCGCTTCCAGCTCAGGCTTGGTGTAAACCGCGCCAGTCGGATTGGACGGCGAGTTGATGATAAGAAGCTTGGTCTTCGGCGTGATCGCGGCTTCGAGCTGGGCAGGCGTGAGCTTAAAGCCCGTGGAGTCATCGGCGAGGACCAGCTTGGGAACAGCACCGGCAAGCTTCACCATCTCGGGATAACTCACCCAAAACGGAGCGGGAATGATGACCTCGTCGCCGGGGGAACAGGTCGCAAGAATCGTGAGGTAGCAGGAGAATTTACCGCCGGGCGAAACGATGAACTGCGAAGGCGCATACTTCAGCCCGTAATCGGCGAGATACTTGTCGGCGAGAGCCTGACGGAGAGGCTCGATGCCGGGCGTGGGGGCATACTTGGTCTTGCCTGCCTTCAACGCGGCGATACACGCCTCCTTGATGTGTTCAGGCGTGTCGAAGTCGGGTTCGCCAGCGGCAAAACCGCAGACGTCCTCGCCGGCGGCGGCGAGGGCCTTGGCCTTGGCATCGACGGCCAGCGTCGGTGAAGGCGATACGTTAAGGGCCCAGGTGGAAAGCGGCGCAGGTGCTTGACTCATGGAGATAGAGGGGCGGAGCAAAAAATGCGGACATGCGAAAGGCAAGCCCCGCGCATGCGTGAGACTTGCCTTGTGAAAAACAGCGGCGCGATGAAAGCGCGCCGTGGAAATTACTTCTTACCTTTTTTCGGAGCGGTTTTGGCCGGAAGCGACTCAATGGCGACGCGAAGCAACTCGCCCACGCTCACGCGCTTTTTCTTGGCGGCCTTCACGAGAGAGGACTTGGTCGCAGCGGGCAAGCGAACGGAGATCTGGCGATGCTCGGAGGTATCGGATTCGTAGCGATCGAGGTTGAACTCGGCAATGGCGAGGCGCACGACCTCGCTGGTGGACTTGAGCCCGAGCTTCTTACGGTGAGTCTCGATTTTGGCGATCAGGGGAACAGGCAAATCGAACGTAAGCGGCGCAGGGGTTGGGGTGGATTTCTTGGCCATATTTTTAAGAGGGCTGGATACTTACTGAAGGATGGGGAACCTGCTGTTACGAAGGCCCTTCGCATCGACCTGAGCAACGTTAAATTTTACTAACGCATTACATCAGTTTCTTTTCAGCCCCTCGCGTAATATCCTCGACGATCAACGCATAAGCTTCCGCCGGAGCGTCCACGTGACGCCAAGCCATGTCCCTGATCGCGAGCTCCACCTCGCGCCCGTGGCGTATCAAGATCGTGCGCACACCCGCCTCCACGCCCCCGAGCACGTCGGCATCGGCGTCGCCCGTATAGATCGCCTCCCGCGGATGCACGCCGAGACGCTGCAAGATCTCCATCAGCCCTGCAGGATGCGGCTTATGCGTAGGCAAGTCATCGCCACAAACGACCACCGTGAAATAACGGGCCAGCCCATGCGCAGACAGAATGGTCTCGGTCGTGACACGATCGCGCCCCGTCCAGATAGCCAAGGCGAGTCCGCGCTGGTGCAACGTATCCAGCAAACCGTGCATCCCCGTGAAGGGTTCCGCAGCAGCGTGGTTGAATCCAAAGCTTTCCAACCGACGCAGCGCCTCGGCCGCTTTTGCTTCATCACCCGTCAGTTCAAGAAACGTGCGCGCTGGCGGCCCTCCGAGCCGCAGGAAAATATCCTGTAAACTCAACTCAGGACGAAAGGGCTGGAGCGCGTGGGCGAAGGCGCGCAACACCAGCGGCATCGAGTCCACCAACGTGCCATCGAGATCGAAGATCACCGCACGAACTTCGGAGGGCTGCTGAGTCGTCATAGTCATTTAAAGTAAGAAAGCCTACGGCTTGAAATCTAGGAGCCTCTTGCAGGCGATCACCGAGCGTGGGAGCCCGCGGGCGAGCGGGGGGCGAACCACCCCGGGCACCACCCGCCCCCCCCACACACCACCCCCCCCCCCCCCCGGCGCG
>CBRAFO010000093.1:0-14570 GCA_967755175.1 uncultured Opitutaceae bacterium | reverse complement strand
ATTTCGACTACGGTGCCATGATTTCCATCCACCCGGAACGCACCGACTTGTCCCATCCCGGCAGCAGAAAATATCCGTCCACCGTATCCGTGCCCGCCCCGTCGGCGTTACGAACCATAATACCCCGAAACGAAACCTTGCGATTGACCGGAAGCCGGGTGACGGGGTTCAGATCGCGTAAAGCCATCGTGCCGGTGACCAAGCCCGTCTTGGCATTGATGGAGAGCTTCATTTGGTAAGGATTCACAGGTATCACCGGACCGGTCGCCGATATACTAAACGGTTGTATCAGTCGGTCCAAGATCCTGCTCAGCCCGCCCCCGCCTAGTTGAAGCACCGGCGCGTTTGTATGAGTGAAGAATCCATTCAAATTCGTGCGACTCTGAAACCGGTTTCCCACTACATTGAGATATTGAACAAACCCAGCAGGGTAAGTCGTTCGCGATGGACGCTCATTCTTACCCCAGGCAAGTCCCCCCAAGATCGGAGGAAGCTCAATATCCGGTGCTGATACCATTATGATGCCCCACAAAAACGAATCACCCGATTGCCAATAAACCGGCAGACTCAAATTGTCGGCAACGGTGCCGGACCACGTCACCTTTTCACCTAAGGCAGTCTCACCCTGGAGCTTCGCCGCTCCAGAGGGACTGATTGTAAGCGTTAAAAATCCATCGCCCTCCGGTTGATCCACCGTTGAATCCTCGTCAGGCAGCATGGCCGCGGTGAAAACACCCGCTTGCGAATAAGGATGCGTTGAGGAATTCCACGAGCTCACAAAGCCGGTATCGTCCAACGTAGTCGCGCTTCCATATCCCGGCAGAGTGATCGAAATAGTAATACGGTCTATCCGCCGATCCCAGAGAGCGACGCCTGAAACAATCTCGAAGGCCTTGCCCCCCCACGAAATATAAGAATAACGGATATCCCCCGTCGTATTAAAAAATCCGGAAAAGGTCAGCTTCCCGCCTAGCCCGTTAAAAGTGCCTGTATATTGCCTGCCTGTGCGATTGATCGTCCAAGTGCCCATCAGGGCCGGCTCCCCTTGGGTAAGTCCCGTATAACGACCGCTCGGTGCATCTTGGCTGGTCGAGCCGATCATCACATCGATCTGGCATGAGCTTTCACCCAAGCTATTCACAGCCTGGATGTTGACCTGATAATGCCCAATCATGTCGGACTTGCCCGATATCGTCAAAGACGCAGCATCAAAACTCACACCTGGAGGCAGTCCACTTACCGTATAACCATTACCAATTCCATCCGCAGACAGAGGGATATTAACCGGATAGCCTTGGGTAACCACGACGGTCGGCGACATATTGAAAACAGGCGGACCTGCCGGCGTGGTCACCGAAACTACATTACTCCATGCGGATATCGCAACCGGGCTGCTTGCCCTCACCCGAAACTCATAAACAGTGCTCTGATGCAATCCGGAAACCGTGACTCCCGTGCTATACGCACTTGCTGTTTTTAAATCGGCCCAGTCACCCGATCCCGCAATACGCATTTGCACGGTAAACCCCGATTCAAGCGCCTTATCAATCCAGCCGAATTGAACTGAATTATAACTCACAGGCACGGCGGAAAGCACGGGAGCCGGCAACGCCTGCCCAACATTTAATGCGTAAAACCCAAGGGCACCGCCCACAGGCACAACCAGCTTTCGGCCAGACGAGTTATATGCACTAACAATAGTCGTAACCGGCATGGGAAATACGAGCGCATACGAATTCAGGTCATAAACCGAATACGCACCAAATGCAACGCGACCATCAGGTGTAATCGCATAAATTTCACTGCCAATATGCCATTCTTGTTTTTTGTCAGAGCCAAAAACCGCCCCGCCCCAGAAAACGCGCCTGCCGTCATCCGAAACCATCACCCTACCCGAACTATAATAATAGCTGTATTGATCTCCAAAAGTCGTCCAAACACTGGAAATATGATCCCCAACGGTATCAAATTTGGCAAGCGAAGGAATACCAAGAGTCAACCCGAACGAAACCCCACCATGATAATAATAGCGTCCAGACCGATCATAACATCCGCCCCCCTCCTTGAATATCGATGTCGATGCAAGGAATTCGCCTGCCTGAGTATCAAAAATCGCCGCTTTGACCGGCAGGGTTCCGCCCTCGATCATCAATCGCCCAAGCCCACCCGCCGACAACCGATAGGCATCCGCCACGCCCGAAACCAAGCCGGGAAATGACGGCACTACGTAGCTCCGCTCGACAGCAAAGGCATCCAAATTCACCGCCAACAACGTGCATGCCTTCCAGTTTGTTATGTAAATTCGATTGTCGCCACGATGCACAGCCAAATCAGTCACACCCGCACCCACCTGCACCCCTCGGGTAATCGACTCACCCAGACTGTCAATTTCCAACAAATAAGCACGGGGCTTGACCGGGTCGGCCGCCTCGCTGATCGCATAAACCTTGGCTGTATCAGGATCTGAACGCATCATCGTAACAGCAAGCGGATCCACCAACAAATGCACGGGAATGGTAAAAGCCCCCCCATGAGTAGTAATTGTAATGCCTGCCTGATTGAGCCCAAGATCGAGCTGCGAAGCATCCAACATCACCTGTAAAGCCATCGGAGCAACCCCGCTACTACTCGCAAGTTTCACCCAAGAGGACGAGGATGTCGCGGTCCAGCCCTCCCCCTCCCCTTCGGACGACAATCCTATCGAAACCGAACAATTCGCATTCCCCCTGACAGTGGAGATATCAATCGAGGCAACACTCGGAATGACCGTGGACACATAAAAAGATTGAATATCCCCCGCCGCCATTTCCCCCGCCGCCACGACATCCACCCGCCAGTAATACATATGGCCTGTCGGCAAGACCTCAGTCAGAGCGATTGATGGATTGGATACCTCGCCAAGATACTCAGGAGAAGTTATTGTCGCACAGGCTACCGATTCGGGCGAGGACCCGAGATATACCCGATAACTTGCAGCCCCGGCCAACGGCGTCCATTGCAATTGCCCTGGGCTTTGAACAATCTCCTGATTTTGAGGAGACATCTGACTGCCGGCCAAGCCGGGGCCGACGACACTATAAAATCCCAAACCATGACCATTCTGGACCACCAATCGCCCCACGGTTGAATTATAGGCGCTCACCTTGGTCGCAACCGGCATGGACATCAGCACTCTTTGCTGCACTACATCATAAATCCTAGAGTTTGAAAACGCATACCGCCCGCCACCAGAAGCACTATATATAATATCCCTCACATTCCACCCAGGCGCCAGATTGCGATCAAATACATACCCCCTCCAAAAAACACACCCCCCACCCTCAGAGGCCACCACGACTCGATCACTTGATGAATCAAACCCCTCAACTTTCGCGGCCGCCAGTTGAGAAATCTTATCATCACCGGCGTCAAATTTGTGCAACGCAGCATCAGACGTATTATAATCAGCATGATAATAATACCGACCGGACGCATCACCAATGCCTCCGCCCGCATGCCCATAAGGTTGAGCTAGAGCGAGCCCGGTATCGGTGTTAAAAACAGAAACTCCAGAATTCAACGATTCGACTATCAGCCGACCCGCTCCGCCCGCCGATATACGGTATAGATCCGCGTAGCTGTAATACTCAACATAAGGCGGCACTGCATAAGCCCGCTCAACCGCAAAGCTGTCAATGCCTACCGCCAGCAGCGATCCCGCCCTCGGAGTTGTTACATAAACACGGTTGTCTCCATGATGAACCGCCAGATCAGTCACGCCAGCCCCAACGCCAACCACTCGCGCAATAGTTTGCCCAAGACTGTCAACTTCAAGCAGGTATGCCCGGGTAATCACCGGATCAGCCGCCTCACTGATCGCGTAAATTTTGGCCGAACTTGGATCGGAACGCATCATAGTTAGCGAGAGCGCATCGACCTGTAAACTGACCGGTATCATAAAAGTGCCATCCGATGTAGTCATCGTGATCGCCGCTTGATTGAGTCCCGCATTGAGCTGAGAGGCATCAAGCACCACCCGTAAAGTGGCCGGCGTTACGCCAGTGCTGATCGCCAACTTCACCCACGGCATCGAAGCCGTAGCTGTCCAACTCTTACCGGCCACCGTTGACGAAAGCCCAACGGCAACCGCATAATTTGCGTCCCCCTGAACTGTAGTCACGTCAATCGAGCTGGCGCTCGGTATAATTGTCGAAGTAGAAAACGACTGTATAGCTCCCGCAGCGACGGCATCGTCCACCACCACGTCCACGCGCCAATAATAGGTCTGACCGGCCGGCAGTGGCGAAGTCAGTGTCATGAACGCCCCTGAGACTTCACCCAAATATTCTGCTGAAGCCATCGTGGCCTCGCCAGTCGCAGTCGGTGAAGTTCCTAAATATATCCGGTAACTCGTCGCTCCTGGTATCGGAGTCCATTGCAACTGGCCAAGTGACTCGACGATGGCGTGGTTCTGCGGCGCACCCTGGCTTCCCAGAAGCCCTGGACCGGCCGGACTGTAAAAGCCCAGCACTTGGCCGTCCTGCACAACCAGCCTGCCTGTCGAGGTGTTAAAGGCGCTAACCGCAGTCACTACAGGCATCGGCTGCAGCATTTTCTTTTGCGTCACGTCGTAGATTTTTGTCTGTGAAAACGCATAACGTCCGTCGCCTGAAACACTGCAAATCGTGTCAGCCAGACTCCACTCCAAGGCCAGATTTTGATCAAAAACCAGCCCATTCCAAAACACATGCTTTCCATCTTCCGACATCACCACGGTCCTGGAACCAAAGTAGGCCCACCCCTTGAAACCACTGTGGGCTTTTTCATAAAATACATCCCCAGTGGTATCGAATTTATAAAGCTTCGCATAGGAACTATTATCTTCACAATGGTAGTAGTAGCGCCCGGTCGGATCATAGACCCCACCTCCCTCACCCCGTAATGTCGATGAAATGACAACTCCTGTTTCTGTGTTAAAAACAGACACCTTTACTGACTGGTTCTCCGCCTCGACCACCAGCCGGCCAGGACCGCCAGCCGACACCCGATATACGTCCGACGTGCTGTAGCCGATACCTGTAAACGGAGGCACCGCATACGTCCGCTCCACCGCGAAGCTGTTCAGGTTAACCGCCAGCAGGGAGCCTATCCTCCAGTTCGGAATGTAAACCGGTTGTCACCGTGATGAATTGCCAGATCTGTCGCCCCAGTTCCCACCGGCACCACCCGGGTGATCTTTTTGAAAAGACTGTCGATCTCCAACAGATAGGAGCGCGTCGCACCGCCCGATCCATTCGCAGCTTCACTAATGGCATAAGCCTTCGTCGTAGCTGGATCGGAACGCATGACCGTCATGGCCAAAGGATCAATTTGTAAATTGACAGGAACCGTGACCGCTCCATCCGAAACCGTAATCGTAATCGTAGCTTGGTTGAGCCCAGTATTTAGTTGAGAAGCGTCCAAGGTCACTTGCAGCGTCGCTGGGGTCACACCCGTGGTGCTGGCCAGCTTTACCCACGAGGCCGATGAAGCCGCCGTCCATGCCTTGCCACTTACGGGAGATGAAAGATCTAAAGACGCTGAACACCCAACCGCACCATTCACGGTAGAGAAGTCCCCGGATGAGCCGGATGAGAAATTCGCGCTGATGGCCGGAATCGGAACCTGCGTCAGTCCAACACTCCCCCGACTCACTCCTCCCAGAATCAAAACGATCATCCCCACCAACAGCCGTAGCCACCCAAGCAGCCGCCTCCTTGGAAAATCACCAGAGCCTAAAGCAGGTGTAACCATAATATGGGCCAATGCGGAATTCATGGAGTTCGGCATACAGAAGACATCCCGGAAATCAGGCAAGCCTCATGCCTTAAACTTGCGCCAGCTCAACTTTCTACACCTCAAAGCATAAGGCTCGCTTCATGCAGCCATCCCCCCCCAATTACGATCCATTAAACCCGTCGGGCAGTTTGCGCTTCATTCGTCATTGGTCATTCGTCATTGGTCATTTCCTCCATGTCCGATCTTACCGATCTCTACCAGTCGGTCATTCTCGACCACAACAAGCGCCCCCGCAACCGCGGCAAACCGCCGACCGCCAACCGCGTGGCCACGGGCGACAACCCGAGCTGTGGTGACAATTGCACCGTTTACCTCCACCTCACCGACGACGGTCGCGTGGACGCCATCGGATTCGAAGGTTCCGGCTGCGCCATCTCGCAAGCCAGCACCTCGCTCATGACCACGCAGGTCAAAGGCAAGACCGCCGCCGAAGCCGAGGCGCTCTTCAACGACTTCAAACAGATCGTCACCAGCGGACAGGCCCCCGAAGAGATCAGCGACCTGGCCGCCTTCGCCGGCGTCCACGCCTTCCCCGCCCGCATCAAGTGCGCCACCCTCGGCTGGCACGCCGCCATCGAGGCGATGAAGCAACCGCCTTCCGCCTAAACTCGTTCTCATTCCTCGTTCTCTTTCTCGTTCTCGTGCCAAAAACGAAAACCGGAGAACGACGAACGAGTAAGAGAACGAGAACGATTTCCACGACCCGCCCTCCCGCTCTCCGCTCGCCTCGCTCCATGCTCCTCTCGCCCAACCTCCGCATCGATTTCCCCGCACTGGACCAACACGTTGGCGGCAAGCCCCTCGTCTATCTCGACAACGGCGCCACCACCCAGAAGCCGCGCTCGGTGATCGATGCGCTCGCCCGCTTCTACGAACGCGACAACTCCAACGTTCACCGCGGCCTTCACGCCCTCTCCATGCGCGCGACAGACGGTTACGAAGCCGCCCGCGCCCGCGCCGCCAAGTTCATCAACGCCGCCGCCCCCGCCGAAATCATCTTCACGCGCGGCACCACCGAATCGATCAACCTCGTCGCGCAATCCTGGGGCCCCGCCAACCTCAAGCCCGGCGATGTCATCCTCACGACCGAGATGGAGCACCACTCCAACCTCGTTCCTTGGCAACAACTCGCCGCCCGCACCGGCGCCACGTTGAAATACGTCCCGGTCCTCGGTGCCGACGCCGAACTCGGCCTCGACCTCGACGCACTCGACCGCCTGCTCACGCCACAAGTGAAGCTCTTCGCCTTCACGCATCTCTCCAACACCCTCGGCATCCTCACCGACGCCGCCGCGCTCTGCGCCAAGGCCCGCGCCGTCGGCGCCATCACCGTGATCGACGCCGCCCAGTCCATCGGACACGAACCGATCGACGTGCAGGCCATCGGCTGCGACTTCCTCGCTTTCAGCGGACACAAGATGGCCGGCCCGACCGGCATCGGCGTGCTCTACGGCAAACGCGCCCTCCTCAACGCCATGCCCCCCTACGAAACCGGCGGCGGCATGGTCGTCTCCGTGACCTACGAAGGCGCGACGTGGAAGCCCTCGCCCGAGCGCTTTGAAGCCGGCACGCCCAACGTCGCCGACGCCATCGGCCTGCACGCCGCGTTCGATTATCTCGATGCCCTCGGACGTCCCGCGATCAGCGCGCACGACCACGCCCTCGGCCAACACGCCTGCGCCGCTCTCGCCGAACTCCCCGGCATCCGCATCCTCGGCCCCAAGCCCGGCCAACCCCGCGGCGGCCTGGTGAGTTTTGCCTTCGCCGAAGCCCACGCCCACGACGTGGTTACTTTCGCAGACCAAGATGGCATCGCGCTCCGCGGCGGCCACCACTGCAACCAACCGCTCATGCGCAAACTCGGCCTCGCCAGCACGACGCGCGCGAGTTTCTACGTTTACAACACCGAGGAAGAAATCGCCCTCCTCGTGAAGTCGATGGGCCGCATCCTGAAATTCTTCGCCGGCTGAGCGCACGATCAGCCGCTTACGTTCCATGCCGGTATCCGCGCTCACCCGGCTGCTTTCCAGTGCGCGTTCCCGGCTGACGCATGCGCTTTACCGTTCGAAACAAAGCCTGGCCTACGACCTCGCCCAACATCCTTGCGGCAGCCCCGCCCTGCCATTGTTCGGCGAGGCCTATCGCGCCGAACGCCTGATAAACGAGTATTTCGGCGACTCCGGTCCGGCGCCCATTGCGCGTATCCCCGGCATCATTACCGCCGGCCGCATCCGCCAGCTGGCCCGCGCCCACGGCATGGTGGTTTTCCAAGACGGCCAGGTCCCGCCCTCCCTGCGCTCCCAGCTCCTGCAACTTCCCCGTTTCGTCGGCATGACCTGCGAACTCGCCCCCACCATCGAGCAAACCCTGGCGAGTTTATCCGGACACCTGCGCACCATCCTTAGAAAAATCGCCCGTCATGGATTCCGACTGGAGATCAGCTCGGACCGCGTCCTGCTGGCCGAGTTTCACGCACACTTTTACCAGCCGTCGATTCGCAACCGCCACGGCCGCTACGCAGGCATCGCCCCGCTGACGCACATGGAATCCATCATGGACCGCGAGCCGGTGGAATTCATCAGTCTCCATGAAGGGAAACGGCGAATCGCCATGATGTTCACCTCTATCACCCCGGAAGGATACCGGTTTCATCAAATAGGTTGGCTCGATGGTGATCCATCGATCCTAAAAACCGGCGCGCCCACCTTGCTTTACTGGCACATGATCGAACGCGCCCACCAACTCGGGCTGCGACACATCAATCTGGGCGGAACCCCGGCCTGCCTTGAAAATGGCCTTTTCCACTACAAGTCCCAATGGGGTTCACGCGTCACCAACAGCACCGTCGATTACGGCACCTGGTTGTTGTTAATCGATCCCGCGCACCCTGACCTCCGGCGCTACCTCGAACGTTGCTCACTCATTTTCCACGGACCGGGCGACTCCTTTTACGTGATCAGCGCCCGGCTGCCCGACGATGTCGCGACGGCCCCACGACAAGCCGGACGCCTCGCCATGTGGTATCGCCTGAGAACCGCACCAACGACGGCTCCCACCAGCACCGCCACGAGCAGAGATCTCCCTCCAAATCTGCAGCCTTGGTTCGACGCGATCCCCCTGGAGTGCGGCAACGCCCACGGCTAAGCCCGGTCCCGATAGAGCACATCAACCACGTTGCGGATCTGCTGCTCATCCGTAAGCCCGTCCACGAGCGCCTCCGGAATATGCCCGAGCTGGCGGAAATGCGCCGCCAGCTCCGCGTAAAGCGCCAGCCGCGCCGCCGGCTCGATCTGCTCCCGGCGGGCCAGTGCCTGCCAAGCCGCCCGTGTCTCCGCAGGCGAAGATTCACGACGTAACCGCGCCACCAAGGCCGCTTGACCGCGCAGCGAGTTATAGCGTTGCCCGCCCATCAACGCCGCATCGGGTGCCGGTTCGATCGCCTCGTGAACCACGATCGTGCCCGCCGCCAAATCACCGGGCCGTTGCCCACGCGCGCTCACCAGTGAAGCGATACCTCCCACCGCATAAGCAAAGGGCAGACAATCGATGAACCGCAGGAGGTTTCTCATCACACACTGCGCAAAAGTCAGCCGCAGTCCGCGCACATCCACTACGCGCAACCGCATCACCCGCTTGCCCACGGTTTGCCCTCGCCAACTATAATCCATCATCACGTCGTAGCCGCGCGAGAGGCCGAAATATGCCACGATCATCACCCCTTGGCTCGCATCTTGGCTGATCAAATTCAGCGGCTTGAGGAGCAACGCGACCACGCTCCAGACGCTCGAAATAAGCGCCCAATCGATCATCAACGCGCCCAGCCGCAGCACCGGACTCGCAATCCGGAACGAAAACTCCACGCCCTCGGGCGTCGTTACCCGCAGCCGTCGCACCTCCGCACTCATGCTCCGCCCTCCTGCCGGTTCGCATTTACACCATCCGGCTTGGCCAACGCGCCCACGCCCGCGCCTGAACGCGTCAGCCACCAGATCAACGCCACTAGTTGCGCCGAGCCGAAGGCGATCTTCGCGGCGTAAGGCACCGCCGGTTCATGATGCTGCGACAAGAAAGATTCAAGGATGCCAGCCCACACCAGCAACAGCGACGCCCCGAGGCACAGCGTGGCTACATCTGGCACCGCCGCCCGCAACCGTGCGCCCAAAGGCTTGCGCTCCCGACGCCCGATCAGCGCACCCGCCAACACAAAACCCGCCTGTCCACCGATCAGCATCGCCGGTATTTCCACCGAGCCGTGCGGCAGGAGCCAACCGGCCAAAAACACCGACTGCCCCGCGCTCATATAGTCGAGCGCCACCGCCCCGAGGATCACGCCGTTGTAAAACATCAGCACCAACGTGCCCACGCCCGCACTCAACCCCAACGCCATCGCCGTGAGCGTCACCTGCGTGTTATGAACCATCAGCGAGCCGGCGAACGTCGCCCGTGCTTCGCTCCCATGCGCCTTGTCTTCACGCGCCTGTTTCTCCTCCTGGGCCACGCGCTCGGACGGACTCCCCTGCAAATGGGAAAACGGCATAATCACCTCTTTCGCCCCCGGGTCGAACGCCAGCGCAGCCGCGCCAAAACCCGCCCCCGCCACCGTCAACGCCAGCGCGAACCAAAACGCGGCCGCCCGTCGCCGGAACGCCTGCGGAAACCCCTTCGTCAGCCACGCCCACGGATGCACGCGCACGCCCGCCGCTCGCTGCCCGTGGATTTCCGCGTAACCTCGCGCCACGAGCCCTTCCAAATAAGCCCGCACACCCGGATCAGCCGCGTAGGTTCGCAGTCGTGCCAGATCCGCGCAGGCCCGTTGATAAAGTCCTTCCAATTCACGCGCCTCTGCGACCGGAAGTTCACGCCAAGGATCGTCCGAGAGCCGGCGCAGCACGGTATCCAACCGTTCCCAACGGGGCCGTTCTTCCGCGATAAAACGTTCCAAGTTTACGATCATAGCGCCTGCCTTTGCTTCACTTTCAAATACTGCGTCAGCAACTCCGCCGCATACACCTCGTCACGCAACAACTGCACCGCCACGCCCGCCGGCCTCAGCCGTTGCGCCAGCGAACGCGCCTCCGTCCACCGCAGATGCCCCGCGAGGCGACGATAGACTTCTTCCGCCGACTCGGCCGTCGCGCCCGTGAAAAGCGGGGCCACCTCCGGCGGACACAGCTGGTTCACATGCACGAGATGTTGCCGCGCAAGCAGCGGTAAATGCTTCGAGAAATCCTCCGCCACCACGGGATCGCTTAAGTCCGTCAAGATGAACACCAGCGCACGCCGCCGCAGCCGTTGCCGCAACGACCGCACCACCTCGGCCGCATCCGGACTGGCCTCGCCGGGTTGCAACGCGTGCACCGCGTCCCGGCAGGTTCCATAATGCTTTGAACCACCGCCCGCCGGGATGAACACCCGCACGCGATCATCATAGACGACCAGCCCGAAGCGGTCGCCCTGCCGTTGCGCCGCGAGCAGCAACACCATCGCCGCCGTGATGCTCCGCTCCAGCGCGGTGACTTCCTTGCCGTCCCGCACCAGCGTGCGCGCGCTCAGTCGCGACGCGTCGATCACCACGTAAACCTCCTGCGTGCGCTCAACCTGAAAGATCTTCGTCACCGGTTTTCCGCGCTTCGCCGTCGCCTTCCAGTCAATCTCGTCGAACCCGTCGCCCGGCAGATACTCGCGCAACTTTTCGAAATCACGACCACGCCCCACCTGCCGACGCGCGCGCATCCCCCACGGTCCGCGATCCAGAAACAGCGCGGCAAACGCCCGCCGTTCAGTGAACAGATTCGGCATCACTCGCACTTCCGTCGCCAAGGGCGTGCGCCGTCGCAATTCCCAAAACCCCCACGGACTCGGCCGCGCCAGGCACGCCAGCAAGCCACCGAACCGACCACGCCGCGCGGGCGTCAGACGCCACGATCCCATGGACCTGGCCGCCCCCGACGGAAACACCACGTCGCGCTCAGCATCCTCAACCTCAAAGGCCGCTGGTGCCGCCAGCGCGACGCGCACACCTCCGACACGCCCATCGAGCCCCGAGAATGTCAGTGGCAACGTGCCCGTCCGGTCTTTGGTCAGACGCAATACCGCCGGCGCTTCCACTTGCGGCCAATCGTCCCGACCCAAGCCACGCGCCAGATCCAGCAGCGCAGCCAGCACGACGGCTGTGCTCGCCACCAACCAAAACGGTGTCAGCTCCGGCAGCGGCCCGGCCAGCACCGCGAGCCCGAGCACCCCGCCCGCCCAAGCGAGCGCGCGCGGTGCCGGCACCACGTGGGTGCTGACACGCTGCGGCGGAGTTTCAGGTGCGACCGTCATTGGGAATGGAGCCTGCTCACCGAGGGACCGCCACCTGTTCCAGAATACGCGCCAACACTTCCTCGACCGTCACGCCTTCGATCTCGAACTCCGGCCGCAACACGATGCGGTGAGCCAGCACCGCCGTGGCGAGCCCGCGAATATCGTCAGGCGTGGTGAAATCGCGTCCGGCGATCGCCGCCCGCGCACGAGCGCCTAGGAGCAAAGCCTGAGTCGCGCGCGGACCCGCGCCTGTCAGCACGCTTTCGTGGATGCGCGTGGCCCGCACCAGATCCACCGCATACGCCGCCAACTCTTCACGCAACAACACTTGCTCCAATGTCGCCCGCAACCGCGCCAGTTCGCCCGGGCCAAGCACTGCCTTCACCGCACCGCCGAGCAGGCGCTTTTCGGGGCTTTCGCCCGAAAGCACCCGCCGAGCAAGTTCGAGTTCGTCGTCACGCCCCGGAGCTTCCATGCGAATCTTCACCATGAAGCGGTCCTTCTGCGCCTCGGGCAGCGGATACGTGCCCTCGGAATCGGCCGGATTCTGCGTTGCAAACACCGTAAAGGATTCGTCGAGGGAATGCGTTTCCCGATCAATGGTGACAACGCGCTCCTGCATCGCCTGCAACAGCGAAGCTTGGGTCTTCGCCGGCGCGCGGTTGATCTCGTCCGCCAGCAGGAAACTCGTGAACACCGGACCGCGCACGAGAGTAAACGTGTTAGCCTGAAGGTTAAATACGTTCGTGCCCGTGATATCCGCCGGCATAAGGTCGGGCGTAAACTGCACGCGGCCCGAAGGCACCCCGAGCACATGCCCGAGCGTGCGGACCAGCAGGGTCTTGGCCACACCTGGCACGCCCTCGATCAGCGCGTGCTGGCGAGTGAGTAGAGTGACGAGCGCCAACTCGATGACGGCGTCCTGACCAATGATGACCTTGGCAATCTCGGCGCGGGCGGCGTCGAGCGTCTGGGTGGCGGAGCTGAGGGATTCGTTCATGTGATTCGTTTATGAGAAAGGGTTTTGGTCGCCGCGTTGTAGGCCGCGACCGGATCGTTCACGGCGTCAGCTGGCGGAGTCTCCGTGATCCGGCGCTGATCGGTCGCCGTCGCAGTGGGCCGCCAGGCGTCCATGCATGCGGAGAACAATTTCGGCGGCGCCACCGCGCGCCGGAGCAACGCTTCGAGCCCGGCCGTGGGCGCGAGCGCCAAGCGCACCTCTTCATCTTCCGGAAGAATCGGCGCGAGCGGCGTCGCCCGACGCCAGATCCAGAGGCCCGTCAGCACCAGCGCGGTCAGCGCCGCGCCGCCGAGTCCGTAGTGTCGCGCGAGCACTGCCACACCCGACTCGACCTGCACGCCCAGATGCGATTCGACGAACACCACCCGGTGCGCGTCCCCGATCAAGGCGGCCAGCACCGGCGTGGCGCGCTCGCGTTGCACCGCCTCGTTGCTGAGCACAAAGCTGTCGGCCAGCAGCGTCACCGAACCCGCGCCCCGTGCGCGTTCGATCATCACCGGTTCCGCCCCGCGTCGATAAAGCACCCGCCAGCCATCGCCGGGACGCGTCAGGAAAAACAAATCCGACCGCCACCGCGCCAAAGTCGCCGGCCACGCGAGAGCGGCATCCGCACCACGAAACGCGTCCGCATCTCCGTCGTGTTTGATCAACTCACGGCGCCCAAGACGAAATCCCCAGCGACGCTCATGTGCCGTCGCATAACGCGAAGACGAATCATTCGCGTCCGCTTCCGCTGATGAGCCATCGGAGGATTTCCCATCCGTCCCGGTTTTCTCCGTATCCTTGAGCTTCGCATCCTTCGAGTCCGGTTCGGGCACGAGCCAAGGATCGGCGCGCATCTCGCGAGCCCATTTTCCATCGCCGGGCCGCGCCGCGTCGGACCGCCACGCCACCACCACCCGCGCACCCGCCACCGCCGCACGGTCCAAGGCCGACCAAGCATCCTCGTCAAACGTTCGGCTCCGCCCGTGATCGAGCCCCACCACGAAGACCACATCGCCGGCGCCCGCCTGCAAACGCTCCGCCGGACGCAGCCAACGCACGCTCTCGCAACCGGGCAGGAATCCAGCCGCATCGTGCAACGCCCGCACGCCCAAGGGATCTGCCCGCAGGCTCGAATATTCGGGGAACACATCTCCACGCGCGACCCGCAACCGATAAAGCGCCGCCACCCCGTAACAGAGCACGAGCAGCAGTGCCCCCACCGTTAGCCAAAGTCCGCCGCGTTTCATGAGCCTCCGCCCTCCTCGCGTTCCAATTCGGCGAGCCAGGCACGCACCACGCCTTCCTCGGCGGAGACGCGTCCATACCACACGCATTCAAACGAAAGCCGGCGTGCGCGAAACCCCGACACCACTTCGGCTCGCCCCGCCGCGCGCCGTGCGAGTTCGCGCTCGTAATCGAGATTGGTCTTGGCCCGGGCGAG
>CBRAFO010000092.1:0-14880 GCA_967755175.1 uncultured Opitutaceae bacterium | reverse complement strand
ATGGACCACTACGCCCGTCCCAACGACGAGCTGGCGATCGCGGTGCGTGAGCGCGCCCTGCACCGGAATTTTCAAGGCTACAGCACGCGTGCGGGTGCTTCCGTCTATGGCTTCGGGATCTCGTCGATTTCGACCACGCCGGATGGCTATCGCCAAAACCACAAGGGCTTGGCCGAGTATCGCGAGGCGTTGGCCAAGGGCACGCTGCCGGTCGCGCGCGGGTGGCGGCTGTCGGAGGAAGATCGGCGTCGGCAGCTGATCATCATGCGCTTGATGTGCGAGCGCCGACTGGATTTCGCGGCGGCATCGCGCGAACTCGGAGTGGATGTAGCCAGCGTTTACGCCGACGAACTCAAATCGCTGGCCGATCTCGAAGCGGACGGCATCGTTGTGCGGACGCCGGAAGGCATTCAGGTCACGGATACCGGCTTGCCCTTCGTGCGTGTGGTCGCGGCGCGCTTCGATGCTTACCTGAGAGCGGGAAATACGTTCCACTCTCGCGCAGTCTGACCTTCGTTAAAACGTCGGGGTGTTCACGTCCGTCGTGCTCCACGCGGCGATGAAGAACAACGCGATCATCCCGAGCGCGCAGAGCAGGCGTCCGATGGTCGAGATGAGGAAGCCGACGGCGGCGCCTGCACCGGCCAGCAGCGAGGCGCGGTGGGATTTTTGAGAGATGAATTTCTCCGCTGCGACGGCCCCCAGAACGGTGCCGAGGATGAGCATGGGTAGGGAGAAAAACATGCCGACGATCGCGCCTCCTCCCGCACCGACCATGCCCCATTTACCACCGCCGAAGAGTCGTGTTCCTAGGATAACGCCGGCGAAGTCGATGATCACTGACAACAGCCAGATGCCGGCAATCCAGCCGATGATGGCCCACGAAATATCGCCTGGCAGGAGCAGCTTGTGCGTGATCATCGCGATCAAGATTAACGTCGTGCCCGGCAACAGCGGCACCACTACGCCGGCCAGGCCGATCAAAGTGAGCACAATCGTGAGGGTCCAAACGAGGTAGGCTTCCATTCCAAGTTAAGACAAGGGAACCGCCGGGGAGTTACCAGCCACGATCAGCTCCGAGGTAGGGTTGCGGTGCGTTGTTAGTTACGTGGAGCGCGCCAATAGATGCTGGGATCGGCCCCGTTTTCTTCGGCACAAAAAAGCCGCAGGCTTTACTGCCTGCGGCTTTTTATGCGGAGCGGAAATGCCTCCGTGCGTTGGCGTGTCTTTTGGAACTCAGTGCAGAACTCAGCGCAGGTTGCTCTCGATCTGCTTATAGAGGGCGGTGGAGTTCTTTTTGTCACCGATCACGCCCCAGCGGATCTTGATGAGCGCTTGGCGGCTGTTCACCTCGGAGATACCGACGAACACCTTCTCGTCGTCACGGGAACGGGCGTAGATCTCGCCCGAGTAGGCTTCCAAGTTGCTGGAGGTCTCGAAGAGATCCATCGCACGAGTTGCCTTCTGCGCTGCGGCGAAGGCTTGGGCGGCCGTGGCATTTACCACCATGCGGAACTCGTTGATCTGGTAAACCGCTTCTTTGTCACCGGTGGCATCGAGCTCGACCGTGCTGCAACCGGACAACGCGAACATAAGCCCGGAGGCGAGGAGGAGGGCGAAGGACGAGGTGCGTAGGTATTTCATAAAGAATAAATGCATCAATGCTGCGGACCATAATGAGCCGCATCGTGCTGTCACCGTGAAAACCAGTTTGCGGAAGAGGCGCGGCTTCGTTTATCGCTACTGCACTATGGCCAAGCCACTTGTCGGCATCATCATGGGCAGCACGTCGGACTGGAGCACGATGGAGCACGCCGCGCAGACGCTCAAAGCGCTGGGCATTCCCGCTGAGCACCACGTCGTCAGCGCACACCGCACGCCCGACAAAATGTATGACTACGCCAAGTCGGCCGAGTCGCGCGGACTCAAGGTCATCATCGCCGGCGCTGGCGGCGCAGCCCACCTGCCAGGAATGACGGCCGCACTCACTCCATTGCCCGTGCTCGGCGTGCCGGTGGAGTCGCACACGCTGAAGGGCGTGGATTCGCTTTATTCAATCGTGCAGATGCCCGGCGGCGTTCCCGTGGCGACGTTTGCCATCGGCAAGTCCGGCGCGATCAACGCCGCGCTCTTCGCCGCCGCCATCCTCGCGACGGGTGGCGACAAGAAGGTTAAAAAGGCCCTCGACGCCTTCCGCGCCAACCAGACCGCGACGGTGCTCAACGCCAAGTTGCCGTGATGTTAGTTGAGGGCTGAGAGTTGAGAGTTGAGTGACGAGCCGCCGCAGCTTGTTCTCTCAACTTTCAACTCTCAGCTCTCAACTTTTCATGATTCCTCCCGGCAAAACGATCGGTGTCCTCGGTGGCGGCCAGCTTGGCCGTATGTTCGCCCATGCGGCGGAGCGTCTGGGCTATCGCGTGCACATCTACGAGCCCGAGGCGAACGGTCCGGCCGGCGAAGTGTCCGCGTTGGAAACCAACCGCCCCTACACCGACATCGAGGCGCTCACCGCCTTCGCCAAGAGCGTCGACGTGGTGACCTACGAGTTCGAAAACATCCCTGCCGAGCCGCTCTGGGCCATCGAAAAATTCGTTCAGCTGCACCCGCACTGGAACGTTCTGGAGACCTGCCAGAACCGGATGCGTGAGAAAAACTGGCTGCGCAAAAATAACTTTTCGCCCGTGCCTTTCGCCGAGGTCGAAGCGGGCGATGATCTCGCCGTGGCCATTCGCAAGATCGGTCTGCCTTGCGTCGTGAAGACCGCCGACTTCGGCTACGACGGCAAGGGCCAGATCAAGGTTCACGACGACTCCTCGCTCGCCAAAGCGGTCGCGTCATTCACGAAGCAGCGCTGCGTGATCGAAAAGTTTATCGATTTTAAATGCGAGCTTTCGGTCCTCGTGGCCCGCTCCAGCACGGGCGAAGTGAAGGTGTTTCCGATCGCTGAAAACATCCACACGAAGCACATCCTTGATTTCTCGATCGTGCCCGCGCGCGTCAGCGACGCGATCCGCGTCGAGGCGGAGAAACTCGCGCTCGCCATCGTGGAAAAACTCAACGTCGTCGGCCTGCTGGCCATCGAGCTGTTCCTCACCGACCGCGGCGAGATTTTGGTCAACGAGCTCGCGCCGCGTCCGCACAACTCCGGCCACTGGACGCTCGACGCCTGTGTAACCTCGCAGTTCGAACAACACGTGCGCGCCGTCTGCGGTCTGCCGCTTGGCGACGTGTCGGTGGTGTCGCCCGTGGTGATGGTTAACATTCTCGGCGATGCGTGGAAGTGGCAGGACGGCGCGCTCGTCGGCGACGCCAATTGGTCGGCGATCCTCGCGGAACGTCGCGCCAAGCTACACCTCTACGGAAAAAAGGAGCCGCGCATCGGCCGCAAGATGGGACATTTCACGGTGACCGCCGTGACGGCCGACGCCGCACTCGAAGCCGCCCGCACGCTGAAAGCGCGCCTGTAATCCGCGCAGGACGGATCGGATGCCGCGAGGAGAGGACTCGGACGGATTGGGAGTGTTCGTCGGATCACGCGGGTCGAAATGTAGGAGCCTGCTTGCAGGCGATTTTAGGTATGCGAGGACGTTAACGCCTTCGCACGCCGTTTATCGCCTGCGAGCAGGCTCCTACATTCGACCATGATCAGCTTAGCTTCATCACGACCACGTGAGCTCGACCGCATCGCGGTTGCTCGTGAGGTGCAGGTCGGGGAAGCCAGCCGCAGGCGCCGGCGTTCCTAGTGAGCGACGCTCACGCACCGGCCAGCCGGTGGGCTGAAACGCGAGCACGCCATCGGTCAGGGCGACATGGCTCACTGCCATTTCGCCGACTCCGCGCAACGCGATGCGCAACGGGCGCGCCGGTGTCTCGACGGACACGGAGAACTCCCGGCGAACATTGGCGCGTGGACGCGCCGCTCGTGCGCGGAATTCGATGGTGAAACGTTCCGCGATCACGGACCACGCGCCATCGGTCGCCTGTTGCTCAATGAGGATTTTTTGAAGCGCGGGCGCATGGTTGTGGACGACGAAGGACAATTGCCAGCGACCGTGCACCGGTGAGGCATCCAAGCAGCGTGAAGAGTCTGCCGAGACGGCGGTGAGCCAGTGCCGCCACGCCTTCAGCCGCTCGGCATCGCGGTCCAGAATATCTTCATGCGGCGAGCGCGCTCGTGGATTCCGGGTGCGCGCCCACATGACGCGCGCCGCAGTGCGTCCTTTTTCAATTTCCACCGAAAGCGCATCCAGCTCCTTCAGGCAGTTTGTCACGTAATAAGTGACAAACTTGCCTTGGCCGGTGGCGTGGCGGCGGCGGATTTTTTGGACGGCGCGGGCGGCGTGGCGGATGAAGGACTCGCGGGCGGCGAGGTAGGCGTTGAGCGCGGCGCTGGCGGCGAAGGGCGCGGGGAGGTTTCGCTGGGCGAGGCGGGTGAAGAAGCGGGCGCTACGGTCGGCCCGGGCGGGACCTTCGGGGCCGGCGAGTCCGTCCCAGCGGTCGTTGATCTCCCACTTGGCGTAGCCGGCGAAGGCGTGTTCGTCGCACGCGAGCGCGGCGCGGGCGGCTTCGCGCGAACCGGCTTTTCCGAAGACGCGCTCGAAACCTTTGGCGAGCAGGCCGGCGTGATCGTCGAGCTGCGGATCGAGCCAGAGGCTGGCGGCGGCGGCATCGACCACCATGGGCATTTCAAAAGCGAGGCGTTGCGGCTCCCATCCAGTGACGAGGAAACCGCCGGCCTTGGTCTGACGGCAGCGGCGCCACCACGACTGGAGGTTCGCGAGGCGGTCGCCGAAGACAGGCAGCGGTTCGTAACGGAAGCCGCCGTTCATGGGACAACCCCAATACTCGATGCCTTGTTTCGCGAGTGCGGGCGCGAGGTCGTAGTCGGCGAAGTTGTGCAGCTCCATGCGCGGGTGGCGCGGGAACGGATAATAATACCAGTCGTAGGCGATCAAACCGCGCGGGAGTTGCGGGATGGCGTCGGGCAGGAGCGCGAGCATGTCGGCCCACAGCCCCATGCGCAGGCCGAGCGGCTGGACGAGTGTGTGGAGCCGGTTGACGTAGTTGGAAAAATGCGACGCGAGGCCGATGCGGGCGACTTCGGCGCGGCTGAGCGGGTGCTTGCCGAGGTGAAAGGATTCGTCGAGGCCGACATGGACTTTGCCCGCAGTGCAGAACGGGGCCATGTCGCGGAGGAGTTTATCGGCGACTTCCAGCGTGCGCGGGTGCAGTGGGCAGAGTTGTCCGCGTTCGAGCGGCGAACCGTCGGGGGCGCGGAGTTCGTTCAGGTCGCGCAGGTCGGGGTGCTTGATGAGGTATTGGGTGTGTCCGAGGAGATTGACGATGGGCACGACCTTGATGCCGGCCCGGGTGGCGGCGGTGACGAGCTTGGTGAGATCGCGCGTGGAGTAGGCGTCGGGGCGGGCGACGCCGGGCAGGCTGGGGTATTCAACCGCGTCCTCGAGGTGAAGGTAGAGCTCCTCGTAGCCCCAGCTGGCGTAGCGAGGGAGCTGAGCGATGAGGAAGTCGAGACGTTCGACCTGGCGGGCGAGGTCCCATTGGAAGGCGCGGATCATGGGTTGGGTTAAGCGGGGAAGGGCGGGGCCGTTTCGACGCCGGCTCTGAGCCAACGGCGGAAGGTGCGGAGTTCTTCGAGCGTGCCGACCACGAGCAGACGGTCGCCGGCGTGTAGCGTTTCGTTGCCACCGGGGTTGATGATTTGGGTGGAGTCACGGCGGATGCCGACGATACGCACACCGGTTTCCTTGGCGACGTGGAGTTGTGCGAGGGTTTTGCCGGTGCGCACGCCGGCGGGGAGAGTATGCGTTTGCAGGATGGAGCCGCTGAACTCTTCGGCGCCTTCGGCGGCTTTTTTCTCGCTGCTTAGGGAATTGCGCGCGGCGGTGAGCCCTTCAGCTTGGCCAAGAAGAAGGAGCTTGTCGCCGGGATAGACGCGGAGATCGGGGCCGGTGCGCGTGATGACACAGCCGTTGCGTTCGACTTCGATGACGGAGCATCCGAAGCGGGAAGGGATGGCGAGTTGCGCGAGATCGCAACCGGCGTAGTCGGCGTCGTCGGGCACGACGTATTCTTCGAGGAGCATACCCCAGCCTTCGAGGCCTTGGTCGAGGGCGACGCGAGCCGTGGCGCGGGCGCCGGCGGGACCGTCGGCGTCTTCGCTGAGGACCTCGTGCACGGAGGTTTGCCAAGCGCTGTGCCAGTAAACGAGGCGGTTGGAGAATATGATGGCGACCGTCAGCGCGGCCGTGCCGATGACTAACCATCCCCAGCCGGGAAGGGCATGGATGGGGAGGATGGCATAGAGCCAGAAACCGAGTCCGAGTCCGGTGAGTGCGCGGATGGTTTTTTCGATGGCGGGCGCGGGGAGGCGGGTGTTTCTGCCGAGACTCTCGGCGAGGATCATGATGATCGCGCTGATGTTGCGCCACAGGGCGACGAGCAGGATGAGCACGAGCAGGCCGATCACGCTCCAGAAAACGTAGTCCAACCTGGAGCCATCAAACCAGCGCGCGGCCTGAGACGTCTGGATGACCTCAAAAATTTGGCCGGAGAAAATCAGCAATCCGGAGACGAGGAGCATCTCGATTCCGAGCTGCGGGATGCGACTGCGGATGAGTTTCCAGGCGAGGGGCGAGGCGGTGCCGTTCTGGGCCTGTTGAAGCCAACCGTGGTAGGCATCCAGCGCGCGTGTGAGCCAACGCGGTTCCATCCGTTTGGCGAAGCGGAGAAGCGGCGCGGCGTGACGGTTGATCAGGGGAGTCGTCAGCACGGTGAGAATGGAGATGCTGACCGCGAGGGGGTAATACGCGGGCGGCAGCACGGTGCTGCTGACGCCGAGTTGGGCGATGATGAAGGAAAATTCGCCGAGCGGCGTGAGCAGGAGTCCGGCCCGGCGGGCTTCGCGGGGATGCGTGCCGCAGACAACCATGGCGAAGCCGACGACGACCGGCCGGCAAATCATCACGAAGGCGAACAGTCCCAGGCTCAGCGGCCAGACGACCGCGAGGAGCCGGACATCGATCATCATGCCGACGGAGACGAAGAACACGCTGCTGAAGAGGTCGCGCATGCCGGCGAAGGCTTTTTCTACGCCGGTTTTCTGGGGCATTTCGGCGACGATGGCACCGAGGAGAAATGCGCCGAGGGCGAGCGAGTAGCCGGCTTTGGCGGCGCATGTCGCAAGGAAGAAGAGGACGCCGGCGACGATGATCGTCTGCAACTCGGGATCGGCGCGGGCTTCGAGGCGGCGAAGGAGGCGCGGGACGAGGAGGAGTCCGGTGCCGACCAGCAGCACGACGAAGGCGCTGAGGGTGGCGAGCAGGTTGCCGAGGTTGGCATCGCCGCCGCCCGAGTGGGTCTGGCTGGCCAGGATGGTGAGCATCACGATGGCGACGACATCTTCCATCACGGAGATGCCGAGGGCGCGCTGGGCGGCGGCTTCGTGGCTGAGCTTAAGTTCGCCGACGATTTTGGCGATTACCGCCGAGCTGGAGACCACGAACATGCTCGCGACAAACAGGCCTTGCATCGCGGTCCAGCCGAGGGCGGCCCCGAGCAGTTGCGTGAGGTTGAGCATCAGGAACGCGCCGAGGCCGGTGGCGATGAGCGTGGGCAGGCCCAGGCGGCGGAGCTTCGTGAGGCTCAGGCCGAGGCCGATCGAGAACATCAGGAAAACGAGGCCGACTTGGGAGAGCGTCTGGATGCGATCGACGTCGGTGATGAAGGAGAACGGCGGCGTGTAGGGGCCGATGAGGACGCCGGCGGCGAGGTAGCCAACGATGACGGAGAGACCGATGCGTTTGCAGAGGGCACCAACGAACCCGGCGGCGAGTAAAACGATCGCGAGGTCTTGGATAAAGTGGATGTCGTCCATGTGGTGAATCTCTCCTCTCTCGCGGTGGTTCGCGCCGCGTCCGTGGATAGCGCCTGAGGGCAGGCCGGTGCGCGGGGGTTGTCAACGGGAGTTCGCCAGCGGGACACAAAAAGCCCGGCGCCGGTGAGGGCGTCGGGCTGGTGGAGACTTGCGTGGGTCGTGGGGATTATCGGCGAGGTTTAGCCCTCGACGCGGATCGGGAGGATCACGAACGGCAGGTCGCCGAGGAAGAATCGGCGTTGCAGGATGAAGACGGTGTGGTTGTGCAGCCAGCGGCTGAAGCGCGTCTCCCGCTCGAAGAGCAGCTGGCCGGCGAAGAAGACCGCGTGCGGATATTGTTCGTGGAGCTCGCGGGCGATGCGCACGATCTCGCCGACAGGATCAGTGGCGATGACGGAGACGGCTGTGGATCCGTAGCCGCGGGCACGGGCGAATTCGACATAACGATGGGCGTCGGCTTCGGTTTTTTCACGGAGCGAGACGAGTTCGTCGGAGCCCTTGAAGTTGCCTGCGTCCACCACGCCGACCTCGACGAAGATGTAGTTGCGGAACGTGTCGCCGAACACCTGGGGGACGTTGAGGAGCGTGTGGAGACCGAGGCCGTTGTAGCCGTTAACGAGCACGACGGCGGTGCGGGCGTGCGGCACGAGTTCGGGCGGAGGCGAGTCGGCGCGGGTGGTGGCGGGGAGTTTGGCGGCCTGCACGAGCAGGTCGAGCCGGCCAAGCTGCTGGCCGATGCGGTGGTAGTGGCGCTTGATGCCGAAGGCGGCGGCGACGAGCAGGCCGGTGACGACGAGCGTGGCCCAGCCGCCCTCGAAGAACTTCACGGCGGTGAGCGAGATCAGGATGAACGTCGTGAGCATGAGGCCGAAGCCGTTCACGGCGAGCTTGCGGCGCCAGCCATCCGCGGTGTGGCGGTGGTTCCACCAGTGTTTCACCATGCCGAGCTGCGAGAGGGAAAACGTGATGAAGACGTTGATGCTATAGAGCACGACGAGGAGCTCCACCGAGCCGCGGGTGACGATCATCATCAGCAGGGCCGCGCCGCCCATGAGGAGCACGCCATTTTGGGTAACGAAGCGGTCGCTGAGATTGGCGAAACGCGCGGGCAACCAGCGGTCGAGGGCCATGTTGGCGAGCACGCGCGGACCGTCGAGGAAGCCGGCCTGAGCGGCGATGAGGAGAAGGGCCGCCTCGGAGGCGAGGGTGATGAGCACGAAGCTGTGGCCTATTCCGGCCGGCCACGTTTCAGTCATGCGTTCAAAGAGGACGGCGTTGAGGGTCTTGCCTTCCTCGGGCACCACCCGGAACACGAGATACGCGATGAGGAGGCCGGCGACCGTCACGGCGAGCGAGCTGCCCATATAGGCCATGGTGCGGCGGCCGGTTTTGACGCGCGGCTCGCGGAGAATCGGGAGGCCGTTGCTCACCGCCTCGATGCCGGTGTAGGTGCCGGCGCCCATGCTGTAGGCTTTGAGTAGCACGGCCATCAGGCCGAACCAGCCCAGGCTGCTGCTGACGCTTTGGACGTCGCTGACCGTGTCGATGGCGACGGCGCCGAGTCCGGCGAAGTGCGTGGCGATCGCGTAGACAATGGCGAAGCCGTGGGTGAACACGAAGAGGAAGAACACGGGGACGAACAGCATCACCGATTCACGCACGCCGCGGAGGTTGAGCAGCGTGAGCCCGACTACGCCGACGAAACCGGCGGCGAGTTTCCAATGCGCCCAGGCCGGTGGCAGCAGGCTGAAGAGCGCGTCGGTGCCGCTGGCGACCGAGATGGTAACGGTGAGCACATAGTCGATGAGCAGCGCGCTGCCCGAGATCACGCCGGCGGTGGGGGAGAGGAGCTTGCTGGCGACCAGGTAGCCGCCGCCGCCCGAGGGAAACAGCGAGATAATCTGCGAGTAGCTGGCACAGATCGCGACGATGGTCACGACCGAGGCGAGCGCGACGAACAGGCTCAGGTGCACGTGCGTGCCGAGGGCCTTGAAGGTTTCCTCGGGACCGTAGCAGGACGAGGAAAGGCCGTCGGCACCGAGGCCGACCCAGGCGAACACGGCGATCAGTGAGACCTTGTGAAACAGGTCGTGGTCGGCGAGCGAGCGGGCGCGGCCGAAGAGGAGCGCTTTGAGGCTAAAACGAGGGCGGGCGGGTGATGCGGGCGATTGAGTAGTGGGATGTGTGGACACGGAGGTCTCTTGGCTAAGCGCCATCAAGCCGCCGGTATTCCCGAACGGCCCAAGGGCGCGGTGAAGAACGGGGAGACCGTGGGGACATCGCACTCGCGAGCCCTAGTGGATCACCCTTCCATTGCCGACGAGGTTAGCTGGCGGGCTTGGTGCTGGAAGGTCACCTTGACCGGCGGTTGCCCGCTGGTCGTTCGCCCCGTCCGCCGTGTTGCCACTGCGGAATAATTGGGTCCCCCGTGCCCATCTCTGGAAGAAGACGGACTTAGGCCTGAAAATCCAAAAAGAACAGGGAGTGTCTATGCACGCTCGACCGGTGGCATGCAAGCAGGCGGTGGCATGAAATTTTTTAACCCACTATGGAGACGGGTATAATGTGTTTGGAATCGGTTGTTTGAATACGCTTTGGGCGCAAAAAAAGACGCGACCCGAAGGCCGCGTCTTTTGCGCGTGAACCAAGAGGTGAGCGGAGCTTAGCCGCGCTTTTGCGCGATGAGCTGTTCGAGCTTAACGATGTCGGCCGAGAAGAGGCGGATGCCTTCAGCGGTCTTTTCGGTGGCCATCGGGTCTTCGTTGAGGGCGAAGCGGAACGCGGCTTCGTTGAACGAGACCTTCTTGAGGTCGGCGGAGGCGGCCGCAGCGGGGTCGAGTTTGCGAACGAGCGGGGCGGTGGAGGCCTTGAGCTCGGCGAGCAGCGGAGGAGCGATGGTGAGCAGATCGCAGCCGGCGAGTTCGACGATTTCGCCGGTGTTGCGGAAGGAGGCGCCCATGACCTCGGTCTTGTAGCCGAATTTTTTGTAGTAGGTGTAGATCTGGGAAACCGAGATCACGCCCGGATCGGCAGCGCCAGCGAAGTTGGCGGTGGGATTCTTGGCCTTGTGCCAGTCGAGGATGCGGCCGACGAAGGGCGAGATGAGGGTGATGCCGGCTTCGGCGCAGGCGACGGCCTGGGCGAAGGAGAAGAGGAGGGTGAGATTGCAGTGAATGCCGTCCTTTTCGAGGATCTCGGCGGCCTTGATGCCTTCCCACGTGGAGGCGATCTTGATGAGCACGCGGTCGCGACCGATGCCGGCTTTTTCGTAGAGGGCGATAATTTCGAGCGCCTTGGCGACGGTGGCGGCGGTGTCGAAGGAGAGACGGGCGTCCACTTCCGAGGACACGCGGCCGGGGACGATCTTGAGGATCTCAAGACCGAAGACCACGAGGAGGCGGTCGATCACCTGCGGCAGGGAGGCGGACGGGCCGGCATCCTTGATGGCTTGGTCCACGAGCGCCGAGTAGGCGGGCATCGCGGCGGCCTTGAGGATGAGGGATGGATTCGTGGTCGCGTCGCGCGGTGCGAATTCCTTCATGGAGGCGAAGTCGCCGGTGTCGGCGACGACAACGGTGAGTTGCTTCAGCTGGTCGAGTTGGGTGGACATGGGTTTAAAAGGGCAGCCATCAGATGCGACTCGGCAGATTTTGTCACGGCTTAGGCTGGCGATTACTCTGCAAAAAATTGCTTAACCAGATGAGCGCGGCTTCTTCATCCGAAAAAGCGCCGTCCAATTGGGCTTCGAACGCGGCGGCGAGCACCTCTGTGAAATGGGGGCCGGGTTTTTGGCCAAGCGCAATGAGGTGGCGTCCGAGTAGCAGGGGGCGGGGCGGGGCTTGGCGAAGGGCGAGGTCGTGGGCGCGGCTGCGAAGTTTTTCGATCAAGACGAGGGTGTCGGCTCCGTCGAGCGGAGGACGTCCGAGGCTGTCGGCGATCATCACGGCGCAAAGGTCGTCGATGGTCGCAGGGTGGAGTTTGCGGGCGAGGCGGCGGATGTGGCTGTCGGTGAAGTCGCCGCCGCCGTGGTGGTGAGCGAGGTGGTGAACAACCAGTGGGCGGACTGCTTCTATAATAGAGTGGGGCGCTCCGATGCGTTGAAGAAAACTGTCTGCGAGCGGCCCTCCGGCGGATTCGTGACCGAGACTGCGCCAGCGCAGGCGGCCTTGGTGTTCGGATTGAAGCGTGGTCGAGGGCTTGCCGAAATCATGGGCGAGCACGGCGAAGAGCAAAATGCGGCGGCGGGCGGGGGATGACTCGCGCCATTCGGGCAGTTTTACCAAAGCGTTGCAGCAGTGTTGTGTGTGGGTAAACACATCGCCTTCGGGGTGCCATTCGGGATCTTGCGGGCAGTTGCGCAGGGCGGCGATTTCGGGGAAATGGATGAGCCAGCCGGTTTCTTCGAGGACGACCAAGCCGCGGGACGGCCGCATGGCCTGAGTGGCCCATTTGTCCCATTCGCCCCAGACGCGTTCCGCCGGGAGTTCGCTGTAGGTGTTAACGATGCTACGGCACAGCGCGGCCGTCTCGGGGGCGAGCGTGAGATCGAAACGCGCGGCAAATTGGAAGGCGCGCAGCACGCGCAGCGGATCCTCGACGAACGCAGGGCTGGTGTGGCGGAGAACGCGGTCACGCAAGTCGCGTTGGCCACCATGGGGATCAAAGAGTTCACCGGTGAACGGATCGTAGGTGATCGAGTTGATCGTGAAATCGCGCCGGGCAGCCGCGTCGGCATCACTGAGCAACGGGTCGGGGGTGACCGCGAAGCCACGGTGGCCATTGCCTGTTTTGGATTCGCGGCGGGGCAGGCTAAAATCGTATTCGTGAGTATTTAGTCGGAGCTTGATTACTCCGAAGCTGCGCCCGACCACATCGGTTGCCCCGAACGGCGCGAGGACAGCGTGGAGTTCGTCGAACGTGGCGCCTTGCACCTCGATGTCGAAATCCTTGGGGCTCAGCCCGAGCAACCAATCGCGCACGCAACCCCCTGCAAGGCGCGGGCGAGCGACTTTGCGGACGGATTCCAAAACACGGCGTAGCTCGGGGGGAAGTTGCATGCGGGAAACGTTATTCGCGCGGACGCCGTGGGGATTGCACAGTTTCGCCTAACACGCAGAGCCATCCTGAAATTAGCAAAAGTCCACCGGCCGGCGTCACCGGGCCGAGCCAGTGCGGACCGCCGAGCGACAGCCAGTAAAGCGAGCCGGAAAACAGCGCGATGCCGCTCGCCCAACAGGCAATTGCCCTGATTAGCCAAGCGGAGGATGCGGGCCTTTCGAGCGCGTAGAGGCTGGCCGCTAACAAAGCGGGGGCGTGCACGAGATTGTAGAGCACGGCGGTATTCCAAGTGGAGAGGCTGCCTCGCTCCAGTAGGGTTGCCTTCAATGCATGAGCGCCAAAAGCGCCTGCGGCGACTCCAGTCACACCGGCGGCGGCGGCCAGAAACAGATATTTTCGCATCCGGGCAACTTGAGGAGCGCGAACCGAATTGCCACCGGCTTTTCACCACAGGCGGATTTTAGGTGATGAGGGCTCGTCGGTTACGATTGAGTAAAGACTTGAACTGATCGCAGTAATTCGTTGCATACGACCGCCGATACCTAGTCGGCAACCGACAGAGAACTACAACTAAAGAACTACTACAAATGACCAAGACGATCCTCGCCCTCGCGGCCCTCGTTACCGGCTCCACGGTTTTCGCCGCTGAAGCCGCCACCGCCCCTGCTAAGTCCTACTCGGTGACCCTCGATAACACCATCGCATCGGAATACGTGTTCCGCGGTCTTGATGTTGCCGGCGCCACCTTCCACCCCTCCGTTGAGATCGCTTCCGGCGACTTCTACACCGGCGTTTGGGGCGCGCTGCCCTTCAACAACGACAACGGTGCCGACTACAAAGAGTTCGATTTCTACGCTGGCTACGGCTACGCGCTGAATGAGACCTGGAAGCTCGATGCCGGTGCCACCTTCTACTACTACGGTGACACTCCCGGCAGCCAAGACACCACCGAGCTTTATCTCGGCCTCACGGGCAAGGTTTCCGTGTTCACCCCCTCGGTCTACGCCTACTACGACCTCGACCTGAAGACCACCACGTTCATCGGTTCCTTGGGCTACAGCCTGCCCATCACCCAGATTGGCACCTCCCTCGATTTCACCGCTACCCTCGGTTATGTCGACACGGGTGACCTTTCTTCCGCCATCCCTGAGAACTACACCTACTGGGGTCTGGCTATCGCTGTTCCCTACAAGCTGTCGGACAGCGCCACGGTCACCGCTGGTGTTGCTTACACCAATGGCAACCGTAACTCGATCCTCGAGGATCAAGTTGTTGGCACCCTCGGCCTGACTGTCGGCTTCTAAGCTGACTTTCTAGTAGCTGGTTCCTATGACCCGCCTTCGCTTAGCCGCGAAGGCGGGTTTTTTATTCACAAGATCAAAACAGGGGTTGACAGTCATCGGTCAAACCTGCGGAATCCGCCTCTTTTCTCATGAAAACGTTCCTCGCCAAAAAAGAGACCGTGCAACCCAAGTGGCATCTGATCGATGCCGAGGGCCAGGTCCTTGGCCGTATCGCGGTCAAAGCAGCTAACCTCATCCGCGGCCGCCATAAAGCTTCCTACACCCCGAGCGTCGATACCGGCGACTTCGTTGTTATCATCAACGCCGAGAAGGTCGTCCTCACCGGCAAAAAGGAAGAGCAGAACACCTACATGTTCTTCTCCGGCTTCGTCGGTGGCGAAAGCTACCGCAAGCTCTCCGAGCAGCGTGAGCGCCATCCCGAGTTCCTCATCGAGCACGCCGTCAAAGGCATGCTCCCGAAGAACCGCATTGCTCGCACGATGCTCACCAAACTCCGCGTGTTCGCTGGCCCGACCCACACTCACGAGGCCCAGAACCCGATCAAGATCTCCGTCCGTTAACCATGAGCGCTGAAAAGACCATTTTCCTCGGCACCGGCCGCCGCAAGACCTCCACCGCCCGCGT
>CBRAFO010000091.1:0-15033 GCA_967755175.1 uncultured Opitutaceae bacterium | reverse complement strand
TGTCCGTCTGCCCGGCCGTCTTGTGCACATACACCTGCCGGCTCCCGTTGTTCACAAACTCGTAGGCGTCTCCCACCTTGCCCGTCCGGTAGCCCACATTGATTCCGACCTCCGTGCGACCCGTCACGACTTCCCGATTGTCATGATTGCCCGGCCACCACGCCACCAATCCCGACGGGATTTCCGCCGCAGATGACATCGCCACCCGCACTTCGACCGTCTTCTCTGAGCAAAGAGCACCATCCTCAGCAAAAAGACGAAGCACATAAATACCAGGAGCCGAGAATGTTGCTTGCGAAGTCGGCGAAGAGGCGTCCGAAAACGTCACGGTGGCATACGTGAGCGGGGATGCGGTAACAACCGGCGTGGACAGCACCGACCATCGGGTGTTCAAGCCTAGACCGGAAGGCAAGCCGTCGTCGGTCACTGAACCAGCAAGTGTCAGCCCTCGATTATTCCCCAGTAATACATAACCAACATCCGGTCCGGCCACGATTTCGGGAGCAGTGTTGCTGGTGGGAGGCCGTTTGCCGTTAGCACCCGCAGTATAAATCTGCCAAGCCTCAGCAGAATTGAGGGCACGATTATAGAGCGAAACTTCGTCGATCTGTCCTTTGAAGTATCCCGCGTTGGCCCAATTCCCGCCGACGCGGAAATCGTTCCGCGTATCCAATATTATTGGACCAAACGTCCATGCGCCAACAATGGAGCCATTGCGAATAACCGTGGCCACGCCGGATGACCGATCGTAGCTAATCGCAAGGTGAGTCCAGGAGTTAATCGGCATTGCAGAGCCAATAGCGACCTCATGATTCAAACCCGAGGTCTCTCGGTAGTTCACCACGAGCGTATTGCCGGACTGGCGGATGGTCAGGCCGGTGGTCGTGGCGTTGCGGCCGTATTGGAAGAGCGTGGCTTCGCGCGATTCCGTCGGTCGTGCCCAGAACTCAAGGGCAAAGCCACTTCCTTGCCCCACATCGAGAGTGGGATTACCGAAAACAAGGACCCGGTCATTGACGCCGTCGAAGTTAAAGGCCGGGCCAACGAAGCCCTCGGCAAAGTTGGCTCCGTTTTCGGGGAAAGCCTGATTACCACCAACGTGGTCCGCACCGTCGGCATTGCCCTGCCACCAAGCAACGAGCCCAGGGGGTGCCGCTGGACGGCAAACCATGCCAACCCACGCAGTCACCGTGGAGCTGTGGCTGAACTCGCCATCATCGCCGGTTAGACGAAGGACATAAATACCGGGCTGGCTGAAGAGCGCACCGGTAACCGCTGCGGCGGGATCGGTGAACGTAACGTCGCCCGGGCCAAAAAGCTTTTCCCACTTCAGCGTAAGCTTAGCCGGGAGCGGCAATCCGTCGTCACGGGCGGTGCCGGTTAGCATCGCGAGGTCGGAAGCGTTGCGAAGGAACACGTGCTCCCCGGCGGAAACGAAGGGGGTTTTGTTAAAGGGGGTGACATGGAGGCGCACGTCGTCCGTGGAGACCACGCCATCAAGCGTGGCGGCAAGACGGAGAACGTAGTCACCGACACCGTTGAAGGTGACGGTCGCACGCGGGTCCGTCGGATTGCTGAAGGTGGGCACACCTCCGGCCGGAGCGGTGCCAACAGTTCCGACGGGAAGAGGCGTAAAGGATACGAGCGACCATTGGTAGGTCGGCTGAGAGGGAAACGAGTGAGCGGAGTGACCAAAGGCCCCCTTCAGCTGGATGGTATCTGGCCAGTTGGCATCGATGTCATCACCTGCGGAGACGCGCCAGTAGCGAGGCGGCTCGGGGGCGGGATAACCTTGGGTGCCCACAGTGAGGTCATAGAGGGCCGGAGACTCACCTGTAGCCGCAGGCGTCAAGGTGACCCGACCGCGAAGGTAGCGGCCTGCGCCGGTAGGAACAGGAGAAGCAAGGGTGAGTGTCTGCCAGGGGCCGAAAGTCACGCCATCGTCGGAGAGTGCCACTTCAACCAAAACGACGGCGTCGTTATAGAGGAAGGCATTCCACTGGACCGGCCCCCAGCCGGAGCCGGCGACTTGCCCGTCGTAAGTGAAACGCCACTGGCCGTCTTGAAGAAAGAGGCCGGAGCGGTTGCCCACGAAGTTGCCGAAGGTCCAAAGGGTTCCCCCGAGGTTGGGTGAACTCAATTCGACCTCACCGATGGGAGTGACTCCATCGCGACCGAGCGGACCGCCAAGAGGATTGATACGTTCAACCACACCGGTGGTGCTGACGACCCAGACACGTCCTTTGCGGTCAACGGAAACCTCCGTAGGCCCGTGATTTGCAACGTGAACGTTCCCAAGGAATGTCCCATCCGGGAGGAGATGGCCGACGCTGTAGCCGCAGTGCGAATGGGCCACCCAGATGTGGCCGTCTTTACCGGTAGTAACACCCTGTGCCCATGGCTCGCCGTGGTAGAACGAGCCGAGCTTCGTGCCGTCAGGGGAATACTTGTCAATCGTCCCGCTCCAGTCTTCGGTCGTCCAATAGTTGCCTGCGAGGTCCTTGGTAATACCCCATGCGTTTCGACGGACATTGGTGGCGAATGCCGAAGAAGCTGAGGCAGCTAGAGATTGCGCAGTATCCCAGCGGAGGAACTGCGGTCCGGCGGAAACCTGAATACCCGCACTGTCCACAAAACCGCCGCGTCCGCCTAGACCAGGAGCACCTGGCTCGGTGCGCAGAAGCGCGCCGGTCGCCCCACTGAAAAGCTTCCATGAGTCGGCATACGGGCCGACCCAGAGGTTATCGTCGGCGTCGATTGCAATGTGCTCAAGGCTGGTAACACCGGACTCGATAACGAGCGCGATCTGCTCATCGGCGGGTTGCCCGCTCGCCGGCCAGGGAAGGAGTTCATTGAGGCCGGAGGACGTGTCGAGGTCATGATTTCCATTGCGGTCAACCCAGACACCGTTGTCGGTGCCCAGCCCGATCTTCACGATCACGCCGGTCTGTCGATTGGCAACGAAGGCATTGCCCTTGGAATCAATGGCGATGCGCGAGGGAAAGCCCGCGGAGCCCTCGGGACCCGTGCGGTATTCTCCGACCACACGGGCGGTCTCGGAGTCGAGACGCACAACGGTGCCTTTGGAGGAGTTTACGACCCACACGAAATCGTAGGCGGAGGGGAAGAAGCTCGTGGTAAGCTGGTCGCCTTCGCTCTTGAGCGTGCGGACCTGCCCCTCCTCGAAATCGGCGGTGGTAGTAAACGTCCGCGCACGGGGGTCCGTGGCGAGAGTGATCGAAAGCGGCGTGGAAATGGCGGAGAGCCCCTGGTCATCGAAAACCTTCGCAGTAAACGTGTAGGTGCCGGCCGGACGCCCAGAGGAAAGCAGAAGTGCATAAACGCCGGGTTCACCGGGTTCCTCGCGTGTAAGCGTGCCGATCAGGGCAGTGCCTTCGTAAAACTCAACTCGGGTAACCGAACCGTCCGCATCAAACGCGCTGGCCCGTAAAGCAAAAGCGGTGTGCGGGAGTGGCGCGGGCGTAATAGGCGCGAGCGAGACGATGGGGGCGACAGCCACGGTGGGGGCCGTGACGGTGATCGACACGGTAGCCGGCGCGGACGTAAGCGCTCCATCAGTCGCAGTGAACGTGAAGGAGTCCTCGCCCCAGAACGCGTAGCGCGGGCTGTAGGTATAACCACCCGCAGTCGCTACCAAGGTGCCGCGCGCAGGCGGTGTAGTGATGGTATAAGCAAGTGCGTCGTTATCCAGATCGGTGCCGGAAAGCGTAATCGAAACCGGAGTATAATGCGCCGTGGACACGGTCTGCGCCTGAGCGACCGGGGCATCGTTCACCGAAACGACGGTAAGCGTGACGGGGGTAGCAGGAGAGACGAGGACGCCATCTGAAGCTGTGAACAGGAATGAATCAGTGCCGGCAAAGTTGGCGTTCGGCGTGTAGCGATACCCGGGGGCCGGCAGGGTTGCGTCAGGCGTCAGCATGCCATGAGAAGGCTGCGAAACGATGGTGTAAACGAGTTCGTCGCCGTCAGCATCCTCTGCAAGGAGAGTGAGACCAGCGGGCGTATCCTCAGCCAAGGCCACGGCCTGCGGGTGAGCGACAGGCGCGTCGTTGATCGAGGCGATACTCACAAGCACCCGCGCTGAAGCAACGGCCTGCCCATCAGTGACGGTAAATGGCACGGTATCTTGGCCATGGTAGTCAGCGGGCGGCGTATAGGAAAGGACGGCCCCGGATAGAGCGGCTTCGCCGCGCTGAATAGAGAGCGGAGCTTGCAGAGCGATAGGCACGAGTGCGTGGCTAAGAATGTAATTGGCCACATCGCGGCCAAGGGCACGGCCAGCAAGGTTGTCGAACTCGTAGTGAATGCCACCATACACGCGGCTGCGGCCAGCCTCGCGAGCGGCAGACTCAAAACTATTGATGATCCGGGTCGAGGCACGGGCGTCCTCGGAGGGCACGGTGACGCGCACCGCATCACCGAGGATTGCGGCGAGCACGGTGGCGGAGGCGCTGCTAAAAACGCTATGTCCGCTCACATAGCTGGGGAACTGGGGCGTTCCCAGCAGGGGTGTCCACACCGGGTCCGACTCGGTAAGGGGATTCCCATCGTCAGGGAATCGGATGGCGGTGACAGGGCGCCAGAAGTCGTATTCGAACTTAGAGCGCCAGCATGCGATGGCGGCATCGGCATTGGCTAGATTGACGAGCGCGAGCAAGCGGGCTGTCGCCACCAGGGAGAGGTTCGAGCGGGAGGCGACACGAGTGGCGATGAGATTCCAGTGGCCGGGAGGCGAAGCGGTGCCCGGGCCGTCAGCCCAATAATAAGCGGTCTCGGTCTGGTCCGGGGATCGGACCGGGCTGGTGGACAAACCGAGCGTTTTGACTTCGGAATAGGCTGCGGCGTAGGCGGGAGAATTAATCGCCGGCGGAGGCTCGGGCATGAACTGACTGGCCGAACTCAGAACAAAAGGTGTTACCCAACCCCACTCGGGACGAAGAGCCCCACCATTGGCGCTACCCCAGAGAGTAACGTTGGCCGGTTGCCATGCACCGATGACGTCCGGAGAGCGAGGCGTGTAGTTGCTGGGCCCGTAAGCGCCATCGGAGGCGCGCAAGGCAATGATCTTGGCAGCGGCAGCAGCACCGAGTGCGGAGCCACGATTTCGCAATGTCTCGTCAGATACAGCCGAGAGGTCCTGAACCAGACGGGAATCGAAAAGCGGACGTGACGCAGGGAAAAGGGCATAAAGGGCATCGTGTGCAGCCTGAGCTACCGCAGCCTCGGAGGAGGCGGGTCCACCCGCCTCCAAATAGGTGGAGTCGTAAGGCGCGTAAGCCCGGTCCAAGGCGTTGAGCGCCTCGAACACCGAGAGCTGCACGATGGCGAGATTACGGGTGATATCGGGCGGGGTAATACCGGCACCACCCAAAAGGACGGGACGGCTGGCTAGACGAACGGCATCAAGTGCCACTGAATTCCAAGCCGTCACGATGTTGCCTGACGTGGGCGCAAACGAGAAGGTGAGCGCATCGCCATCCGCATCGGAGGCCTGAAGGACCAACGAGCCGGCTTCGTCCTCGTCGAGAACGAGAGGCTGGTCAGCCGTGGTCGGAGCATCGTTTATCGAGGTTATGACGATGGTAACGGTAGCCCTCGTCGAAGTCGCCTCGCCATCGCTGGCGGTAAACGCAAAAGCATCGGTGCCGTGGTAGTCTTGGGCGGGGACATAGGTCAACGCGGGAGCGGTTCCCGAGAGCACACCATGCGCGGGAGGCGTCGTGATGGCATAGGTCAGCGAATCGCCATCGGCGTCCGTGGCGGAGAGGGTAAAAGCGAGCGAAGTGTCCTCAGCCGTGGTGAGCGCTTGCGCCAAAGCGACGGGCGTGTCGTTTACCGAAACGATCTCCATCCCGACTTCAGCCGGGGCTGAGACAGCCTCGGCATCAGCCACGGTGAACGCAAATGAATCGGGTCCGTGATAGCCCGAGACAGGCGTGTAGGTGTAATGTCCAGGAGCGCCTGCGGTGAGTGCGAGAGCACCATGGAGCGGCGTGCGGGAAATAGCGTAAACGACATTGTCGCCGTCAATGTCGGTGCCGACCAAGACCAGCTCCAATGGCGTGCTTTCCAGTGAGGAAACAGTCTGAGCGACAGCCACAGGCGCGTCATTAACTGGAGTGATCGTCAGAGCGACCGTGGCGGGCGCGGAAGTCAGGACAGCATCCCGCGCAACGAAAACGAACGAGTCACTACCGTGATAGTTGGCCTCCGGCGTGTAGGTAAGCGCAGGAGCGATTCCAGTCAGCGTTCCGTGCGAGGGTGCCACGGTGACCGAGTAGGTCAGTGCATCCCCATCGGGATCAGTAGCGGAAACAGTAACGGCAAGCTTGGTGTCCTCAACGAGGGTGAGTGCCTGAGATTGAGCGATGGGCGCGTCGGGCACGTTGTGCACGTCAATCGTGACGACTGCGGGCATGGAGGTGCCGGAACCATCGTTCGCCGTGAAGGCGAACGTAACGGTTGCGTCGGTGTTGGAGGGCGGCGTGTAGACATAGGAGGCTCCAGCGGGCGACGAACCAGGCGCAGGAACGAGCGTGCCAAGCGCCGGCGGCGTCGTGATCGAATAGGTAAGCGCGTCGCCATCCACATCGGTCGCGACCAGCACAATGGGTAACACCTGCCCCTCGCTGACCGAGTAGGTGGCGGTGTGGCCAACCGGCAAGTCGTTAACCGGAGTTACCTGAATAGAAACAATGGAGGGCGAAGAGGTCGTGGACGCATCAGCCACGGTGTAAGCGAAGGACTCCGAGCCGTTATAGTTGGTAGCGGGCGCGTAGGTATAGCGCCCCGGAAAACCTGCAACGGACGTAAGCACACCGTGGGACGGAGGCGTTGTGATCGCGTATGTAAGCGCATCTCCGTCGGCGTCCACGCCGACAAGATCAAACACCAAGGCGGTGTCTTCCGGAGTTACTAAACCGGAGGGTGCGACCGCAACGGGAGCGTCGTTCACCGGACGAACGGTCAAGGTGACTGCGGCGGGTGTAGACGTCAGCACGGGCGTGCCGTTATCGGTCACGGTAAAGGTAAAGGTATCCGCCCCGCTATAATCGGCGGCGGGTGTATAGGTGGCGAGGTGGCCGGCCAGAGTGACCGCGCCATGAGCGGGCGTAGTCGCGAGAGCGTAGCTCAAGGAATCGCCATCAACATCCGTTCCAGACAAGGCAATGACCACGGAGGTGTCTTCATCAAGCGTGGCGGCCGAGGACAACGCGACCGGGGCATCGTTACGGTTCGAGACGGCGATGGAAACAATCGCGGGCTCGGAGGTGAGCGTCGCATCGGACGCAGTGAAGGCGAACCGGACCGTGCCCGTGGTATTGGCCGGCGGGGTGTAGAGATACGAGGGAAACGCAGGCGTCGAATCAGGCGCAAGGACCAGTGTGCCGAGCGTGGGCGGCGTCGAGATGGCGTAAGTGAGCGAGTCGCCATCGGCATCAGTCGCCGAAAGCGTAATGCGGAGAACCGCTCCTTCGGTGACCGTCAGCGATTGCGGGAGTGCAACGGGCCGGTCGTTGATCGCGATAACCTCGATGGACACGGCGGCGGGTGCAGACACCGCGACACCATCACTCACCGTATAAGTAAAGGAATCAAAGCCGTGGACATCCTGTGCCGGGGTGTAGGTGAGCGTCGGCGGCGTGCCGGTAAGTGTGCCCCGAGTCGGCGTTGTGTTGATCGTATAAGTCAGCGCGTCGCCGTCAGCGTCACTGCCCGCAAGCGTGATAGAAATAGGGGTGTCCTCATTGGTGCGAAGGGAGATCGGCGCGGCAACGGGAGTATCGTTTACCGAGGTGATGGTGAGCGAAACGGTGGCTAAATTTGAATCAAGAGCGCCATCGCGTGCGCGAAAAGTGAATGAGTCGGTGCCAAAATAATCGCGAGCCGGCGTGTAAGTGAGCCCAGGGGGATTGCCCGACAGCGTGCCGTGGGCCGGAGGTGTGACTACGGCGTAGGTGAGCGGGTCGTTTTCAGCGTCTGACGCCGTAAGCGTGATGGGAACGGATGAGTCTTCAGCGAGAGTCCGGGATTGATTCGCTGCGGCCGGAGCGGTGTTGACCGGACCGCTTCCCCCACCCGCCCGAAGACGGAGCAGGCCCCCGCCATTGATAATGAGCCGATCCGCGATCACACCACCAACGAGGGTGCTGTTGCCGTTGATGATAACCGTGCCCGAAGTTGAAGGCGCGTCGACGAAACCATACAAGATGCAGCCGCCGTTGAGGGTGATGCCACCTGATGAAATGTTCAGGGCCAGCCAGTCTGGATGGTCCGTTGAACCCATGCCGCCGTTTCCGGTAAGCCCATTTGCAACGGTGACCACGACTGGACCAACCACCTGCAGCTGGCTCTGCCCATTGAAAGTCAGTCTTTGGAAGTTATACACCGCGGGCTGAGTCGCCCCAGCAACCCCCAAGGTGAATCCGCTTCCGCTGTTGGCGGTGAAGTCGCCATAGGTGCCGGAGGGTATCGCAACTTGGCCCACGTTGCTGTTGAGCGTTAGGCCGCTCAACGTGCTGAAACTCCCGGGATTTTCACTCGCGGAATTAAGTGTAACCCAGCGCGATCCACTAGGCTGGGCCGGGGCACCCACCGTCGGCAAACTGACTGGATCGGTGCGACGAATAACGTTACGCAGCACACCCGAGCCGTTCAGTGTAATCTGATAATTGCTCGGTGTCGCACTGCCCGTGCCATTCAGGGTCCCCGCATACGTCGGATTGCCGTTCAACCAGACGGATGGAGTTCCCGGAACAAGCAGGTCATTACTCACGAGAGAATTACCGTTTAACGCCAGGCTTTCGGGCATCATCAACTGCACCGAGCCCTCCACCGTCCCATTAATAGACGGCGCGTGACGCACCCATGCAGTGCCCGTTTCAGCACCCGCAAGCGATGCCGCACACACTCCTGTAAACGAGAGCACCAAACATTGTCCTAACAACCTCCTGAAAAACTCAGGCAGACTGTGTAAGAAGGAGAGCTTCACTGACGTATGTGTGGAAAGCATGGACGGCGTTCAAAAATGAATCGCCGAGGTATCTTGTGCCTCCCCCACCAAGCAAACAGAAAATCGCAAAGCAGTTGTTTTTACAATGCCTGCCTCAAAATTGGGCGTTTAGCATATTTTTAACACCACCCCCAATCAGGCACATCGAGACGGACGATAAACTTAAACGCCCGCGCCAAGGTAGCAGGGGCCGATTCTATCTGTCAGAACTGGATTCTCGCCAAGCCGTCCACCTACAATAATGGAACAACCTAGATCAGAACCTTTTGAGCGGCAGCGACACTGTGTTCCATACGCAAGTGCCCATAGGTTCTCATCGCAAGCGCACCACCGTCCGAGTGACCGAGCCAACGGCTTACCGTCGGAATATCTACCCCACTTTCAATACAGATGGTCGCGAAGACGTGGCGGAGCATGTGATGCGTCAAACGCGGAACACCGATCCGTCGGCAAGCGGACTCCAATGCCTCCCGGCATTCTCCTACTGAGAAGGCCCGACCTTTTGCAGCCAAACCATCAGTCTCAACGGTAGCCCTCATACGGAGCAATAGATCCCGCATAGCCGGAATCTTGGGAACTCGACGGTTCATGGAAGAGGTCGTTTTCGTGCCCCTAAGGTAGATGAATTCGCCAAGATCGTCCTCCCACACCCAAGACGTCGCTTCTCCGATCCGCGCTCCTGAATAGGCCATAAATTCAGCCAAGTTAGCGGACTGTTCCGCACGCTTTAACACATATACCCGCAGTTCGTCTAAACCCTCTCCAGTCGGCGGCACTCTATCGCCAGCATCCCGCATCGATGAAAATAACATCCGCATCTGCTCCTTGGTCGGTAACTGCAAATGCCGCTGCTTAATCGGCTGTTTGAGTGAAGGTCCATCAGCAGGTGAGATCTGAAATGGGACTTCGTGGATAAGTTTATTTTCCGCTCCGATACGCAGGGCTCGGTGCAGTGCACCGATCACCTTGTTGATGGTAATCGCCCCGTAACCGCGACGTTTGGCTTTGGCACCGTTGTTGCGGACTTTTTGAACGGCTTTCGTAACCAAAAAATTGGAAAATTCAGCTACCGCCTCATTCGTGATTTTTTCGGGCCTAAGCGTGCGCAAATCCGAGCCAAAGCAAACACGCCATTGATCATTTAAAATCGCCATCGTGATTCGATGGGAAGTCTTGGTGTTTTTCGCCAAGATCTCCGAATCGTAGCAAGCCCCCAGTCGATTCAGAAGATCGCCAATACGCACGTCACCGGCTTCCAGCACCCTGGCTTTCTGTCCGCGCTTCCGTTCTACCTTCGCCAATTCGTCGGCGAGCCTTAGTTTGGCGACCGACCAAACAGTGGTCTTAAGCGCCTTCATGGTTCGCGCCCCATGAATCTTAAAACGCGCGTAGTATCGCCCACTTTCCCGGTGCCGAACTAACCCCTGAACATTTGTGTTATGATCCCAAACCCCCTCGGCTTTTCCCGTATCAACTTCGGTCATTGGGGGCATAAAAAGGGGGCATAAAAAACCTATTTCAAGAGGTAAACACAAGTCCCCATGAAATAGACTCTCATTTTTGCGCAGAAACTTCTGAAGCTGCCCACCCTTGGCAATCTGGTTCGCACACGAACTGCCGCGTTACACGCCACGGGGCGAACGTGTCCATTCCGCTGACGCGCTAGGTAATTCCACCATGCGCTCCTTGGCGCTCGCCCCCAACATTTTGTGAGTGCCTTTCACGCGGTGCCGTTTGTCCTATTCGTTGTATGTCCACGCGTTCCTCCGGCTCTTCCGTCAATACCGTGCTCTCACTCTCCGCAGCCCTGCTGAGCGCTGCGGTCGGCGTCTGGCTGCTCACGCACACCGAAGCCCCGCTCCGCGCCGCCGGCGCCGTCGCCCTGGCCAGCGCAATCTTCGCCCTCGCCGCCGCTTTTCTTCGCCCGCCCGCTCCCGCTGCTAAACCCACACCGGCCCCCGTTTCTCCACCCACCGCGCCGGCTGCGAGCGCCCAAACTCCCGCCCCCGTGGCTGCGCCCACCCCACGCCCTGTCGCTGCCCCTGCCTCCCCCGCGCTCGACCCAGTTGCCCTCGCCGACGGCGGCGCGTTGCGCCTGCTCGCCAAGCTCCAAGAGCAAGGCCGCTTACTCGACTTCGCGATGGAAGACATCCGCACCGTGTCCGATGCCCAAGTCGCCGCCGTCGCCCGCGTAGTGCACACCGGTTGCCGCGCCACCCTGCAAAGCGCCTTCGAACTCCAGCCCCTGCACCCGGCCGCCGAAGGGGCCACCGTTACACTCGCCCCCGGCTTCGATCCCGAGGCCCACCGCCTGCTTGGCCATGTTGCCGGCACGCCTCCCTTCACCGGCACGCTCCTCCACCGCGGCTGGCGCAGCACCGCCGTGAAACTCCCCCACGCCACCGATCCGTCCCAACCGCACAGCGGCATCGTCGCCCCCGCCGAAATCGAACTCCGCTAGGGCCTACCAGGCTCCGACTCTTTCTCTTTCTTCTTACTCGCTCTCGCCCATCGCCTCCTCGTCCATGGACTCCGCCTTCACCTCCGCCCTCGGCATCGACCTCGGCACCAGTAACTCCGCCGTCGCTCTCGCCACCGCCGGCACCACGCCCGCCCGCATCCTCCCGCTCGAACAATCCGCCGGACCCGGCGCGGTCGAGTCCCTCCCTCTGCTGCCGTCCGCGCTCTACCTCCCGCACCCCGACGAACAAACCCGCGGCGCCTTCGCCCTTCCGTGGACCGGCGGCAAAGACGCCCCGGTCGTCGGCCGTTTCGCCCGCAGCCGCGGCGCCCTCGCGCCCGACCGCCTCGTCACCTCCGCCAAATCCTGGTTGTGCAACGCCCGCGTGGACCGCACGTCGCCCATCCTTCCGTGGCAATCCGCCTCGGTCTCCACGGCCGAAAAGGTTTCCCCGCTCGACGCCTCCACCCGCTTCCTGACGCACCTCCGCGCCGCCTCCGCGCACCCCGACGCCCTCGACTGGAAAACCACCCGCGTCGTCATCACCGTTCCCGCCTCCTTCGACGAAGCCGCGCGCAACCTCACGCGCGACGCCGCCCACCGCGCCGGTTTCGCCGAACCACTCCTTCTCGAAGAACCGCTCGCCGCCTTCTACGCGTGGCTTGAACACGCCGGCACCGACTGGCGCCGCCACGTTCACCCCGGCGACATCGTGCTCGTTTGCGACGTCGGCGGTGGCACGGCCGACTTCAGCCTCATCGCCGTCGGCGAGGACGCCGGCACCCTCGCCCTCGACCGCATCAGCGTTGGCGAACACATCCTCCTCGGCGGCGACAACCTCGACCTCGCCCTCGCGCACGCCCTCCGCGCCCAGCTCGAAGCCGCCGGCCAGACCATCGACGAGTGGCAATTTCTCGCCCTCATCCAAGCCTCCCGCGAAGGCAAAGAAGCTCTCTTCAACGACCCCGCCCTCCCCGGAGTGCCTGTGGCCGTGCCCACCCGCAGCGCCCGTCTCTTCGCCAAAACCGTCTCCACCCGCCTCGAACGCTCCCTTCTCGAAGCGATCGCCCTCGACGGCTTCCTCCCGCTCACCGCCCCCACCGAACGCCCCGCCGCCCGCAGCGCCGGCGGCCTCCGCGAATTCGGACTCAACTACGCCGCCGACCCCGCGCTCAGCCGCCACCTCGCCCGCTTCCTCCACCGCAGCCACCAAAACGTCGCCGGCTCTACCGACCTCCAAATCCGCGTCGCCTCCGCCCTCGCCGCCAGCCAGCACGACCTCCTCCGTCCCACCCACGTGTTGTTCAACGGCGGCGTGTTCAAAGCCGCCCCCATGCGCCGCCGCGTGCTCGACCTCCTCGCCGCCTGGTTTGGCACCGCCCCCACCGAACTCGCCGGAGCCGACTACGACCTCGCCGTCGCCCGCGGAGCCGCCGCCTACGGACGCCTCCTCAACTCCGGCGCAGGCGTGCGCATCCGCGCCGGCACCGCCCGCTCCTATTACGTTGGCCTCGAATCCACGGTGCTCGCCGTCCCCGGACTCAAGCCCGCCATCAAAGCCGTCTGCGTGGCCCCCCAAGGCATGGAGGAAGGCACGACCGCCACGCTCGCCGACCGCGAGTTCGGTCTGGTCGTGGGCGAGTCCGTCGAGTTCCGCCTCTTCAGTAGCACCGCCCGCGCCGGAGACCAGACCGGCACGCTGGTGGCCAACGCCGAACGCGACCTCGAAGAAACCGCCCGCGTCGAAACCCTGCTCCCGCCCGGTGACGGATTAAACGAAGGCGAAGTCGTCCCCGTGCGCCTGGTCTCCCGAGTCAACGAACTCGGCGTCCTGGAACTCCACCTCCGCCACGCCGAGACCGCCCGCACCTGGAAGCTCGAGTTCAAAGTCCGCACCGCGTAACCACCGACGATCTGAAACCACTAATGAACACTAATGGGCACTCATTCCGAGCGGCCCCATTCCGGACATCAGTGATAATTAGTTTTCATTAGTGGTTAAAATGGATCCCGTTCCCGCCCTCAGCATCGGCATCGATCTCGGCACCAGTAACAGCGCGCTAGCCATCGTGCCGTCAAGCAGTGGGAGCGAGCTCGCTCGCGATGATAGCGGTGACCCCCGCACCGTCCCCATCACGCAACCCGACAGCGGTGGCACCACGCTCGCCGCCGATCTTTTCCCGTCGTTTCTTTACCACCCGCGCCCCGACGAACGCGCCACCCTCGGCCCCGCGCCCGTGCCCGGACACTTCGCCCGCCGCGCCGCGTCGCGCACACCCGGCCGCGTGACCCACGCCGCTAAGTCTTGGCTCGCCCACCGCCTCGTGGACCGCACCCGCCCCATCCTCCCCTGGGGCAGCACCGAGGTCCCCGAAGCCGAGCGCCTGTCCCCCGTAGCCGCCTCCGCCCACCTCCTCCGCCAAATCTGGGCCAGCGCCCTCCCGCACCTCCCCGTAGCTACGAGCGTGAGCGAGTGGTCCGAACGTTCCGCCCCCGTAGCTACGTTACCGAGCGCAGCGACAGGCTCTCACGTGAGCGAGTGGTCCGACATCCCCGTCATCCTCACTGTCCCCGCCTCCTTCGCCCCCGACGCGCAAGAGCTAACCCTCACTGCCGCCCGCGAAGCCGGACTCCCCGCGCACGTCCGCCTCCTCGAAGAACCCCAAGCCGTTTTCTACGATTGGCTGGCCCGCCACGGCGGCCCCGCCGGCCTAGATCACTGGCTTAAAAACAACTCTCAACTCTCAACCCTCAACTCTCACCTTTCCGTCCTCGTCATCGACCTCGGCGGCGGCACCTCCGACTTCAGCCTCTTCACCGCCAGTCCCGCCTCCCCCGACCCTCAGGTCTCAGGTCTCAGCCCGCAGGTCTCCCCCGGCCTCCTCCCCCGCCTCGAACGCATCGCCGTCGGCGAACACCTCCTCCTCGGCGGCGACAACATCGACGCCGCCCTCGCCCACCTCATCGAAGAAAAACTCGGCGGCACCCCCGATCCCCGCGCCTGGCCCGCTCTCGTCGCCGCCGCCCGCGACGCCAAGGAATCCATCCTCTCGCTCGCCCCCGACGACCACACCCCGCACACCGTCGCCGTCACTCTCCCCGGCGGAAAACTCTTCGCCTCCACCCGCTCGCTCACGCTCGACCCCGCCGAAGTGCGCGCCCTCGTGCTCGACGGCTTTTTCCCTGAGTGCCCCGCCGACGCCACTCCTGCGCGCCCCGCCAGCGGACTCCGCGAACTCGGTCTGCCCTACGCAGCCGACTCCGCCATCACCCGCCACCTCGCCGGGTTCCTTCGCGGACGCCGCGTGGACGCCGTGCTCTACAACGGCGGCACCCTCGCCCCGCCCTTTCTCCGCGAACGTCTCACCCGCCTCCTCACGACCTGGCAAGGCCACCCCGTAGTCGAACTCGACAACCCTCGCCCCGACCAAGCCGTCGCCCTCGGCGCCGCGTGGTTCGGCGCGCAACTCCGCCGAGGCACCCCGCTCATCGCCAGCCACGCCGCCCACGCCTTCTGGATCGAAACCGGCACCAC
>CBRAFO010000090.1:0-15059 GCA_967755175.1 uncultured Opitutaceae bacterium | reverse complement strand
GTCCTATGTGTGGCCGCCGTCGTTCGCATCCAAGGTGGATACTGCCCCCACGCCTAAAACGGCCCCGCCAACCGCGGCCCCCCCCCCCGACCTCCAATACCACGTCACCGCCCCCAGGCCACCGAGACGGCGGCCACTCGTTGTCGTTCCCCGCACCCCGGCGTTGACCCGCGCAGAACGGCTCCGCTATGTCATCCGTTCTTATGTCCACGCAGCCCGAGTCCGCCAACCTCATGGAAGCCATCGTCTCCCTCGCGAAACGACGCGGCTTCGTTTTCCAGTCGTCCGAAATCTACGGCGGCCTGAACGGCTTCTTCGACTACGGCCCGATGGGCGTCGAGCTGAAGAAGAACATCCGCGACTGCTGGTGGAACGATATGGTCCGCCGCCGCGATGACATCGTCGGTATCGAGACGTCGATCATCATGCATCCCAAGGTCTGGGAAGCCTCCGGCCACGTCGCCGGCTTCAGCGACCCGCTCGTGGACTGCAAAGTCTCCAAGAACCGTTACCGCGCCGACCAACTCTTCTTCGCCCCGGTCATCATCGACGGCGTGACCCACGGCTACGTCTCCGCTCTCGAAAGCGAAAAGACCACCGAAGAACTCCAGGCCGCCGCCGAGCTCATGAAGCGCAAGAAGGCCATCCAGGGCACACTCGCCCCGGTCCAGCCGCGCGACTTCACGGAGGCCAAGCCCGAGGAAATCGGCCAGATCCCCTCGCCCGCCACCGGCAACCCCGACCTCACCCCGCCCCGCGCCTTTAACATGATGTTCCAGACGAACGTCGGCGCCATGACCGATGCCTCGTCCGTCGCCTACCTGCGCCCCGAGACCGCCCAAGGCATGTTCGTCGATTTCAAAAACGTCGTGGACACCGGCCGCGTGAAGCTGCCCTTCGGCATTGCCCAAACCGGCAAATCGTTCCGCAACGAGATCACCCCGCGCAATTTCGTCTTCCGTTCCCGCGAGTTCGAGCAGATGGAGATGGAATTCTTCATCCACGAAGATGACGACTGGGCCAAGTGGCACCGCTACTGGATCAACTGGTGCAAAGACTGGCTCCTCTCCATCGGCCTGCCCGCGTCGCACCTCTCCGAATACGACCACCTCAAAGAGAAGCTCGCGTTCTACTCCAAGGGCACGACGGACATCATGTTCAAGTTCCCCTTCGGCGTGCAGGAACTCTGGGGCATCGCCGCCCGCGGCAACTACGACCTCACGCAACACGCCAACGCCTCCGGCAAGCCGCAGGAGATTTTTGACGAAGCGACCAAGAAAAAGTTCGTCCCTCACGTGATCGAGCCCGCCGTGGGCCTCGACCGCATCTTCCTCGCCGTCCTCGCCTCGTGCTATGCCGAGGAGCAGGTCACCGACGAAAAGGGCAACACCGAGACGCGCACCGTCCTTCGCCTCAGCCCCCGCATCGCCCCGGTCAAAGTCGCCGTGCTCCCCTTGCTCAAAAACAAGGAGGCGCTCGTCGGCCGCGCCCAGGCGCTCTACAAGAAGATCAAGCGCAAGTATCCGTGCTTCTACGACGAAGCCGGCGCCGTCGGTCGCCGCTACCGTCGTCAGGATGAGATCGGCACGCCTTGGTGCGTGACCATCGACTTCGACACCATCGAAAAGGAAGGCGACACCTTCACCCTCCGCGAACGCGACTCGATGGCCCAGAAACGCATCACCGAAGCCGAGCTGTTTGCGCTCTTGGAAGAGCAGGTTTACTGAGTAGTTTGCTGACGGTTTCAGCCACTCGCTGGTAGTTCGTAACGACGACGAGCGCCAGCGAGTGGGTCTGTTGGCCCGAGAAGCAACTTCCCATGGCCTCTTCCCGCTCCCGATCCACCCACGTGCGCAGCGTCCGCACGCCTGAGGCGCTGGATGCGATGCGGCTCTGGCTCGACTCGTTCGACTCGGGAACCCGCCTGCGAGGCCAAGCCTATTTCAAAGACGGAACCGTCAACGCCGTGTGGTCCGAAGCCGACCACTTGGTCAAAGCGGAGGTAATGGGCGAACGCCGTTACGCGCTCACGTTGTTTCTCACGCGTGGCGAATGGAGTTCGCGTTGTTCCTGTGCGATCGGCTCGAAATGCAAACACGCCTTCGCCGCCGGCCAGGCGTGGATCGCCGCCGTCGAATCCGGCGCGCGTGACGGACGCGATCCCGCTGATGCGTTGCCGATCACGGGAGCGATGTTTCCCGATTCATCCGGCGTCAGCGCCACCGGCTCGCTCACGCCCACCTCCACTTCCGCCAATCCCGCATTCGAACACGAACTCGCTGGCTGGTTGCGCGCTCTGCCCTCAGCTGAGGAGAAAGCGCTCGTTGAGGGACGAGGGTTTTTCTACGGCGTCGCCGGCCTGCGCGTCCGTCTCGACATCACCGGAAGTTGGCAAGTCGAGACTCGCCCGGCGGTGGATAAACCGTGGAAAGCGCCCACGCAAAAGTGGTTCACCGATCTGGCCACGCTGCGCCCCGCCGATTTCGAAGCCCTGCCGCCCGCCGAAGCCGCACTCGCCGCCGCACTCGCCGCCGAATACCGACTCTCCGCGATCCGCCTTTCGCCTAAACACCTGCCCATTTCGGTGATCACCGGCCTGCTGCGCACGCAAGCCGCGCGCCCCGCGCTGACCATGCCAGACGGCAGCCCGTTCGTGATCGAACCTGATCCGCTCGTGCCGGAGGCCACCGCATCCCTCAACGCGCCCGAGCTGCTCGACGTGCGCCTGGTCGCCCCCGACGGACGCATCGCCGATTCCGCCCTGCTCGTCGCGCTCCAGCCCGAACCGCTTTACCTCTTCGACAAACACATCTGGCGCGGTCCGCCGCGCACACCGTCCACCAAGCTACCCGTCGCCGCGCTCTCCGATCCCCGCCTGCTGCCGCGCCTGCGCGCCGTGGGCCTCCGCCTGCCCGCCGGCCTCGCCGCCGAAGTGCGCGTGGTCACGTTGCGTCCGCAGCTCAAATGCTGGTTCACTCCCGCCTTCGACGGAGCCGAACGCGACTTCCACGCGCAACTCATCGCGCGCTCCGAACAACCGCCCTGCGAACAACACTGGGCCGGCGCTCCTGTGAGCTGGCACTGGGGCAAACACTCCGCGCCCCCGCCCCGCGTCGTCGGCGAACCGTTACTTGAGTTCGACCTCTCCGCTGCCCGCACGGCGAGCGCCGCCTTCACCCGCTTCCGCCTTGTGTGGGACGGATGGGCGGAGGCATGGACTCGTCCAGTGACCAACACGTTTCCCGACGAGTTTCTTGCGTGGCACGCCACGCTGCCGCCCGAGCTCGACGTGCAACTCTCGCCCGAACTCGCCAGCTTGTTTGGCGAACCGTTGCACGCCTACGTGGATGTGTCGGTCAACGCCGCGCCCGGCTCCGAGCAAGACTGGTTCGACCTCACCGTCGGCCTGCGCGTGGAAGACACCAGCCTCAGCGCCGACGAGGTTGCGCTCCTACTCAAAGCGCGCGGCAAATGGGTCAACCTTCCGCGCCACGGTTGGCGTCGCGTCGCCACCAACGCCGACATCAATCCTGCCTCCGCCGCCGCGCTGGATCGCCTCGGCCTCGGCGTGGACGACGTGCTCACCGGCGGACGCCCCGCCAAACACCGCCTGCACGTGCTGCAACTCGCGCTCGAAGCCGAAGCCCTCGCCGAACGCGATGCCATGTGGGTTCACCTTCTCCAAGACCGCGCCGCTCGCATCGCCGCGATGCCTCCCGCGACGTTGCCCACCGGCCTTCGCGCGACACTGCGCCCTTATCAACAGGAAGGTTTCCAATTTCTCGCCCACCTCTCGGCGCAAGGCTTCGGCGGCGTGCTCGCCGACGACATGGGCCTCGGCAAAACCGTGCAGACCCTCGCGTGGCTACTGCACCTCTCCGAGTCCAGTAGCTACGAGCGCGAGCGAGTGGCCTCCGACATTCCCACCGCACCCGAGTCCCGCCAAAGCGCCCCGCCCGCCGCGCCCTTCCGCGTGCTCATCGTCTGCCCCAAAAGCGTCACCCACGGCTGGCTCACCGAAGCCGCGCGCTTCACGCCAGATCTCACCATCGCACCATTCTCAACTGAGACCGGCACCGCATCCGCAACGGTGGCCAAGGCTCCGCAACTGCTCGTCGCCAACTACACCCAGCTCCGCCTGAACGCCGCCGCTTTTCGCACCCAACCGTGGGATGTCGTCGTCCTCGACGAAGGCCAGTTCATCAAAAACCCGAACAGCCAAGTCGCCGTCACTGCGCGTTCGCTGCGAGCCAAGCACCGCGTCGTGCTCACCGGCACGCCCATCGAAAACCGCCTCGCCGACCTGTGGAGCTTGTTCGCCTTTGCACAGCCTGGCCTGCTCGGCGACCAAGCGGGTTTTCGCCGCCAATACAACGAAGCCGATCCGGCCGCGCTCGCTCGCCTGCACCGCCGCGTGCGGCATTTTCTCCTGCGCCGCACCAAGGCCCAAGCCGCGCCCGACCTGCCCCCGCGCACCGAAGACGAGATCATCGTCGAACTCGAAGGCGAGCAACGCCGCCTCTACGACGCCGAACTCAAACGCGCCCGCGCCCAGCTCCTCGGTGTCGAGACGAAGAGCGCGCTCGACGCCGTGCGTTTCCATGTGCTCGCGAGCCTGCTGCGCCTGCGCCAGATTTGCTGCCACCCTGCGCTGGTCGATCCAGCGCACGCCGCATTGCCCAGCGCGAAACTCGAAGCGTTGCTCGAACGCATCGAGGAACTCGCCGAGGAAGGCCACCAGGTCCTCGTCTTCAGCCAGTTCGTGGAAATGCTGCACCTCATCCGCGACCGCTTGGCCGCCGGCGGCATCGGCCACCTCATCTTAACCGGAGCGACCGAAAACCGCGCCGAGTTGGTTGACCGGTTCCAGACAGACCCCACCAAAACGGTGTTCCTACTCTCGCTGAAGGCGGCGGGCTTTGGCCTGAACCTGACGGCTGCAAGCTACGCGATCCTCTACGACCCGTGGTGGAACCCGGCCGCGGAAGCGCAAGCGATCGACCGCATCCACCGCATCGGCCAGACGAAGCCGGTGATCGCGTATCGCCTGCTAGCCGAAGGCACGGTCGAAGAAAAGATCCGCCTCCTCCAACGCGAAAAAGCCGCCCTCGCCGCCGCCGTCGTCCAAGAAGAAAGCCTCGCGACGGTCATGGATCTGGACAGCCTCAAGCGCATCCTGGCCTGATCACCGAGCAGCTTTACACCGTGACGGCCCGCGGATCGAAATGTAGGAGCGAGCTTGCTCGCGATAACCCCACGACTGCCGCCCAATTGCCCGCACTTGAGGAACCCTGATTACCGCCCATTTAGGCACTAACGCCCGCCCTCTTGGTCAAAGCGCATATGAACCCGCTTTGCCTCCGCACCATTCTTATTGCCGCCCTCCTCTTCACCGCCGGCTGCTCGTCCACCTACTACAACACCCTCGAAAAGTTCGGATACGCCAAGCGCGAGGTCCTCGTTGATCGCGTTGAAAAAGCCCAAAAAGCGCAGACCGAAGCGAAGGATCAATTCGCCAGCGCGCTCGACCGGTTTCTCGCCGTAACCAAGGCCGATGGCGGCGAACTCCAGCGCAACTACGACGCCCTCAACGCCGACTTCAAACGCAGCGAGACCCGAGCCACCGAGGTGCGTGACCGCATCGCCTCTGTTGAGGACGTCGCCGAGGCGCTCTTCAGCGAATGGAAGCAGGAGCTCAGCCAATATTCCAACGCCACCCTGCGCGCCGAGAGCCAGCGCCAGCTCGATACGACCCACCGCAATTACGACAACCTCCTCAAGCTCATGCACCGCGCCGCCGAGCGCATGGACCCGGTGCTCAACACGTTTCGCGACCAAGTGCTTTTCCTAAAGCACAACCTCAACGCCCAAGCCATCGCGTCGCTCGACACCACCCACCGCGAACTCCAGGCCGACATCTCGCGCCTGATCGCCGACATGGAAACGTCGATCCGCGAATCCGAGGCGTTCATTAAGACCCTGCAAGCGACGAACGCGCAGCCGGCATCCAAATAGAAGGGTAGAACGCCTTAACGTAGCGAGGGGCGTGAGCGACCCGTCCGGATTCGGGTCGCTCACGCTCCCTGCTACGAAGAGAGTTACGGCTATGCCCGCCCGTCGCCCCCGTCGCCCCCGCATCCTCCTGCTCAACGCCTCGCTCGCCGGAGAGACCGGCAATACCGCCGTTCTCTTCGCTCAAGCCCATCGCCTGCTGGCCCGCCGCGCGACGGTCACCACCATCACGCTCGCCGGGATGCCCAACGGAGGCGACTCACCTGATTTTGCCTCCTTGCGTCCGCAACTCGCGGCCGCCGACGCCTTCCTCATCGGCACCGGCACACATTGGGACTCGTGGAGCAGCGTGCTCCAAAAGTTCCTCGAAGACGCGACATCCGCCGAAGGCACCGCGCTCTGGCTCGGCAAACCCGCCGCCGTCGTCGTTACCGAACACAGTGTAGGCGGCAAAGGCGTCCTTTCACGGCTTCAAGGCGTGCTGGTTACCCTCGGCTGCAAGCTTCCGCCCATGAGCGGGCTGGTGCTTTCGCGCGCGGGCGTGCTCGCCGCGCAACACGCGCCCGACGCCGCGAGCGATTTTTGGTGTGCCGACGACCTGCGCGTTGTTTGCCACAACCTCGCCGAGGCCGCGTCCGGCACACGTCGCTGGAAAACCTGGCCGGTGGACCGCGAGGGCTTCGCCGACCGTTGGCTGAGCACGGAGTGAGAACCCAATCCGCATAGCCGTGAGAGTGAGCAAACGGTGACTGATCCATCGACCAGTCACTGGCGCCCGATTATGAGCCGGCGTTAAATTGTTAAGCCCGCGTAAACCAGCCTGCTTTCCACACTCGAATCGTTTTATCTCGCCCCAGATGATCCCTGCCAACGACGCCCCCGCCGGCCGCATCCGGCTGCTGATGATCGACGATGACCGCAAACTCTGCCGTCTCGTTGGCGACTACCTTTCCCCCCTCGGCTTCGACGTTACCGCCGAGCACGATGGCGCCACCGGTGCAGAACGCGCCATCGCCCCCGACGGTGGCTGGCAGGCCGTCATCCTCGACGTGATGCTCCCGAGCCTCGATGGCTTTGAAGTGCTCCGCCGGATACGCCGCTCCAGCGATGTGCCTGTGCTCATGCTCACCGCCCGCGGTGACGAGACCGACCGCATCGTGGGCCTTGAGGTCGGCGCGGATGATTATCTGCCCAAGACTTTTTCCACCCGCGAACTGCTCGCCCGCCTCCGCGCCGTGTTGCGCCGCACCGCCCGCGCTCCGACGGCGGAGTCCACTCCGGTTATCCCGGAAATCGTCGTCGGCCCGTTGCGCGTGCAACCCGATGCCCGACTAGCCCTGCTAGCCGACCAACCGCTAACCCTCACTCCCGTCGAGTTCGACCTGCTGGCCAGCCTCGCCCGTGCCCGGGGACGCGTCCGCACCCGCGAAGCGCTGCTCGATGAGATCCGCGACCGCAACTACGAGGTCTTCGATCGCTCGATTGACGTGCACATCTCCGCCTTGCGCAAAAAACTGGGCGACGACGCCAAGAACCCGCGCTTCATCCGCACCCTGCGCTCGGCCGGTTACATGCTCACCGATCCGGCCTCCGCCTGACGAAACGGCCCGCGCCATGCGTTTCCCTCTCGCCCTCAAAGTCTCCGGCTGGCTCCTGCTCAACCTCGCGTTGCTGCTCGTGCTCGCGGCCGGCTTTCTGGGTATTCAAGGCGGCTTCACGTGGAACGCGCTGGTCGAAGGCCCGCCCGGACGGCGAATCCAAGACCTCGCCGAAGCCACTGCCGGCGATCTGCGCGGACGCCCGCGCGAGGCCCGAACCGAAGCACTCGCGCGGTTCGCCGAAAGCCGCGGAGTCGCCGCCGCGATGCTTGGACCGCGCGGCCAAGTGCTGACCGGTTCGCTCCAGAACGTTCCTCCTGCGCTGCTAGAGATTATCCAAGCGCCGCAAACGCCGCCACGAGATCGTTTCGATCCCGAAGGCGGCGGAGACGAAAGCCCTCCGCCGGACGATTCGCCTCCGCCACCACCTCAGCCCCGCGCGCAACGGTTGTTGATCCGCGATGGCACACCCTCGGTGTTCTGGCTCGGCGTGCGCGTGGGCGGCCCCGAGCGTCCGCCCGGCTTGCTGGTGCTGCGGATACCGACCTTTGGCGTGTTACTTAGGCTGCTTGATCTCACCTCGTGGTTATGGATCGCCGCCTGCGCCATCGGTGTGTCGCTGCTGTTCTGGCTGCCTTTTGTGCGCAGCCTTACGCGAGATATCGGCCGCCTCAGTCATGCGACCGAGGCGATCGCCGACGGCCGTTTTGCCACGCGTGTGGCCGAGAGCCGCCGTGACGAACTCGGCGCACTCGGCGGGGCAGTTAACCGCATGGCGGGCCGGCTCGACCGTCTGGTCACCGGACAAAAACGTTTCCTCGGTGACATCGCCCATGAACTCGGATCCCCGATCGGCCGCATGCAGGTTGGCGTGAGCATCCTCGAACAACGCGCCGGCCCCGAGCTGCAAGCCGGGATCACCGACCTGCGCGAGGAAATCGACCACATGTCAGGACTCGTCGGCGAGCTGCTCGCGTTCACCAAAGCTGGATTGCGCGCGCGTGACGCGACTCTCACGACGGTGCCACTCGCTCCGCTGGCGGACCGGGTGCTCGCCCGTGAAGCCGCCAACGATGCGGTGACCATCGTTGACTTGCCGGACTCGCTCGCGGTGCGCGCCGATGCCGATCTGCTCGCCCGCGCCCTCGGTAATCTCGTGCGCAACGCCCTCCGCCATGCCGGCCGATCATCCGCCATCACCCTGCGTGCGGAAGCCTCCGGGGACAGCGTGAACATCATCGTTGAAGACACCGGCCCAGGCGTTCCGGCGGAGGCGTTGGTGCGTTTGGGCGAACCGCTCTTCCGGCCCGAGTCAGCGCGCACGCGTGAGACCGGCGGAGCAGGCTTGGGGCTCGCCATTGTGAAGAGCTGCGTCGAGGCCTGCGGCGGCACAGTGCGGTTCGAAAACCGCGAGCCGCACGGATTTCGCGCAGTCCTGAGCCTGCCGGCGGTGGCGACGTGACCTTTACCCGACCTTAACAGTTTTCACGCCTCCCCACATCGGGGCGTTACATAGACGTGGTTAACTCGTCGGCGTAATCTTCATACCCGCCTCCTAACCATGAAAACCTTCCGCTCCATCTGGACTCCCGCGGCGCTGGCCACGGCCCTCGCGCTCGCCGCCACCACACTCGCGCAAGCCAGCGACGCGTCGTCGTCCTCGTCTTCAAAATCATCGAATAAAACCCAGTCCAAGCATCACGGCCCGCCACCTCTCGGCCCGCTCGGTATTTTTGACACCAACCACGACGACGTGCTCTCCGCCACCGAGATCACCAACGCCACCGCGGTGCTCAAGACCTTCGACAAAGATGGCGATGGCACCATCACCGCCGAGGAAGCCCGCGCGGCGCTCCCACCGCCTCCCGGTCATGGCGGCCCCGGTGGCTCGCAGAGCGACAGCGAAAACGGCCCGCCCCCGCCGCCCCCCGAGTCGTAAGCCAACCTGCCGCCCAAGGGCCGCCGCCTTCGCGGTGGCGCTCCTTGCCGTGTCCACCGACCCGCTCTCCAAGACAGTTCACGTGCTCACATGTCCGACCCGCTTCTCAGCCAGCGCCACGTAGAAACCCTCCAAAGCCTGTGTGATCGGTGTCCGACAACAGAACGCGAGTGGGTGTCGCCCGCAGGCGCCCGATCTGTAGCCCATCCTTGCCGTCTCCGCCCGTGTTGGTTGAGTCCGGTTATCCCATGACCGCCTACGATCGCGCCCGCGAACACATCGACTCCGCCCACTCCGCCGACCCCATGCGCACGCTCGAAGGTCGTGCCGCCGAGCTGGTTTACGCTGAACGCATGGAGGCCGGGGTCGCGCGCCTTGTCCCTGACGCCTCTCCGCTCCTGCGCCTCGCCGCCCGCTGCCAGCACCTCGAACGCTGGCTCACGCCTCGCGCGACATTTCCCGAGGGCAAAGTCGGCTACCTCACCTGGCGCCGCTCACTCTACGTGAAACAAGCCGCTCGCGCCCACGACCTCCTCATCGCCGCCGGTGTTTCGGTCGAAGAAGCCAACGAGGTGTCCACCTGGGTTTCGAAGACGGGTCTCAAAACCAACCCCGGCACGCAAGCGCTCGAAGACGCCGCCGTGCTCGTGTTTTTGGAAAACGAGATCGGCGCTTTCGCCGCGCAACACGCGGATTATCCGCGCGAGAAGTTCATCGATATCTTGCAGAAGACCTGGCGCAAACTCAGCCCCGCCGGTCAGCAGGCCGCGCTCAACCTGGACCTGCCGCCGGCCATCGCCGCGCTCGTGCGCGAGGCGCTCGCCGGCTAACGGTCGGACCGCTACGTCATCCCGTAGCCAAGCCTCGCCTCATTGCACGCCGCGACACGCCCGCTCAGTGCCAAGGCAGACGCGAAATAGCCAAGGCACGAACCACAAACGGCGACGTCCTCGTCGCCGGACACGCGTCCGCGCGCTCACCGGGCTGGGCAAGCACTCCTTTTCGGCGACGGGGACGTCGCCGCTCCCAAAACTGCCGAGCGGTTTATTCACCGAGAGCGTGCGGGGCCAAAACATCGCCAAGGGCGACCGCCACGCGCTCACCCTTGGTGAACCGTTCGCCGTCGCATTCCGGCGAACCCCGGGCGAGATCACGACATACCTGCGGGCGCACGGCGTAGATTGTGCAAAAGAATTCCCGCGCTCCGTCCCCTGTCGTGCGCACGGCCAGCGCCGCGCAATGGCCATCGCTCATCCGCATGTAGGCGCGGTGGCCGACGAAGTGCGCCACGCGTTCTGCCTCGACGCCGAACCGATCCCAATCGGCGCCGGTCACGCGCACGTAGGTATCCAGGGTGGAATGACAACACACCCCGCAGCGGAGGCAATCGGTAGGAAGGTCGCTCAAGCCGCATCCGCGCAGGCCACATGCACCGGCGGACACAAACCGCAGCCTGCCGCGCACCCACGCCAGATTCCAGTCCGCAAATCATCGTGCATTACGCGCCGCACTCCCCGGCAGGTTTGTCACTTAATAAGTGACAAACCAGCCGACACCCGCCGTCGACCCGGACGCCTGCGGTCCGTCGTCAGCGGGCAGCTGGCGACGCGAAACTCGCCGTCAGCGCAGCGGCTTGGGACTTACGCCTGCGGGACCGTCCGTCTCGCGAGCGGCAAGCCAGAGGAGGACGTGGAGCATGCGTTCAGCATCGGGCATCTGCGTGCCCGCAACGAAGTAGTCATGCACCCGTTGGCGCGGCACTTCGAGCACGCGAGCGAGATTGGCCTTCGCCCCGCGCACAAGCAGGTGCGGGCGCATTTTCTTCACCACAGCGGACCATAGCGGGGTTTCGTCACCCGGACGGAGCGTCGCACCTTTACGCGGACGCCGCGCGTCCTTGCTGCGTTGAGCGGCATTCTTCGCCTGTTCGACGGCTAGGCCGCCAAGCTCGCCCAAGATAACCAGCAGCGCCTCAAGCGACTTCAGCTGCACCGGCACCCCCTCCCCACGTTCGGTAGTCATGGGAGCGTTATCCGAATCGTCCGATGGTTTGTCACTTATTAAGTTACAAACCTCCTCGTGGCACCTGAGTGGATTAGGCAAAGCGAGCAGTCACGGCGGCCGGCACGGGACTCCTCCTGTTGCCAGATTACATCAAAAGCGAGGGTTTGAGCGTAGGTTTTGGGCGAATTTTGCGTGGCTTTGATCAAGGGATGCGCAGCGTGCGGCGGCACTAAGGCCTAGAATATGGCCTTATGAACAATCCGCTGGCCACGTTCCAATCCTGGCTCGAAGACGCGAAGCGCCATGGCGTTCACGAGCCTTCCGCAATGGCGCTCGGCACTGTCGACGCCGATGGACGGCCTTCCGTGCGCATGGTTTTGCTCAAGCATGCCGACGAGGATGGATTCGTTTTCTACACCAACACCGAAAGCCCCAAGGCCGACGACCTCCGCAACCTGCCCTACGCTTCGTTGTGCTTTTATTGGAACCCGCCCGGCCGCCAGGTGCGCGTCACCGGCAAGGTCGAACCCGTGACCACCGAGGAGGCCGATGCGTATTTCAACTCCCGTCCCTACCTCAGTCGCATCGGTGCGTGGGCATCCAAACAGTCGAAACCCCTCGATGGTTACGCCGAGTTGGAGCGGGCCGTCGCCGCCACCATGGTGAGCCATCCCCGCGGTCGCATGCCGCGTCCGCCGCACTGGCACGGTTATCGTGTGGTGCCCGACAGCATTGAGCTCTGGCAAGAACGTCCCTTCCGCCTCCACGAACGTCTAGGTTACACGAAGGTCGGCAAGGGTTGGCGCGAACAGGCGCTTTATCCGTAAAACAGCCGCTGAATATTCAAACCCCAAGGACCGATGCAGCGTATTCGCCGCATCGGTCCTTTTTTTGCGCGCCGCGCCGCCGCTCAGACCACCGGCTTTTTCCGGTAGAGTAACAGCCCGGGCGCTGCGAGGCCGACGGCCAGCGCCGTCACGATGAAGCACGCCTTCAATCCGTTGTGAATAATCGTGGCCAACAGCTCCGGCGTATAACCGGTGCGGTCGATCTCGATCAGCGCGAGTAACGCCGTAAACGCATACAGGCCGGGGATCATCGGGATGACGGCCGCAACGGTGAACACCTTGGGATGCGCACGCCATTTCTGCGCCCAAGCAATGCCGGCCATGCTCACCACCATCGCCGCCAGCAGCGTGGCCCACTCGACAGGGATTTCCCCAAATTTGATCAAACCCAGGCGCAAGGAATGGCCGACCGCGCCGAGGATCGCGCAATAGACCAGCGCCCTGGGCGGCACGTTAAAAATCATGGCAAACCCCACCGCCGGCACGGCGGCAAAGGCGGCATCTTGGGCGATAAGGAGAATTGGGTTCATAGCCAGGTCCAGGTTTTCCAAACAGTCATGGCGAGCACGATGCCGCCGCAGCTTGCCAGCAGGAGAAGAACAGCGAAGGCGGCGCGGGCGATGCCGGTGTTAACGTAGCCTTTCACCATGTCGGAAACCGAATTGATGAGCGGGTAGCCCGGCACGAAGAGCAATACGCAGGAGGACATCGCCAGCTTGGGATTGACGCCCCAACCGTGGATCACGCCTTGCGCGGCGATGGACGTGGCGACGAAGGCCGCGGCCGCGAAGTTGACGAACGGGTTGAAATGCCGGTGCGCAAAAATCTGCCGCACGTGCATCGCCACGCCGCTGGCCGCAAACGTGAGCAAGCACACGCCCCAGTCGATCGGCTCGCCCTTGGAGAGCAGAATCAGCCGGGCAAACGCAGCGCAGGAAAGCCCAACCATTAGGGACACGAGCCAGCGGTTGTATCGAAACGGTTTGATTTCGTTCAGGCGCGAAATCACTCCGGCGAGATCAATCCGCCCCTCCTCGGCCAGCAACATCGTGCGGTGCACCTCGGTGACCACATGCATGTTCAGCCCGCGATCAATGTTGCGCCTCACGATCGTGCGCCAGCGTCCCCGATGAACCGTGGTGATGGTGACGCCATTGACCATGAGCGCGATCTCGACCTCGTCCATGCCCAGCGACAGACCGAGCCGACGCGCCACCGATTCGGCCAGCGCGCTTTCCGCCCCATGCTGCAGGAGCATGACGCTGGTCAGCGCGCAGACGCGGGTAATCTCGCCCTGCTCACTTTCCGGAACCAGTCGTGATTCTGTCATAGGTGTAAATATACCAGTCGGCCCCGCCGATCCTCTGCGCATTTTTTGGGGAAGGGTGTGCAAAAATCAAAACCCCGGCTCGCAACCACGCCGTCAACGCGCAGTGAGACGCAACTCTTTTTGCAGCAACTCATGAGCGCGTCCGCGGATCACCACGATGTCGGTGCTCTCCGCGGCAATCCCGCGGCTGCGCCAGCGGTTTTGATCATCGAGTTCAGCCTGATCGATGACCGCACGCGGAACAAGGCGGCGGTCCGGCTGGCCCTCGGCTTGCAGAATCACCCCGCCGCGGCGCAGGTAAAAAAACGCCCGGCACAAATCGCCGCGCTCGAAGAGCACCTCGCCTTTCTCCAAATGAATCGGACGCACGATTTCGTCGGGCGGCGGCAGCACCAGGCTCAGGTCTCGCGGGAAAATCAGATCGAAGGTCCAGTCGATCATCACGCGCAACTTGCGCAACAGCCCCGGCAGCTTGGCCAGGTAGATCGTGCGCCACATCCACCACGCGAAGAAGCCGCTGAAGTGAACCCCGAACACCTCGGCCACCGCTTCACGTTCGCCGATGGTAGCGAGCTGCCCCATGTAGCGGTAGGTGAACGGGCGGAGCTCCTTGCCGGCGAGCGCCCGAGTGAGGTTGCGCCCGAGTTGCACGCCTTGCCTGAGCGCAAGCTGTGCGGTGGGCGGGGAGATTTTCATCTCGCCGCGATCATTCCACGGCACGGCCGCGCAATCGCCGGCGGCCCACAGCCGCGTCTGCCCACGCACCAACATCGTCGGCTCCGTGGGCACGCGGCCCTTGTCGGTTTCGATGCCCAGTTGACGGCACAGATCGAGCACGATGGGACTGGGCGCGTTGCCGATGGTCGAGATGATCGTGTGGCCTTCGATAAAGCTGCCATCCGCGAAGATGACCTTGCTCGCGGTCGCCTCCGCCACGCGCGTGTCGAGCAACACCTCGATACCACGCTTTTTGAGAACTTTCAGCGCATGTTCACCGAGCTTGGGGCCGATCTCCAGCAACAGACTGGAATGCCCATGCACCAAGACCACGCGGATGGGAAACCCACGCAGGTTGGCGTAGAACTTCTGCGAGCCGCGCAGAAAACCCATCACTTGCCCCGCCGTCTCCACGCCCGTGTAACCGCCGCCGACCACGACGAACGTAAGCAAGCGCCGCCGTTCATCCGGATCATCGACGAGATTGGCCTCTTCCAACCGGTTGATGAGGGTGGAGCGCATGCGCAACGCATCCGCCACCGACTTCATCGGGCGACCGTGGTCCGTCATGCCGGGCACGCGGGAAAGATCGGTCACGCTGCCGAGAGTAA
>CBRAFO010000089.1:0-15682 GCA_967755175.1 uncultured Opitutaceae bacterium | reverse complement strand
CCGCTTCGCCAGCTCGACGTCCTTGGCCGTCACCTTGTCACCCGCATCGTGAGTGGTCAGGCGAATGACCACTTTGTTGTAAACATTGGTCCAATCCGGATGGTGATTGAGCGCCTCGGCCTCGAAGCCGGCCCTCAACATAAACGCCAGCGCCTCGCGGAAATCCGCAAATTTCAACGTCTTCACCAGCGCATCCCGCTCACACGCCCAGCCCGGCAGGTCCGTCAACGCGCGCTCGATTTCCGCCGGGCTCAAGGGAGGGGTATTCATAGTGATTCAAGATGTGTGCAGCCCGGGATTTTCGTCAACGTAGACACCCTGTTAAGCCGGCTTGTCAAAGCCCCCGGCCACGCCCTAACTCGCTCCCCTGATTATGCCTGTCCCTCCCGCCCAAATTCCCGCCCACGTAGCCATTATCATGGACGGAAATGGCCGTTGGGCCAAACAACGCGGCCTCCCGCGCATCGAGGGACACCGTCGTGGCGTGGAAACCGTGCGGGCCATCATCGACGCCGCCAAAGAGCAAGGCATCCGCTACCTGACGCTCTACGCCTTTTCCGTCGAAAACTGGAAACGCCCTCCCGCCGAGGTCGGCGCGCTCATGTCGTTGCTGGAATACTTTCTGAAGCGCGAAACCGCCACGTTGATTAAGAACAAGGTCCGGCTCCTCACCATTGGCCGCACGCAAGATTTGCCGGAAGTCGTGCGCCGCCAGCTCGACGCTGCCATCGCCGCCACCGCCCACTTCACGGAACACACGCTGGTTCTCGCGCTCAACTACGGCTCGCGCACCGAAGTCGTCGATGCCGCCCGCGCCTACGCCGCCGCCATCGCCGCCGGCAAGGTCAACCTCAACGACGCCTCGTGGGAGACCTTCGCCCGCCACCTCTACACGGCCGACATCCCCGACCCCGATCTCGTCATTCGCACCTCGGGCGAATACCGGGTGAGCAACTTCCTTCTCATGCAGGCGGCCTACGCCGAATTCGTTTACACGCCCGTGCTCTGGCCCGATTTCACCAAGACCGACCTCGCCGCCGCCGTGGAGGTTTACTCCAAGCGCGAACGCCGCTTCGGCCAGACCAGCGAGCAACTTAAACCCGCCACTACGTGATCGAGATGTAGGAGCCTGCTTGCAGGCGATTAACCGCCCGCCCGCCTGCACCGGCCCGCACGCCCCACCCTCACTGCCCCTCCTGCTCCGGCCTTCGTCACCGCACCGCCTTCGTTTCACCACACCGCCCGCGTTCTCCGTTCCGACTTCGTTCGCCGTTCCGTTTCCCAAGCCATCGCCTGCAAGCAGGCTCCTACACCCCAACCCTCCGCCCACTCCCCCTTTACCACCGTGGCCAAACGCATTTTCAGCACCGTCCTCCTCTGGCTCATCATTCTGGCGACGATGTATTTCTTCCAAGCGCGCGGCGGCATCGTGCTCCTCGTGCTCGTGAGCGCCCTCACTCAGCGCGAGTTTTACCAGATGGTTGTGCGCATGGGCCACGCGCCGTTCTCCCGCCTAGGTCTGCTCTTCGGTGTGGCCATCACGCTTTCGCCCGTCGTGCCGCTCGTCTGCTCCCACTGCCCGCTGCTCACGCCCGCCAACTTGCTCGCCCTCGCCACCATCGCCTTCGCCATCCGCATCGTCGGCGAACGTGATCCCGAGAACCGCGTCGAGTCGCTCGGTTGGACGCTCTTCGGCCTGGTTTACGTGCCCTTCATGTTCCAGTTCCTCGTGCGCATCCTCCTCATCGCCGGCCCGCATGCGAACACCGGCCTCGCGCTCGCCCTCTGGCTAATCGCCGTCTCCAAGTTCTGCGACGTCGGCGCGCTGCTCACCGGCATGGCCATCGGCAAACACAAGATGGCCCCCGTCATCAGCCCCAAGAAAACCTGGGAAGGCGCCATCGGTGGCCTCATCACCTCGGCCGCGCTCGGTGCCGGCATCGTGTGCGTGTTCGGTCAGTATTTCCCGTCCTCGCTTTCGCCGCTACTCGCCGCCGCCATCGCGTTGCCCATCGCCGGTCTCGGCATCGTCTCCGACCTCGTGGAATCGGTAATCAAACGTCGCGCCAACACCAAAGACTCCGGCGCCACCATTCCCGGCATCGGCGGCATGTTCGACCTCTCCGACAGCCTCATCCTCACCGCCCCCGCCGGCTTCCTGATCTTCAGCCTGCTCTAAAAAATCGTTCTCTTACTCTTACTCTTACTCGTTCTCGTGCATTGAGAATCAGCCAAGAGAACGAGAAAGAGTCCGAACCATCGAATGTCCTCCTCCCCCCGCAAACGCGTCGTCCTGCTCGGAGCCACCGGCTCCATCGGTGAAAACACCCTGCGCGTCATCGCCGCGCACCCGGACAAACTCGAACTCGTCGCCATCGCCGCGCGCGGCAACTGGGAAAAACTCGCCGCCATCGCGAAAAAATTCCGCGTGCCCCACGTCGGCCTGTTCGATGACGCCGCGCTCTCCGCCGCCCGCACCTCCGCCGCGTTTCCCGCCGGCACGGTTTTCCACGCCGGCCTCTCCGGCCTGACCGACCTCGCCCGCCTGCCCGAAGCCGACACCGTGCTCGTCGCCGTCGTCGGCACCACCGGACTCGAACCCGCCCTCGCCGCCCTCGCCTGCGGCAAAAACCTCGCCCTCGCCTCCAAGGAAATCCTCGTCCTCGCCGGCAAGTTCGTCATGGCCGCCGCCCGCGCCAGCGGCGCGCAACTTCTCCCCGTGGACAGCGAGCACAACGCCGTTTTCCAGTGCCTCCAAGGCCACGCCTCGTCCGACGTCGCTCGCATCACGCTCACCGCCAGCGGCGGCGCGTTCCGCGACTGGTCGCCCGAACGCCTCGCCCACGTCACCCCCGCCGACGCCACCAAGCACCCCAACTGGTCGATGGGCCCCAAGATCACCGTCGATTCCGCCACGATGGCGAACAAAGGCCTGGAGCTCATCGAGGCGCAGCAACTCTTCGGCCTGCGCGCCGACCAATGCCACGCGGTGATCCACCCGCAAAGCATCGTCCACGCGCTCGTTGGTTTCACCGATGGCTCGATGCTCGCCCAGCTCTGCCCGCCGTCGATGACGTTCCCGATCCAGCACGCATTGCTCCACCCCGCCCGTGCACCCGGAGTGGAAGCACAACTTGATTTCACGAAACTGCTTTCGTTGGAATTCCGCCCGATCGACGAGTCCCGTTTCCCCATGCTGCGGCTCGCCCGCGAAGTGATGCACGCCGGCGGCACCGCCCCCGCCATCTACAACGCCGCCAACGAAGTCGCCGTCGCCTGCTTCCTCGACGGACGCCTCCCGTTCCTTGCGATTCCGCAAGTCGTGGAGCAGACTCTGCAATCGCTCGATTCCTTTGAACCCACCGACCTCGCCGCAGTCCTAGCCTTGGACGCGGAAGCCCGCCGCATCGCCACCAGCCAATTGCAGACCCTCGCCTCCACCCACTCGCTCTGATGGATATCTCCTCTCTCTTCTCCGACGCCTGGTCGATCTTGATGATCGCCGTGTTCTTCGGAGGCTCGATCTTCGTTCACGAACTTGGCCACTTTCTCGCCGCCCGCCGCCGCGGTGTGTTGGTTGAGCGTTTCTCCATCGGCTTCGGCCCGAAGATCTTTTCGTGGAAGGGCAAGGACGGCGTCGAATACCGCCTATCTTGGCTGCCCCTCGGCGGCTATGTTGCCCTGCCGCAACTCGCCGACATGCGCGGAATCGAAGGCGCACCGACGACCGACCTGAAACGCGTTCCCCCGCCCAGCTACGCCACCAAGATGATCGTTTTCGGTGCAGGCGCGTTTTTTAACATCCTCTTCGCCCTCGCCCTCGCCTGCATCCTCTGGGGCGCCGGCCTGCCCACCAGCAGCGACCAAGCCACCACCCGCATCGGCTACGTTGCCGATAAAGTCACCACCTCCGACAACACCCCGGTCACCAGCCCCGCCGTCGAAGCCGGTCTCCGCATCGGCGACACCGTCCGAGCCATTGACGGACACAAAACCCAGACCTGGACCGAACTGATGCAGGTGCTCCTGACGAGCGCCGGTCGCAGTGAAGACGGCCGCCGCCGCGAGGCGATTTTCACCATCGAACGCGATGGCCAGCTCCTCAACATCACGGTTCACCCGGTCCTCGCCGGCAACGACAAGGACCGCCGCGTCGGCATCGCCCCCGGTTACGAACTCCTCGTGCACGAGGTCACCCCCGGCAGCTTGGCCGCCAAGGCCGGCTTTCAGGCCGATGACCGCATCGTCTCCCTCAACGATACGCCCATCCTCAACTTCCAGACCTACGGAGAGATCCTTAGCGCCACCGGCAGCAACGAAGTGCGTGCGCTCGTCAAACGAGGAACTGGCACTGTTCCCCTCGTGATTCCCGCCCGCGCGACCGCCAAAGACCCCGTCGATCTCGGACTCGTTCTCACCACGGACTCGATTCTCGTCCATCCGAGTCCGTTCAAACAGATCGGGGACACCGCCGTAATGACCTATCGCACCTTCGCGAGCCTGCTCAACCCGCACTCCGACGTGGGTATCTCCAAGCTCAGCGGTCCGGTCGGCATTGCCCGCGTCTTCCACATGGCCGCGCAAACCGACATTCGCTACGTCCTCTGGTTTACGATCCTAGTGAATGTTAACCTCGCGATCTTCAACCTCCTGCCGATCCCGGTGCTCGACGGCGGCCACATGCTCTTCGCCACCATTGGCAAACTCCGCGGACGCGCGCTGCCCCCCGAGTTCATCGCCACCGCCCAAAGCATTTTTATGGTCATCCTCTTTTCGATGATGATCTACGTAAGTTTCTTCGACGTCCGCCGCTGGTCCCGCGACGCCGCCGCCGAGCGCCCGAAGCCAACCGAGCAAGCCGCCCCGGCCAAATAAGACCCGATCCGGTTTTTATCTGGAAAGCAGGAAATCAGGAATCCAACCCACAAAAGGGCCAAAAGGGTTAGAGGGTTGGGGCAAGCTTTATAACTGATGGCTAGAGCCATCCAAAAGTGACGAAGCGCCTTCGCTCCTCCCGCAGTATAGTTTTCAATGTGACTGTAGGCCGTCTTCCGGCTAATCCCAAACTGATCGCCCTGCTCATCGGGGTCGCGGTTCTCCAAGGCATATGCCCCGAGGTATAACCTATGCCCCCGGACTGCCTGTCACCTAAGTCTCTGGGATCATAGCAGGGCGCTTCAGAGACGTGGCTGGCTCAAGCGCTGCACCTCGGCAGACCGACAATCCCACGCAATCGGAGCCTCCATCGTAGATAAAGCCTGAGACCGGTTCGTGATTGCAATTATTTGCCTCACTTGGGATTCAGACCGAGCCCGATTTATACACCAACCTCCCGCTTGTGAACGCCACTAAACCTGAATACCGCCCCGACATTGACGGGTTGCGTGCCATCGCCATAGCCGGAGTTTTGATTTATCATATAGAGGAGACTTGGCTTACCGGCGGATTTTTGGGCGTAGATGTTTTCTTTGTCATTTCCGGCTTCCTTATCACCTCGATCATCAGCCGTGAGGTGCGCGAAAATCGGTTTTCTTTTGGTGCGTTTTACGAGCGGCGTATCCGGCGTATCATTCCTGCGCTTTTTGCATTGTTGGCCGTCGTGAGCTGCGTGGCTTTTGTAACGATGTGGCCGGGGGACCTAAACGATTTCGGCAAGTCACTCAAATACACGGTAATCTCCCTTTCCAACGTCCACTTCCTTGATTTCACCCAAGACTATTTCAATGATGATGCACGCAGGATTCCACTGCTGCATACTTGGTCGTTAGCGGTAGAAGAGCAGTATTATATATTTTTTCCACCCCTGCTCATAGCGCTCCATAAATGGAAGCGAATGAAGAGTAATCCAATCATGGTCGTGGGTGTTATCGCGGCGTTATCCTTGGCCGCGTGTATCGTGGTCGGGCATCGCAACCCGGCTTCAAGTTTTTTCCTTATACCATTTCGAGCTTGGGAGCTCTTCGCGGGTTCTCTCTTGGCGCTCGGGCGTTTTTCCAAGCCAAGCGACAAGGCGGCGCAGGCTTTAAGCGTGATTGGGGTGTTATTCATTTTGAGTAGTTTTCTTTTCGTCTCAGAGCACAATTTCATCCCTGGCGTCTCCGCCGTCCCGGCCATTTTAGGCGCAATGATGTTAATACGCGCAGGGTCTGTGACAGACAGGCCGTGGTCGGTGCGGATGCTGGCAATGAAGCCGTTCGTGGGACTCGGGCTCATTTCTTATTCCGTCTACCTATGGCACTGGCCCATCATAGTTTTTTCCCGGATTATCTTTGCTGAAACGCTCGTGCGGGATCTCACAATCGTGATGGCGAGCCTGTTTTTAGGATGGCTATCGTGGCGCTATGTGGAGCGGCCCTTTCGCAAGGCCGGTGTGTTTCACCCAAAGATGGTTTGGATCTCCTGGGCGGTGGCCACCGGAGCATTCGTCCTTTGCGGAAACTATATGCGGTCCTATAAAGAAGCGGCCAACCACCGTTCGTCAGGAACTTGGTTATTTGATCGCTCCCCGTTAGTGCGCACTTTGATGGAATGCAAGGAGGGCAATCCCCGGTTTAGTCCAAATATCAAAATCCCATCCGATCCCGCCAAGGCACGCGCTTACGGAGACCCTAATGCAAAGCCCACAATCGCAATCTGGGGCGATAGCCATGCCGCGGCGTTGTTATCGGAGTTGGACCGGCAGGCAAAATTGCATAACAAAGCATTCAAGTATTTCGGCCTGGGTGGAGTGCCGCCAATTCCCGGGGTGGTGGTCGAAGGTTCCAACGGAGGAGACGTCAGTGATCGGGAGCGATCAACCTACTCAGACAACGTGATGAACGAACTGCTACGGAACGAATCGCTTTCCACGGTCGTGCTGCATGCGCGTTGGAGTCAACATAACCGAGGCAAAAATGAGCACAAGCAGACCAAGCCGTTGAAGTTTTTTGGCCAGAATTTCTCTACGCAGTCGGAGTTGGACGCATATTACGATGCTCGTATTCGGGCCACGGTGCATACATTGCTCAGCGCAGGCAAACGCGTGGTGGTGATAGGCCCGATACCGGAGGTGGGCGTCAACGTGCCCGACGCTTTGTTGCGGCAGCATTATCGGGGAGAGCCACTTGCTCAAACGATGGATGCTTCGGGCTTCTATAACCGACAAAGTGTGGTGTTAAACACGCTCTCATCTCTGGAGCCAAACGCGCGACTGTTGGTCATAATGCCCCATGAACGACTCCTATCGGGTGATCGAGTCAAAGTCATGGAAGACGGAAAACCGCTTTATCGTGATGACGACCACTTGAGCGGCCCAGGGGCTTCCTATATAGGAGATGTGCTAGCCCCAATTTTTAATTAAAGATCCGCACAGGATCTTATACATTACCCCCATTGGCCACCTCCACCACCTGCGAACAACGTGCCGGAACGCTGCAACGGCCGTGATAAACCGACCCAGCAGGGAGCGCCTAAATTGACCCACCCCAGCAATGATTATGAGCCAATAACGATTATATAGTTCAGAAATCCTTTCGATTCAGGCGGCGTTAGCGGCTCAATTCGTGTCGTCGATTCGGGGTAACCTCAACTCCCCCTTCCGATTCCTGCTTTCCTGATTTCCAGATTAAACCCGCCGCCCCCCGGCCGTTGCGTGTCTCGTGCCCTTCTGAGGCCAAATCCCGCCGTCTCGATTCCTCATCCTCACGCCAGACGCTGCCGCCACGGGGTGTGCAAAAATACACGCCTCGTATCCTCCGGTGTCGCCTCCGGCCGCCCCTTGCACCACCAGTCGTGCGGGGTCACCTGACCACTGACGATCTCCAGCGGTCCGATTTCTCGCGTTGCGCGCGCATGCCCGGCAGCGACTGCGTTGCCGTTGATCGGCACCCGCATCGACACGCCCGCAAACGGCACCTCCGTCTTAAAAAAGAAGTCCTCCATCCTGCCCTCGTCGAATTTCACCGTTCCATCAAACTCGCACGAAAACAGATAGCCCTCCATTCGCCTCACCTTCATATCCCCCAAAATCAGATCGAACGAAGGCGGTTCACGATACGGCTTCCGTTCGGTGCCCATCATATACTCCAAGGTGCACTCTCCATAAAATGGGATGCCTTCATGTTCATCGTCCAACTCATCCAACCCCAAGCCGGTGAGTTCCCGCCAGTCAGTCAGCCGATAGCGGTGGGCCGTCACGGTGAGTCGGAGATAGTCCGGCTCATTATCGGCCGACACCGGCAGATTGCCCGGCCCCGTCACCCAATGTGTCGCCAACCGCCATTGCTGCCCCGGGTCGATGGCCCACTCCGGATCAAGCTCTACAAAAAATCCACTATGCGCCCGAACGAGTTCATAGGTGCGTGTGCCTAACGTCAGCATAGAGTCTTTAAACAGATATTAGTGAAACGGCCCGCCCGCAGTGTGGTCTGGCGAGCGGGCCGGGTTACATACGGTTCAGCTCAACGCGCGGTCGGGGCTGAGTTTGAATTCTACTCGGATGGCGGCGTTGGCGGGGATCTTGGCGGGCCATCGGGCGTCCACCGCGTGTTGGATTTCGCGGCGCACATGGGCCACTTCCCTCACCTTTTCCTCCAAACTCGAACGGCTGGCGGTCGCTTCCGATTGGTCACCCGACTGCTCCGATTTCGAACCAATATAGGCCGTGAGCGCCACTTGCAGGGCCGCCACTTCCACCGACGTCACGCCGGGAAGCGTGTCGGTGGCGAGCACGGCGAGGATCGCCTTGCCGGCCGCCTCCAGCAGGCTGCGCCGACTGGCGATATGCTGGCCTATATAGTATTTCTCCCGCTTCGGGTCGCCCAACAGATATTTGCGCTTCGCCCGCGCTTGGATTGAGCCAATGCACAGGAGGAGTTTGTCCTTCTCGGTGTCCTCGCTTTGCGTGGCGCCTTTCTTGTCGGCCGTCTTGCCGCCGGCACTGGCGACGAGGGCGTCGGCTTCGGCGATCTTGGCGCGGAAGGCCTTGATGAACGCCTCATCGATCTCCTCCGCGGCCAGCGCTTGGGCATGCGTTCCTTTCGATGCCGTGTTGGCCAGTTCTTCGGACAAGGTCAGTTCATCGATGAGGAGTTGTTTAACAAAACCGCGGCTGCGCGCGGCCTTGGCGGCCGGGGTCTCGGCGGTGGCGGTCGGAGGAGTGAGGGTAGTATCGGACATTGTGCTATTTTTTTGGATTTGGGTGGATCTAGACGGGGCGGATATCAACGAGCGCATGCGCTCGGCAAACGACTGACTCTGGCCCGACTCGCCTCCGCAAATCGCAGGAGATAACTCAGGCCACCCCCCATCCCTGAAAACCCAATACCCCTCTGGCAAAACAATACACGCAATCACGTAGCATATAACAGAGGTTATTAATATGTATCAGAGTTAGATCACAGATCCACACGACTCCCCCCGGCTATTTCCCTCGGTTTCACGGCCGTTTTATAGCAATCCGCAGCCGTCATTTACGATTCCGTAGCCCTTTTTCAGGATTCCGCAGCTGTTTTTTAGCGGGCCTCAGCCGTCCCCCCAGGCTTCCGCAGCTCTTTTTCATCTACCCTCAGCCGTATCCCAGACCTCCGCAGCCGTCTCACAGACCCCAGCAGCCCTTTTTTAGCGGGCCACGGCCGTCGCCCGGGTTTCCGCAGCCGTCTTTTAGCCGTCCACGGCTCTCTCCCAGACCGCCACGGCGGTCTTTTTCCTGTCCACGGCCGTCTCACGGAGCATCCCCAGGCGCTCCCCTCTTCCTCCCTCCGGTCCGCTTCCTGATTTCCAGCGTCCCACATTAAAAGCTCCGCCCGCTTCGGCCCGGCGCCGGCCAGGTAAATCGTTCTCGTTCTCGTAATCTTTCTCTTTCGTCAGAATCCGGAGAATGCCGGACGAAGAGAACGATTAAGATAAAGAGGAAAGAGAAAGCGCCCAGCGCCCCTGTCCCGTGCAGTCGCCGTCCCCGGCCGCCGCAGGGTTTGACATTGGCCATGCGCCATTGGTCATTGGTCGTTTCTCCATGTCCTACTGCGCCTCCCGTTTCCACACCGTCCGCCGCGATACCATTGAAGTAAAAGTCGGCCAGGTCGGCGTCGGCGGTTCCAACCCCGTCCGCGTCCAGTCGATGACCACCAGCGACACCCAGGACGTCGCCGCCACGGTGAAGCAGTCCATCGCCCTCGCCGAGGTCGGCTGCGAGATCATCCGCATCACCGCCCCCAACGTCCCCGCCGCCAAGTGCCTGAAGGACATCCGCGCCCAGTTTACCGCCGCCGGTTTCGGCCACATCCCGCTCGTGGCCGACATCCATTTTCTCCCCGCCGCCGCGATGGAGGCCGTCGAACACGTTGAAAAAATCCGCGTCAACCCGGGCAACTACGCCGACAAGAAGAAATTCGCCGTCAAAGAGTATTCGGATAGCGACTACGACCGCGAACTCGAGCGCCTCCACGAATCGTTCTCGCCGCTGGTGCTGCGTGCCAAGGCCCTCGGCCGTTCGCTGCGCATCGGCACCAACCACGGCTCGCTCTCCGATCGTATCATGAACCGCTACGGCGACACGCCGCTCGGCATGGTGGAAAGCGCCTTGGAGTTCCTCCGCATCGGCGAAAGCCACGGCTTCAATCAGATGATCCTGTCGATGAAGTCCTCCAACCCGAAGGTCATGATCGAGGCCTATCGCCTGCTCGTGGAGCACATGAACCGCGCCGGCATGCGATACCCGCTCCACCTCGGCGTCACCGAGGCGGGCGACGGCGAGGACGGCCGCATCAAGAGCGCCATCGGCATCGGCAGCCTGCTCTACGACGGCTTGGGCGACACCATCCGCGTGTCCCTGACCGAGGACAGCGTTTACGAAGTCCCCGTCGCGCAGGCGCTCGTGAAAAAAGCCATGTCGCTGTGGCAACCCGCCGCCGCGCACACCGCGTCCCCGTTTGCACGCTTCGCCTCGACCGGCGATGCCATTGACCCGTTTCACTTTAACCGCCGCCCCACGCAGTCGATTGCGCTTTCGTCCTCGGCCTTGGTCGGCCCCGAGCAGCCGCCCCGCGTCATCGTGCGCGTCCCCTCGGTCGCGTCCCTGCCGGAAGTCGCCGCGCAACTCGCCTCGCCGCGCCTCGCCGACACGCCCGTCGAGGGCCTGCTCATCCCCATCGCGACCGCCGAAGAACTCCGCGCGGCCTCCGCCCAGTGGGCATCGGCCCTCGGCAACGGGTCATCCTCGGCGTCCGCCCCCTTCCTCGTTTTCGAACTCGCCCCCGCCCTCTCCGCCGCCGCCGTCGTTGACGCCACCGCCAGCCTGCCCGCCGGGTCGGGGTCCGTCTTCCTTCGCACGTTTGGCGCTGACGACATCGAAACGTTACTGGCCTTCGTTCAGTTTACCCGTGCGCACGGCCATACGCTCGCCGTCGCCACGACCGCTTGCCACCTCATCGCTCTCGCCCCGGCGTTGCCCGCTCTCGGTGACGACCGTCTTCTGTTCACCCTCTCCAACCCGGCCGAGTCTGTCGCCGGCGTGAAAGCCCACCCGACCGGAGCCTATCGCGCCCTGGTCGAACAGCTTCGCCTCGCCGGCTCGCGAGCTCCGCTGTGGATTCGTAATACCGCCGACACTACAGTCCACGGCGATCCGTCCTTCCTCTCGCGCCTCCTCGACGCCGCCATCCTCACCGGTTCGCTCCTCTGCGACGGACTGGGGGACCTCGTTAGCATCGAGACCGAAGCCGACGCCACTCGCGCCACCAAGGTTGCCTACAACGTCCTCCAAGGTGCGGGCGCCCGCATTTCAAAAACCGAGTTCGTCGCCTGCCCCTCCTGCGGCCGCACGCTGTTCGATCTGCAAACCACCACCCAACGCATCCGCGCGCAGACCGGTCACCTCAAGGGCGTGAAGCTCGCCATCATGGGCTGCATCGTGAATGGCCCCGGCGAGATGGCCGATGCCGATTTCGGCTACGTCGGCGGTGCCCCGGGGAAGATCAACCTCTACGTCGGCAAGACCTGCGTCCAATACAACATCCCCCAAGTCGAAGCCGACGCCCGATTAATTTCGCTCATAAAGGAGCATGGAAAATGGTTCGATCCGTCGCCTGTAACCGCCCTGTAACCCGTCCGTCACGGACGCGGCCAAAACGCTCCAGACCGTCAAGCCCTCGTCACGATTTCGTCACTAAATCGTATTCTCCCTAGGGAAAAAATCCGGGGTTACATTGATCGCCCTCTAACATCGCAGGCCGCTTGCCGGAGTCCCGTAAATCGAGTTTTTGTGGCAACCTAAAAACCAAAAAACTTATCCGCAAAACCCATGTGAATAACTTGTCGGAAAGTTGCTCTTGAAACCCTTTTCCCGTTCACCGTTATTCCCTCCCCTTCGCATCTTCCGGGTCTCTCCGGCGGTTCCTTGACACGTTCTTTACGAGCTTCCTCCGGCCCCCCTCGCACCATTGATTACATCCTCCTGTTTATCAGGAGGTAGCAACCCACCCCCAGTTGCCTTTTCACCCCAATGGCTTCCTCCCCTTTTATGTCTGCCTCCGTGCCGGATCCCTCTCGTGACGATGTGTCTCTGACCGCCCTCTGATTCCCGTTTGTGAATAAACTTTAGTCCCGCACCTTCCTTCGTCCTTTGTCCATGCCTTCAGCTGTCATCTCTCCGAGCCTTTGGGAAACCGTCAAAAGCGATTTCAAGGGACTCTTCCCTGAGGACGTTTACCAACTCTGGTTCGAGCCGATCACCTGTATGGAAGCATCGGAGGACGCCCTGACCCTCGGCGTGCCCAATGATTTCGCCGCGATCTGGATCAACGACAACTATCTCGATCTGATCGTTCAGCGCCTCCGCCTCACCTCGGGCCGCCTGATTACGGTCAAACTCAAGAAGTCCGGCGCCGCCACCCCCGGGATGTCCGCGTCCCGCATCGATACCGACGCCGTCTCCGCCTCCCGCGCCAAACCTGCGGCCGCCAAGCGCACCACCCGTTACGACGAAAAAGGCACGGCCTACGTCGGCTCGCTCAATCCGCGCAACACCTTCGAGACTTTCGTCGTCGGCTCCAACAACCAGATGGCGCACGCCGCCTCCATGGCCGTCGCCCAGTCTCCCGCGCAGGCCTACAACCCCCTCTTCCTTTACGGTGACACCGGCCTCGGCAAGACGCACCTGATGCATGCCATCGGCCACGCGATCCTCCGCGCCAAGCCCGACGCCAAGGTTGCCTACCTCTCCACCGAGAAGTTCACCAACGAGTTCATCCAAGCCCTGCAGGAGAATCAGCTGACCAAGTTCCGCCAGCGCTACCGCTGCGTCGATATCCTCCTCGTGGATGACATCCAGTTCCTCGCCGGCAAGGAGCGTATCCAGGAAGAGTTTTTCCACACCTTCAACGACCTCTTCGAGGCCGGTAAACAGATCATCATCTCCAGCGACCGTCGCGCCGCCGAGATCCAGAAGCTCGAAGCCCGCCTCGTGTCCCGCTTCGAATGGGGACTTCCCGCCGACATTCAGGCCCCCGATTTCGAGACCCGCCTCGCGATCCTCCGCACCAAGGCGAACACCCTGAAGTTCAACATCCCGGCCGACGTCGCCAACTTCATCGCGCAACACATCGCGAAGAACATCCGCCGTCTCGAAGGTGCGCTCATCAAGGTCGCCAGCTACGCCACACTCACCGGCAAGCCCATCGACCTCGCCGCGACCGAGATGCTGCTGCAGGACGTGCTCATGGAGCAGGCGCAGAACCAGCTCACCATCGAGATCATTCAGAAGCGCGTGGCCGATCACTACCAGATCCGCCACAGCGACATGACCAGTAAGCGCCGGCCCAACAACATCGCCATCCCCCGCCAGATCGCGATGTATCTCGCCCGCTCGCTCACCAAGCATTCCCTGCAGGAAATCGGTGACGCGTTCGGTGGTCGCGATCACGGCACGGTTATCCACGCCTGCAAGTCCGTGGACAACATGCTGGAGCAAGACACCACCGCGCGTGGTGCCATCGAGTTCCTCCGCACGCAGCTCAGCCGCTAACCCGGTAAGCCGCGCACGCGCGGCGAGTTGAGAGTTGAAGGCTGAGAGTTGAGAGTTTCATTCCGACCAACCGGCTCTTAGCCTGTCTCTCAACACTCAACTCTCATCTCTCAACTTTCCGCCTCCGCCATGAGCCTCACACCCGAACAAGCCACCGCCGTCTCCAGCTGGGTCGCCGCCGGAGATAATCTCTCCACGATCCAGAAAAAGCTCCGCGAGCAGTTCAGCGTCGCGCTCACCTACATGGACGTCCGCTTCTTGGTGGACGACCTGAACCTCCAGCTCAAAGACGCGCCCAAGAAAGTGGACGCCAGCGACGTCAGCAAACCCCAGCCCAAGGCCGCCCCGGCTGCGGTCGCAGGTGCAGGTGCAGGTGCAGGTGCAGGAACCACCGACGACGGCGCGGCGGCCGGAGACGATTACGCGGACGAAGCCGCTCCCGTTGCCGGTGGCAACGTGATCCTGGACGTGGACAGCGTGACGCTCATCCCCGGTGCGATCGCCAGCGGCAAGGTTACCTTCAGCGACGGCGTGACCGGCAAGTGGATCATCGACCACCAAGGCCGTCCCGGTTTCACCGAGATCAGCCAACCCGGTTACCGCCCCACGCCCGAGGACGCCAAGTCCTTCATGAACCAACTCGAAGCCGAGCTTCAACGCCGCGGCCTGTAACCTCTCAGCGAAAACGCGGCATCCGGCCGAACCTGTTTCTCAAGAAAGACCCGACGACCCCGTCGGGTCTTTTTGTTTTCCACAGCCCGTCAATCGGGCTCTCCTGTTTGCCCCCGAAGCGCACTCGCGCCAGATTCTCCGCCCGAAACCCGCAACCCCCAAGCGAGCCATGAGCCAACCCACCCGCGTCACTGTCTGGGGCGAATTCCGCCACGAGAAGAAGAACCCCAAAGTCTCCGCCATCTACCCGGACGGCATGCACGAGACCATCGCCGCGTTTCTCCGCACCAACGCCGATCTCACCGTGCACACCGCGTGGCTCGACCAACCCGAACACGGACTCACCGACGCCGTCCTCGCCGAAACCGATGTCCTCATCTGGTGGGGCCACATGGCCCACGGCGACGTGCAGGACACCATCGTCGCCCGCGTGAAGACCCGCGTGCTCGAAGGCATGGGCCTCATCGCGCTCCACTCCGCCCACTACTCCAAGATTTTCAAAACGCTCCTCGGCACCACCTGCTCGCTCAAATGGCGCGAAGCGACCGACAAGGAGCGCCTCTGGAACATCAACCCCGCGCACCCGATCACCCAAGGCCTCGGCGAGTATTTCGAGATTCCCACCGAGGAGATGTATGGCGAACCGTTTGGCATCCCCGAGCCGGACCAGTTGATCTTCATCTCCTGGTTTACCGGCGGTGAAGTATTCCGCAGCGGTGCTACGTGGCAGCGAGGAAACGGACGCATTTTCTATTTCCGCCCCGGACACGAAACGTATCCGACCTACCACCATCAGCAGGTGCAACAAGTCATTACCAACGCGGTCCGCTGGGCTCGCGCCACCGTGCGCATCCCCGATGTGTGCCCCAACGCCAAACCGCTCGAACCGCTCCCCGCCGACCCCGAGGCCGCCACCCGCTCGACCATCGGCCATAAGTAACCACCCTCCGCTTCTTTCCTCTTTCTCTTAATCTTTCTCTTTCTCCCCGATCCCCTGACGAACGAGAACGA
>CBRAFO010000088.1:0-16015 GCA_967755175.1 uncultured Opitutaceae bacterium | reverse complement strand
ACCGCGTGCCGGTAGTCCGGTGGGACGAATTCCTCTACCTGCCGGAGATTTCCGGCGACCTGAAATCATGGTTCGATGCGAACACGCATCCGGATTATTTCCAGACCACGTCCAGCGTGGTGGGCGATGAGCGGGAGTTCTCGGTTGAGCCCGGCCGGGGCTGGCCGAGCAACGGCCACTCCCTGTTTATGCGGCTTCGGATCGCGCGGAAGTGACGCGATGGCCGCCTCGGCCGCCATCAAGCGCTGGATCACACACTCAAGCTGTTGCTCTCAGACCGTCGGCTCCTTGGCTCCGGCGTTTTTGGGTTACGGGAAAGTAGAGCCTTTCAAATGAAAAGGTAGCCGGCTTGGCGTGGCATGGCGTCTCGCCCATGTTCCGAGCCCAAGGGCGGGATTTTTGAAGCAGCCGCCCCCGCGAATGCGTTTCGCCGAATTGGTTGTTGGATTGCCCGGCTGCGTCAACGGGGTGATAAGCCACCGTTCGCGGCTACCACCCCATCACTTCAAACGTGAAAAAACTTATAAAATACGGCCTCCCCCTTCGGCCATCCTCAGGCGGCACGGAAAGAGGGCTGATCTGAACAATGTCAGACTCAGACCTGTTGCCGGCCGACCTCGATTCGGAATAAAGCTAACAATATCCGATATTGCATTCCTTCACTACGATACGGAACTCAAATCTCCCTCCCTTCCCCCCCCCATCCTCATGAAATCAAAAATACCATTCCTCGCGTGCACTGCTGCGCTTGTCCTCGCTTCAAGTTCCTTCGCCGCCGTTCCGTTTTATTCAGTAGATGGAACTGGGGGGACTGGCGGCGGGACGAGTGGCGTTACGGTAACTACAACCGGCGGTAGCACCCTCACGGATATAGGTAACACTTCGCAATTCAGCTTTGGCACCGGTGTGAACGGCGTGGCGGGTCACTCCATACAGAACTCCGCAACCGACGTGAACGGTAATGGCGTTTTAGCAGGCACGTTGGGAGCGCAAAGTTCATTGAGCGCATTCACGCTGACAATGTGGATTAATATGTCGAATACGGCGTTAATAAATAACTATCGCCTTTTAGAAATTTCAACAGGTTCACCCGCAACCACCAGCAGCGCCGACGGTAATAAGTTATTCTTCGGGATAAACTCTACTAACGGCACTATTCAAGCGCGCACGAACAATATCGGCACTAATGATATTGCCGCCGCAAACACTTGGAATGGAGGTGCCATTGCCCAAAATACATGGTATTTTGTGGCTCTTACCTATGATTCGAACACCAGCTCGCAATTGCTATATACGGGAGGGCAAAGCATTGCGACTTCTTTACAATATACGTATTCAACTTCTACTCTCAATGGCGCTCTTGATTTAAGTTCGGTCACTTCGATCGCTCTGTTGGATAAATTCGCTGGTGGACGTAACTTCCCGGGCGCAGTTGATGACGTGAACCTTTATAGTGGTGCGTTAACTTCAGTCGAACTTGAGGCAATCCGCCAGGCGCAGATCACTGCCATCCCCGAGCCTTCGACCTATGCCATCGCTGCCGGTGGTCTTGCTTTGGTCGGAGCGATGGTTGTCCGCCGCCGCCGCGCCAACGCCGCCAAGGCCTGAACGGTTGCTCCCGCTTAGGGGGCTTTCCTTTACCCAGATCAAACCACCGGGACTGTCCCCGGTGGTTTTTTTATGCACCGACACCGTGCCTCGGGGGCCGATCATTCCGGACGCGCCGTGTTTCTCGGTGTCAATCGCATCGGGCAGGGCCACCCAGACGCTCCGCGTCTCGCGCGTCCAGTCCACGCCCCGCAGGGGGGAAGTCGGGGAGCCGAGACACACCGAGCGACTTTTGGAGAGGCCGGCGGGGCAGGGAGATAATGACGGCTCTCGCTTGAACCATGTCAGGCCTAGCCGCATCGCCGAGCCAAGGTCTGTTTTGCAAGGTGCAAACCCTGCAATACCCCCAGAGTGGGCCGGAAAACAGTTAACCCCTTCTGACTCACGTTGGTCGATGCCCGGAATTTCGGCGGCAGCGCACAGAGTGTCACCACCACCGGTGCCCAGACGATCCACTTCGCGGATACGCCCGCGGACGGCGACCACGGACCGAGCGGAACGGTCTCGGGCGTCTTCTTCGGGTGGGGCGAGAAAAATCCCGCCCTATTCGCCGGCAGCACCGGCAGCACCGGCAGCGCCGGATTCGATGCCGTGCTCCAAAGCCAAGCATGGGGCCCCAGCCAACGATTAGGCAACCGTCAGACCGTGCGCATCGGCTCCCTCACGATCGGCCAGACCTATATCGTGCAGCTCCTGTTCTCCGACATGCGCACGGGCAACGAACGCCGCACGCAATTCCTCGCCGACGCGACGAGCGGCGGCAATCGCTCGACCGAGTTTTCCACCGCCTCAGCTACCTCGGTGGTCGCCACCTTCACCGCCGACGCCGTGTCACAGGATGTCTTTATCTTCCCCGGCCTGAGCTCCTCCAGTCCCAACGATTCCACTATCTCGGGCCTCACTCTGTATAGCGCGACCGCCATTCCCGCACCCGAGCCCGCACCCGCTTCCATCTCCACCTGCGCCTCGACCTCGACCCCGACCTGCGCCGTGGCCCCTATGCCTGTTGCCGTCGATCAAGCGCCGTTGCCGCTGATCCGCCATCATCACAACTAAACTCATCCTTGGTTGTGAGCGCCGAGCCCGGCCGGATTTCCCGGCCGGGCTTTTTGTTGGTTCGCGGGGACGGGAGGTGGGTGGCTCCTCCCGTGGGTTCCCCCCTTCGGTCGTCCCCTGGCAAACACATCCTAGGCCGTGTTTATGAAAATAGGCCGGGCCAGCGTGAGTGCGAAAGGGCGCTCCACTCCGGCCCGGCATATTCCCGCCGATTTTGAACGGCATCACGGTCTTCGCCTACGTCGCATCTTGCATAGGCCAACCCCTGTTGGACCTCGCTGAAAACGACGTCGGCCGTATAACAGCCACCACCGGTCTGGACCCAGTTCCAGTTGGTCGCCGCTTCGGCAGGCGTAGTGATCAGCAGACACAGGAGCATCAGCAAACACGCGATCTTGAAGAACACGGGGGCAGTAATCGGTTCATGTTTCTAGTCTTTCGTTTGGGTCGGCACGGACTGCCGATGTCCTTGGGGGACGACGTGGTTCATGCCTGTGTCAGGCAGCGGGGGTGGAAAGCCTGTGAGCGCCATAAGCTCGATAGCCGTCAGCAGGCGGCGCGACCCCTTCGGGTCGTCCCTGCTCGTGCTCGACGAACGGGCCGGCTGGCGGAGAGGAAACCGAGCCGAAGGGGTAGGCCGCGAGTGAAGGCGGCGGTGCATGAAAAAACCGCCGGGGACAGGCCCCGGCGGTTCGATTTGGGTGAAAGAAAGATCCCTACGCGGGATCAACCGGTTCAGACCTTGGCGCGACGGCGGCGGACCATCGCTCCGACCAAGACAAGCCCGCCGGCAACGATGCCATAGGTCGAGGGCTCGGGAATTGCACTCAGACTGTATATTCCTTGAGCACCATTTGTGGAGAAGGAGAAAGCGCTGGTCAAGGCCGTCGCGCCATCGATCTTGATCTTGCCAGCAGTCACAAGGGCATCGAAGTTGCTCTGTGCCCACCCTTCGAGCGAGAGGTAGCCCGTGCCACCGCTGATGAAGTTGACATAGGAAGTGTCGCCAATCATGAACGTGCTTGCCACGCTGGAAAGTCCGGTCGCAAGCGTGATGCCGGTCTGCATGAAGATGCCATTCGTGATGTTTATCTTGCTTGTCCCATTGCCACTAGCCCATAGCGCGGTGGAGTTCAAGGAGCTGAAATTATTTCCATCAGTAATTTGACCATGTCCAAATGTTCCAAAATTTCCGCCAAGACCAAAGGGAATGGCCCCCGCCACACTAAATGTTCCGGCGTTCAGATTGATCGTGCCCGCAGAGCCGTTCTGGCCGGGGCCGACGTAAACTCCGCGACCGTCGTCACCTGAATTTGAGGACGTGACCGCAAATGTGCCGCCGTTCAGATTGATCGAGGCCGAGGCAGGGTTGTAAGGGCCACTGGCAATCACGAGTCTTTGCTGACTCCAGCCTTGGCTCGTGATATTCCAATTCACCGTGGCCCCTCCGCTGATATTGACCGAGGTGCCTTGGGCCTCGATATGCTGGCCGATGGTAGTCCCCCAATACGTATTAACAACGTTCAAGGTGCCGCCGGTTGCGTTGATCGTGCCTACTGCTCCATTGCCAACTGAGAACTGATCCGCAGTGAGGGTCAAGGTGCCGCTAGCGACATTCAGAGTGGCATTCACGGAGGCGTTGGCCCCCATGCCGTAGGTATCGGGGGTAACCGAGGAGGTGTAGTCCTGAGTGCCAGTCATAGTCCCTGTGCCGGTGTAGGTCCAGTCTGCGAACAAGGGAGTCATGCTGAGGGTAAATCCCGCAGCGAATACGGCGATAAATTTACAAGAAGAAATATTCATATATTTTCTGCTGTTGGAGTTTGGAGGTAATAAAGCTTGGGGTTACATGGACGGATTCCGCGATTGTCGGACAATTGCGAATTTAACTTCGGTGCGGCGATGCCGCCGAGCCTGACATGGTTCAGGTAAAAACCTGACATGGTTCAGATCCGAGCCGACATCATCGCCCGCGGGGGGGGGCGTGGCCGAAGGGGGGCGGAAGGGGGCAATGCGTTTTTTTTGTTGGTTTTGTGCAGGTAACCGCGCGGTGGGCGCGGCGGAGACGCACCTCAATGGGAGGCGTCGAGCACGGCGCAGAAGGCGGGCTTGGGGTTGAGCTGACGATCGAAGAGCAGCGGGTAATTGGTGCGGCCGGGAACGGGGAAGTTGTTCAACCAGCTCTGACCGTCGTCCAGTCCCCAGAAGGTGACTCGGGTAATCGTTTTCCGGTGCTTCAGGAAAAGCGCGAAGAGGTCCGCGTAACGTCGGGCGAGGCGCGTCTGCTCGGCCTCCGGCAGGCCGTTCACCCAAGGGTTGAGCGCGGCCTCGTAGTCTTCACGACGGGCGATGTCGGCCACGCCGATCTGACCGCGGGAGGGCAGCACATCCACATCGAGCTCGGTTATCATGACCTTTAACCCGAGGGCGGCGAAATCGAGAATCGCCTGCTCGATTTCGGCGACGGGGGGATAGTCGATTTGGTAGTGGCCTTGCATGCCGACGCCGTCGATGGGCACGCCGCGCGCGATGAGGCCGCGCAGCATCCGGAGGGCGCGAGCCCGTTTCTCCCGGTTGAACAGGCCATAGTCGTTGTAGTAGAGCTCGGCTCGGGGATCGGCCTCGTGGGCAAAGCGGAAGGCGTGGTCGAGATAATCGTCGCCAAGGATGCGTTGCCACGGCGTGTCGCGAAGCACCTCGGGGCCATTGTCGCGGACGGCCTCGTTGACCACGTCCCAGCCTTTGACCCGGCGTTGGTAGCGGCCGACCACGGTGTGGATGTGATCGCGCAGGCGGCGGAGCAGTAGCTCGCGCGAGGCGGGTTTGCCGTCGGCACCCAGAAACACCCAAGGCGGGGTCTGGTTGTGCCAGACCAGGGTGTGGCCGATGACGGCCATCGTGTGCTTGGCCCCGAAATCGACATAGGCATCGGCCGGGCGGAAATTGTAGCGGTCGGGCTCGGGGTGGATGGACGACCACTTCATGTCGTTCTCGGCGGTGATGCTGGAGAACTGGCGGGCGACGATCTCGGCGGCGCGAGGATTACCGCCATTGACCTTGGAAGTGTCGAGGGCCGCGCCGATGAGGAACGCGTTGGCGTAGGCAGCGCGAAGCGAGGCGGGAGGCTGCTCGGCCGTGTGGCCGGCGAGGGCCAGCCAAGGAAAAAGGGCGAGGGCAAGAAGGCGGGGCAGCATGGGGCAGGGGAGGGGCACGCGGGATCCGAGTGAATCGTGATCCGGAAATAAGCTATAACGGAATAAGCAATAAGGGGCAGGGCGATGTTTGTGGATTTCGGTTAATGTCAACGGTCGTGAGAACTGACCCCGAGGGAAGCATCCGAAATTGAACCGCGTTGTGTGCGTCATCATTCAGGATTCCGAAATTTCTCGTCAAAACCGATGAAGGGAGGGTCCTGAAAACTTCACCAACAGTCGCAAGGAGCGTTGCGTAGCGGCTGGGAGCGTCGCCAACCCCTTGGCGGAGCATCAGCCGTGGCGTGGACGCTGCTCCACCCCCCGGCAACTCGCTTCGGGCGAGACCTGGAGCTCCGCCAAACTGCGGAAGGAGCGTTGCGTCGACGGTTGGGTGCTCCGTCCAAAGTTTGGCGGAGCCTCCGGCGGGTTTGGGATGCTCCTCGAAGTCCGGCGCAATCACTATGGTCAACGCTTTGAGCTCCGCCAAGCGGCGGAAGAATACGAGTGTCGGCGCTTTAAGCGCCGCTCACATTTTGGCGAACGCTCGGGTGAATTTTTACGCTCTGCCAACCCCGGTCCACTCACTGCAGTCAACGCTTTGAACTCTGACAAACGGCGGAGGAAGCGTTGGGTCGGCGGTTGGCGCCCCTCCCCAGATTTTGGCGAACGCTCGGGTGAGTTTTAACGTTCCGCCAACCCCGGTCAAATCGCTCCGGGCGAGTCTTGGATTCCGCCCAACTGCGGGAGATTCCGTCGGGCGGCTTTTGGAGCTCCGTCAAATCGCGGAAGGAGCCTCGGGGCGGCGTGGGGAGCTCCGCCCAAACGCCGCCAAAGCCTTCGGGTGACGTTTGGCGGCGCTCCCCGACGCCTCTTGAGCCTTGGGGCGACTCAGGGAGGAGCTCCCGAACCTGCCTTGAGGCTCCGTGCTGCAACCATTCGTCATTCATGCCATTAAGCCCCGTTATACAAATGCATTAGCGGGCGTTAATGGCTTGTCCCTTCCTCGGGCCGGATGCTTATCGCAACCGACCTAATAAAATTATCTCACCTATGGCCTCAAACAGTATTCCCCAGGGTTACGATGCCCTTGTCAGTCTTGCCGAAGATGCCGCGGATGGTGCCCACCAGAATGGTGCGGCCATCACGCTTGCCCATAACACCGAAGCGAAGATCCGTGCCGATCTGGCCGTCCTCATCGGCGACGCCTCCGCCGTGCCTCCGGTGCCTGGGGCGCAGAATGTATATAATGCAGCCAAAGCGGCGAAGACCACCGCCTCCAGTCTCCTGCGCACGGCCGAGAGCAACGCCCGGGCGTTTACCGCGACGACGACCGATGTGCTCAAGCAGTTCCTCGGACGGCAGTGGAACAGCACTTGGGCGGAGGCCGGGTTCCGCTCGGGCTCACTGGCCATCCCCGACGACCCGCTGCCCTTGCTCGGCGAGTTCCGCGCCTACTTGGCCAAGCATCCGGCGCAAGAGGTGGTGGTATTGAACGTGACGGCGGCGGCCTGCGCGGCCCAAGTGACGGCGCTTTCGGAGGCACGCAGCTCCGTAAACCTGGCGACGGTCACACTCGGGCAGGCCAAGCAGGCGTATGATGCGGCGCAGCGGAATCTGTCCAAGCGCATGAGCGGATTGCTCGCCGAGCTGGCGCTGCTGCTCACCAAGGAAGACCCGTTGTGGTATGCGTTCGGGTTTGATCGTCCGACCGATGGTCAGCAGCCCGGGATGGTGCAACATATGGTGCTCACGGCGGGCGGGCCGGGTATGGTGCTCGTGCATTGGGATGACGCGCGCCGCGCGGACCGCTACCGGGTGCTGCGGCAAGTGACCGGGATCGACACCACGCCGGTGCTGGTAAACGGGGCGGTGCACGATTGTGCGGTGACATTGCAGGGATTGCCGAGCGGGAGCGACGTGAAGATCACCGTGCAGGCCGTCAACGGCGCGGGGACGGGTCCGGAGACGGTGTCCGAGTTGTTCCGCATTCCGTAAGCGGAGCGAGCACGGGGTGACGGATAAACGCCCCCTCGCAACGGATCGAACCCACAAGCCTGCCGTGTTTTCACACGGCAGGTTTTTTTGCGGTGATCGCCCTAACCGTGCGCAGGCGAACCGTTTCAAAGGTGCAAAGGACCTCTTGCAGAAATTTTTTAAGAAATTGTGGCGGGTTTGGTCAGCGAGCGGCGCTTCTCCCCGTAGAGCCCATATGAACAACCTCCCCACCCCCCACGCCTCCGTCTCGAAGAAGACCCCGGCTTCCCTCCTACTCGCCGCAGGATTCTGCGCCGCCACGCTGTTTACCGCAGCTGGCCTCAACGCCGCCACCGTCTCCTTCTCCACCTCCGTCACCAGCCTCAGCGACACCACGTCGCTTGATACGCCATTCTTGTCGTTTACGGGCGCGACCTTGGTTCAGGCCGTCAGTTTCGGCAGCGGCACCGGCAGTGGCGCGCAATCCGTCGTGACGGCAAACCAGACCATTGCCTTCACCGCAGGAACGATCAGCGCCAACGACCTATCCGGCACTGCCACCACACTCTTCAACTCGGGCGCCCAAGGGGGTGTCCTCCTGTCCCCGACCGGCACGGGAAATACCCAGTTCGACAACGTCCTGAAGAGCGACGGCTGGCACAGTCAGGCCACGGATGCCACCCGGCCGCTTGCGCTCCAGATTGGCGGACTGACGATCGGGCAGACTTACGCCATTACGCTCCTTTCGGCGGATGGACGCGTCGCCTCTGCGGGTCGCACCCAGCAGTATTTTGACACCTTCTCCGGCGGAGCGTTTAGCGGCGGGTCTTCCGACTCGTTCTCCGAGAACACCAATGCATCGGTTATGGGCACCTTTGTCGCCGATGCCACCACGCAGCGCATCTACATTCACGCGACTGATGCGGTGGGAACCACCGACGACACCACCCTGTCCGGCTTCACCCTCTACTCGGTCTCCGCGATTCCCGAACCCTCCACCTACGCCGCCTTCGCCGGCGTGTTGACGCTCGGCGCGGCGATCATCCGTCGCCGCCGTCGCTCCGCGACGTCGGTCTGAATGCGCCCGCATTCCTGCGGGCTCTAGACACGCGTTCAATCAGGGGAGGAGGGCTTCCGCCATCCTCCCCTTTTTTGCACGGTAGCTCCCTGAAATGCATCCTATCGCACGGTGCCACCTCTCGTGCGCACGCACATGCGACAACTGCCGCAACGTCTGCCGTCCCTCTCCCCCCTATGAGCGACATGCACTACAATGGTCTCCAATGGGAATGCCTGGCCATTCGGTTGATGGATCTTTTCAGCGCCTTGGGCAAAGAGGCGGATGCGTTGCCCGGCCGATGGGAGCCTCCACTGCCGTGTGGAGAACCGCCCCAGGTGGCTGCAGATGCGTGGCGGGTGATTGAAGCCGGCTATCGTGAAAGCATTCATGCCGCGGCAAGAGCGGCGATATCGACTCCCGGTGCGCCGACACTCAGCCCGGAAATCGGGTATTTTCTCAGTCTGCGGGTTCGCGCGGTGCTCATCCACGTCGAGGCGATGTTCGCCATAAAAAACGAGAAACCGGTTAGCCTGTGGGCATTCCCGGCACTCCCGCCGGAGGAGGTCATCGAGTGGTTGCTGACCGACTGGGCCGACGATCACGCCATCATGACTGCTTTTCCATCGATGGGAGCTCCCTGCGCCCATCGCACGTCCGATTTTTCGTTCCTCGCCCCCACCTTCTAGCTCCAAGCGTCACCATGCCTGCTCGTCTCAGCCCCATCATCGGTCGCCCGGGTGGCCATCGACATAATCGAACCGGTCAACGCGGCTTCGCGCTGTTGATCACGATCACGCTGCTGGCGTTTCTCGTGCTCCTGCTGGTGAGCCTTGCCTCGCTCACGCGGGTCGAGACCCAAGTCGCGAGCAACAGCCAGCAAGTGGCTCAAGCCCGCCAAAACGCGTTGATGGCGCTGAATATCGCGCTCGGCCAGTTGCAGAAATATGCCGGCCCCGACCAGCGCATCACCGGCACCGCCGACCTCGCAGCAGGAACCTCAAGCGGCGGACGACTGGGCAACGGAACCGATGCAGTCAATAAAACCAGCGTTAACTCCATTCCCAACGGACTGGGCGCGGTTCAAGCCGGCACGCGCTACTGGACAGGAGTGTGGGGTAACTCCAACCCGTCCGATCCTTCACAAAGCGGGAACATTTATGAGAAAACGCCGAGTCCCGTCCTTCTCAACTGGCTGGTGAGCGGTAATGAAAAAACCACGTTCACGCCCTCGACGACTGCGGGCACGTTCGGCAAAATCACCGCATACGGAGGCTCCGGAGCCCCGGCCGCCGAATATAGTCCTGCGCTCAAGGTCAGTAGCTTGAAACCGACGATGGCTGCCACCGATCCGGTCACTATCAACGGCGCTGACGCGGTGCTCCTTGTTGGCCCAAAGACCGCTGGCATAGACAAGTCATGGTCCGGCGATGACGCGGTGGATCGCTACGTCGTCGCCCCCCTCGTGCCCATCAATGCCCCCGCCGGCAGCGTCCCCGGACTAGATCCCAACGCCACGCCGCCCATCGGACGCTACGCTTTCTGGATCGGCGACGAAGGAGTGAAAGCCAAATATAATCTCGTCGATACCTACACGGCTGATACCGATCCGGCCGGCGACGCCAAAGCTCGCTATCGCCTGCTTGCCTCCCAGCGCAATGGCATTGAGCAGCTCGGCTGGCTTAAAAGTGGTTCCTCCGATCTAACCAACTTCGCGAACTACCCCGGTAAGGCTACTAATAATCTCCCCCTGGCGACCACCACCGCTATCGGAAACATCTTGGCTCCCGGCCAGATGCAGCTTGGCGACGCCAGCCTCTCCACCGCCAATGCCCAAGCAGGTTTCCATAACATCACCACCTACTCCAAAGGCGTTCTGGCCGATAGCTACAATGGAGGTCTACGTCGCGATCTGACCAGCGATCTGGAAGCGGATAAGCTACCTGCCTATAAAACTGAAACTCCCTATGAGCCGGCCGCCGGAAAACCCATCATCCCGGACTCCTCCATCAACCCGGCCTTCAACAACTACTCGCCCACCAAAGGCCCCAACTGGGATGTATTAAAATCATTTTATAGCACCGCTCTCTATACAAAGGCCACCGACGCCAATATTATCGACGTGCAGGCCGCCAGCGCGACTCAAGTCGGCATCAGCCCCGTCATCACCCAAGTCCGCCTGCTGGTGGGGTTGAAAAAAGACCCCACCGTTAGCCCTCCCGGCACCAAGGCCCAGGCACTGGTGAGCGTGGTGCTCATATTGGGCAATCCCTACACCGCCACCTTGCGCGGAGACGTTAAGTTCAAGCTGCGGATGAATCAAACCATCTCCAGTGCTTATCCTGACAACGCTTTTTACATTAAATCACTCAGCATGGGCAGCAAGCCCACCCTCCTTTCAAAGTCGGGCTCGGGGGGGCTGCTCGACAATATCACTTTTACAATCAGCGGTCTAAGCATCCCTCCCGGCGAGGCGATATGTTATACCAACGCGGATGATGTCGCAGCCGGCACCACGACCGTCCCACTTGCTCCCAGAGCTCCCTCCTTGCCGGCCAATTCCACAACCACCGCTAAAGCCGTCGCCATCGATACCGGCGTCACTTGGGTGGCCACCGCAGCCAAGAACGATATCAATTTTGTAGAAGGTTCAGGAGCATCCGCGGGACAGAACTCAAATATAGATTATATCCTTACCGACACGTCCGGCAATACCCTGACCTCCGTGCTTGGGTCGGATGCGAATGCCGGTCCTGGTAATATGATCGCGGGACCCAAAGATGGCAGCACGCCTGGATATGCATACATCTTAATTCTTCAGCTGCGTCCGCCGTCAAATTACGGTCTATTACTACCCACAACAAAAATCCGAGATTGGCGCATTTATTGTGATTATAACATCCGTGCTCAATCCATCCTCACTCCTGGGGTTTCCTTCAAATGGGATGGAACCAAGGCTGCGCCGCCTTATGAATGCAATTACAGTTCCAGTCCCTCCGCCTTCACCAACGATATAACTACCAGCACCGGCGGTAATACGGTCGGCTACTGGGGGCGCTCGGTCGCAGACGACCCGACCGGATCCACCACGCTGACGCAGCTTTTCGACACCCCGCGCGCCAGCCGTGTCGGTTCGGCTTATGAAATCCCCATTCTCTCCATGGGGCAGCTGCAACACGCCAACCTCACTGCGGATGACCAAAACATCAATGTAGGTCACCAACCCGGCAATGCGGTCGGCAATTCCTATTTTAATCCCTATGTGGCTCGCACCAATGGCACGCCCAAGCAAGGGAGAGGCAATCGCTTCGCAAGCTCCTCCGGCACGAATTTAAACTATTATGATATCAGTTATCTTCTAAACTGCGCCCTCTGGGATCGCTATTTCTTCTCAACCACGCCGCCAGCCTCCCCCCCAAATGCGTATGTCTTGGGGTCGGACCTGCCCAACAATCGACTAAAGCCCATCTCCACCGCAAAGTTGGCTGATCTGAGGGATGGTCGCCTGGCCGCAACCAACCTTCTCGTCGATGGTGCGTTCAATATAAACTCCACCAGCGTCGATGCGTGGAGCGCGCTGCTCGCCAGCACCAACAAGCTCAACACCCGCAGCGAAACGACATCGCCGGCTGGAGCTGTTTTTGCCCGTAGTTGGAATCAGCTCAAGGGCAACCTCCCTATTGCCGCCAGTAGTGGCACTCCGACAAAGCCAGAACTCACCACACCCGAAGCCTATGCGGGCTATCGTCGGTTGACCCCCGCCCAAGTCACCACTCTCGCGCAGGCCATCGTCAATGAAGTGAGGAATCGCGGTCCTTTTGTCTCACTAGCTCACTTTATCAATCGCACGTTGAGCGGAAAGACCGACGTAAAAAGCCTAAAAGGGCCGCTACAAACCGCTATAGATGGCAGCGGCCTGAACCCCTCCGCTTCCAATGGCGATGGTGAAATTATAGAATTCAACGGCATCGACCCTGCACCAGGTGCGGGTAACGAGGTTCAGATTTACGCCGACGTGGCAGCCGCTACCGCTGCTGCCGATTTCGTCGCGACTGATTGGGGCAGTAAATCAACCGGCATTCCCGGCTGGCTGACCCAGGCCGACCTATTGCAGTCCCTCGGCCCTGTATTGGCCACTCGATCCGACACATTTATCATCCGCACTTACGGAGAAACGCGCAATCCGCTGGACAACTCCATGACCGGCGCACCGCTGGCGCGCGCATGGTGCGAAGCGGTCGTCCAGCGAATGCCGAACTATGTCGATTCGACCACCGATACACCCGAAAAGGGCGATGAAAATCCGACAGCTCTCTCCAGCATTAATCAGACCTTTGGACGTGGGTTCAAAATCGTATCTTTTAGGTGGTTAACCGCTGAGGACATTTAACATGGATATTAAAACAGCCCTTTTCGGATTATCGCTGCTTCTGGTCGGCACATCCTGCGTATCCCTCGCGGAAACCGTGACGTTTCAAGCGCTGGCTATCCAAGATCCCATCACGGACGTTTGTTTTAAATCCGAAGGGAAGAACAAGACCTTTAATATTCCCGCATACCAGCTCTCCGAACCTCAAGTGCACACAGGCGGCTCGGTCTTGAAGTTTTACGCCAAGACCGCTCAGGACGATCAAGAAAACAACTCCGCCAAGCCCAAGGAGAAGGTCGAGCCCTTGGCCGTCGCCACGCTGCCGGACAATACATCCCGTGTCTTGATCCTCTTTAGTAAACAAGACGCCAAAACCTATACATGCATGGTGATACCCGATGATACCGGCACTTTTCCGGCCGGCGCATTGCGCGTTTTCAACGGAACCCCCGGCAACATCGCGGTGAGCTATAATCATATAGCGCCGCTACAACTCCGCAGCGGTGAGGTTTCACTCATAAAGGATCAGTCCGGAAATCACCCCATCCAAGTGGCGATGCAAACGTCGCAGGGATGGCAACGAATGATCAGTGGCTATGTTAATCCCATCCCAGATGGTCGTCGCAATATATTCCTCATGGCCGGTTCGTTGATTCGAGCCGATGAGAAAGGCATACCGCCGCGGCCGCTGGAAATGATCATCGTGGATTCAGCCATTCCGGCCGAAAACCAGCCGTAGAGAATCCCGCTCCGCCCAAGCCCCCGCCGAGTGCTGATAATGGCCACTGTTTACTTTGCCGTCTTTTAAAACCCGCAAAGGCAGCCTCATCGCTTCGGTTCCCTCCTCTCTATAGCTTCCAGTGCTAACCCGTTCCTTATCACTTTTCGCCGTCGCGATGACTTCGGCCCTGTGCGCGACGGCCGCATCACGGCGACCGGCATCGACCGCAATCCTCGCCCGCCGACACGGTCATCGACGTGGCCTACGACCAGCCCGTCAGCAACGTCTGTAAAAATTGATTTCGCCTGAACGGACAGCCCACCACCCCCGGCAAGTTCCGCTTCGTCACCTTGCCGCCCCAAGGAATCTACATCCTGGCAACCCCCTAGAGCCTTTCCGCCAGAGCCCCGTCAGACCTGCTTTCCCCCCCAAAAAAATGAAATCAATAAGATCGGTTATTACCCTCGGAGCATCCCTGCTCCTGTTAGCCCTCGGGCAGACCCAAGCCCACGCCTACATCCACCCCGGTGCTCCGCTTACCCTCTCGGATCTCCAAGCGCTAAAGGCGAATGTCGACAACAACAAGGAGCCGTGGAAATCCGGCTATGCGGCGCTGGCGGCCGACTACCGCTCCAACCTCAGCTTCACCATGCGGGGACCGTTCGCGACCGTGAGCCGGGCCCCCGACCTGAATCTCAACGAGTGGCGCATCGATATGATCGCGGTCTGGAACCTCTCGCGCATGTGGTATTTCACCGGCAACCCCGCCTACGCGCAGAAGGCGCACGACGTTCTGCTCGCGTGGGCGAACACCCAGACGGCCTTTTCGGGCGGCGAATCGCCGCTCGATCTGGGAGACTACGCCTACAAATTCGTGGGCGGCGCGGACATCCTGCGCGGCACCTGGACGGGCTGGACGGCGGCCGACACGACCACGGTGAAGGCTTATTTCGGCAACGTCCTTCTGCCCGCCACCAACCCGTATGGCGAAAGCATGTATGGTGCCGCGAACAAAGGCGCGCTGGCCCTCGTCGCCGGCGGGCTGATTTCGATCTTCAACGACGACACCGCCAGGCTCGACACGATCACCTATCAGGTTCGCACGCTCGCGCATATCGGCCTGCGCAGTTCCAACGACATCGGCGTGATCGGCGACTCTCACCGCGACCAAGGCCATGCCCACGGGCAGCTTTTCTCGCTGGCCATGCTCTCCGAAGCGCTCTGGAAGCAGGGCATCGACGTCTATTCCGAATACAACAACCGCCTGCTGGCCGACGGCGAGTATTTCGCGCGGCAGAACGCCCTCGTCACCACGCCGACTCTTCCCTTCGGCACCACCGATCAGTATTACCTCGGCGACTGGGTGACTCCCGGCTGGGGCGGCGGAAACACGGCGCTCAGCATCCTCCATGGCGCCTATGTCGTCCGCAAAGGCCTACCGGCTCCTTATATGGCTCGGAGACTCCAGGATTTGCCGGTAAGTGGAGACAGCTTCATGTTCCTGAAGGACGCCGACCCATCCACGGCCACGCCGGCGGCAGCGCTGGCGATTCCCGCCACGACCTCGATCACCTCGGGGTTCTCCGAAGCTGAAATCGGGGGCGCTTCCCCCGCCGGCAATTCCTCCTACTCCGGCGGCACCTGGACGGTGCAGGGAGCGGGCACGGATACGTGGAGCAGCAGCGACAGTTGCCACTTTACCTATAAAGCGGTCACCGGCGACTGCGCCATCATCGCGAAGGTCGAGTCGGTCGAGAACACCCCGGGGAATGCCAAAGCTGGCGTGATGATGCGCACGAGCCTCAGCCAGGGTTCCCCCCGCGCCTTGATGGCTGTCACTCCCAGTATCTCGTTCGAACAAAACATCCAGGGGCTCGCCGTGTATGGAAGCAACAACTACGCCAATAAAGGCTACGACATCGGGACTCCCACCGCCTCGTATTGGGTCAAGCTCGAGCGTCTCGGGAACATCGTCACCGGTTATGTTTCCCCCGACGGCACCAACTGGGCGGCCACCGATGTCGGCCGCCTCGATA
>CBRAFO010000087.1:0-16113 GCA_967755175.1 uncultured Opitutaceae bacterium | reverse complement strand
GGTTCGAGCGCTTCGTGATCATCGTCACCTCGCTGGCCCGCGACTTCCTGCCGTCCTCGTGGGGTTACTACAGCCCTTCGATCGTCGAAATCTTCACCTTCTTCGGCACGTTCGGCGTGTTCAGCGTCCTGTTCCTGCTGTTCATCCGTTTCCTGCCTGTGATGCCGATGGCCGAAATCAAGGCCGTCATGCCCCAGGCCGATCCGCATGGACATGCTCCCACCGGACACGGCGTCTCCGAGCTCGCGCATTCCTCCAAGCACTAAAGATTCACCATGGCTGACAAACCTTACGGCCTGATCGCCACCTTTGACACCACTCCCGACGTTTTCCACGCCGCGGAGCAGGTGCGTGACGCCGGCTACAAAAACTGGGACTGCATCACGCCGTTCCCCATCCACGGGCTTGATGGCGCCATGGGCTTGAAACGCTCTGGCGTTCCCAAGATCTCCCTCTGCGGCGGTCTGCTCGGTTTCACCACCGGCATGTCGCTCATTTATTACACCAGCGCGGTCAGCTATCCGCTGAGCGTGGGCGGAAAGCCCTTTTTCAGCCCGCTCTTCGCGTTCCCCGTGTCCTACGAGCTCACCATTCTCTTCACCGCGTTTGCGACCATCGGTGGCATGTTCTTCCTGAACGGCCTGCCGATGCACTATCACCCGGTGCTCAAGAGCGATAAAATCCTCTCCGGCATGGACGACAAGTTTCACATCGTGATCGAGTCCAGTGATCCCAAGTTCAACCTCGCCCGCACCAAGGCCCTGCTGGAGCAGGCCGGCGGCAAAGACATCCAGGAGCTGGAAGCCTGAGCCATGCGTTACGTTTATCTCACTATCTTCTTAATCGTGGTGCTCTCGGTTTCCATCCTTGGATTCCGCGGCTCACTCTCCACTCGCTCGCCGCTTGAGGTGTTTCCCGACATGGATCACCAAGCTAAATACAAGCCGCAAGCCGAGTCCAAGTTCTTCGCCGACGGCCGTGCTGATCGTCCCCGTCCTGCGGGCTCGGTCGCTTACGCCCGCACCACGGCTGCTCCCGATGCTGCTTTCTTGAAGGCCGACTCTGCTCTCTATGAGGGCAAGGACGCTAACGGTGCCGCGCTCACGGGCTTTCCCTCCGCCGTCACGGTGGATGCCAAGCTGCTCGAGCGCGGCCAGGATCGTTTCACCATCTACTGCGCTCCCTGCCACGGTGCGCTCGGCGATGGCAACGGCATCACCAAACAATACGGTATGGGCGCCACGCCCAGCTACCACGACGACCGCCTCCGCAACATCGCGAACGGCGAGATCTTCAACGTCATCACTCACGGTAAGGGCAACATGCTTTCCTACGCGGACAAACTCGTCGCTGAGGATCGCTGGGCGGTCATCGCCTACGTCCGCGCTCTCCAGCGCGCCGCCCACGCCACCGTCGCGGATGTCCCGCCTGACCACAAATCCGAGCTTGGTATCAAATGAGCACCCACGCAGCCACCGCGCCCGCGGCTCTTCCTTCTAAGTCCACGTCGTCCTGCGCTTGTGCAGGCAAGGCTCTGGGCGTCGGCATCGCCGGCATCGCCCTGACCATCGTGGGTCTCTTCGTGTCCGATGGACACGCCGTCGCCCTTTCGTGGCTCACCGGTGTGACCTTCTGGACCGCCATCGCCATCGGCATGCTGATGCTGGTGATGATCCACCACATCCTCGACGCCTCTTGGTCCGTCGTGTTGCGCCGCCAGTTCGAGCACGGCTTGGCCGCCTTCCCGTGGCTGGCCTTGCTGTTTGCGCCGCTCGTCATCGTATCGCTGACCGGCACGCATGATTACATCTGGAGCTGGATGAATCCCGAGCATGTTATTCATGGCGGCCACACCGTCGGTCACGATCCGCTCTATGTGAAAAAGGCCGGCTTCCTCAACCTGAACATGTTCGTCGCCATGACGGCGCTTTGCTTCACGGTCTGGATCTGGTTGTCCGCCCGTCTGCGCAAGGCGTCCTTCTCTCAAGACGCCGACGGCGATCTCAAGTGGACGATGATGAACCGTAAGACTGCGGCCTTCGGCCTCGCGATGGGTGCCATCACGCTGACCCTCGCGGCCATCTTCTGGATCAAGAGTCTCGAATATCACTGGTTCTCCACAATGTTCGGCGTTTGGTTCTTCGCCAACTGCGTGCGTGGTGCGCTCTCCATCGGCGTGCTTTGGATGCTCGCCCTCTACAAGCGCGGCGATCTCAAGGGTATTCTCAACACGAACCACCTGCACTCCGCGGGTATGTTGATCTTCGCCTTCACGGTGTTCTGGGCCTACGTCACGTTCTCCCAATACTTCCTGATCTGGAACGCCAACGTTCCCGAGGAAACGTTCTGGTATAACCTCCGTGAAATCACGAAAGAGGGCACGCCCAGCCAGTGGAAATACGTCGGCATGGTGATCCTCTTCGGTCACTTCCTGCTGCCTTTCCTCTATCTGCTCTCCTACAAGAACAAGATCGTCCACGCCCGCATCAAGCCGATCGTGATCTGGATTCTCCTGATCATCGCGATCGATTTGGTTTACAATATCTTCCCCGCACTGAAGGACGAGCATGGCGAACCTTTGCACTTCCTGTCGCTTAACCTTCTTTGGACGGTCACTTCGATTATCGGCGTCGGCGGTGTGTTCTTCTGGGCCTACCTGAAGAGCTTCCCCAAGGCCAAGCTCATCCCGATCCGCGATCCGCGCATCAACGAATGCCTCACGCACCATGAGTGATTCCACGCACACCACTAAGTCTTCCGGTTTCTGGGTGACGGTTGCAGCCGCTATCGGCGGTTTTGCGATCTTCGCGATCATCGTGTTGATCGCCTACCTACCCAAGCAAGCGGCTCCGCTTCCCGATGGCGTTCGCACCCCGGAGCAGCGCAAAGCCGCTCTCGCGGAAATGCGTGCCAAAGAAAAGGCCGCCGCCACCACCTATAGCTGGATCGACCAGCCCGCCGGTGTCGTGCGCATCCCGCTCGACGAAGCCGTGAAACTCACGATCAACGAGATCAACGCCAAGAAGTGATCTCGCCGCCGGTTAGGTGGTTTCGTTCCATCTAACCGGCATCGATTTTCATTCTTCGTTTTCGGATCAAATCCACGATGGCCACTGATTCCAGCCTCACCTCTGACCTGACGCCCGAGCGCTCCTCCGCGCATTCGGCCGAAGTCTCCCAAATCGACGCCTCGCTGCGCACTCCGCTCGTCGCGCTCATCGGCTCGGCCCTCGTGTGGCTGCTGATTGCCAGCGTGCTGGGCATTATCTCCGCGTGGAAGCTCCACACTCCGGCGTTTCTCAATGCCTGCGAGTATGTGACCTACGGACGCATCCAGCCCGCGCAAACCAACGCCTTTATCTACGGTTGGGGCTTTAACGCCGCCTTCGCGGTCAGCCTCTGGCTGATGGCCCGTCTTTCGCGCGGTGCGTTGCCCGGCGTGGGTGTGCTGCTCATTGGCACGATTTTCTGGAACGTCGGTGTGACCCTCGGCATCGGTGGCATCATTCTGGGCTTTTCGACCTCCATCGAGTGGCTGGAGATGCCTGGCTTTGCCACTCCGCTGTTGCTCGTCGCCTACGCGCTGATCGCAGCATGGACATTTGTGGTTTTCCGGGCCGGTCGTTCGCAGCAGATCTACGCCTCGCAGTGGTATATCTTCGCCGCCTTGTTCTGGTTCCCTTGGATCTACTCCATCGCGCAACTGATGTTGGTGTTCTTCCCGGTTCGCGGAACGGTCCAGTCGGTCATCCACGCTTGGTTTTCGGCCAACCTCTTCCTGCTCTGGTTCGCCTCCATCGCACTGGCCGCGATCTATTATTTCCTGCCCAAGATCCTGCTTAAGCCGATCTCCAACTACTACCTCGCTTCGTTGAGCTTCTGGTGGCTGGCGATCTTCGGTAGCTGGGCCGGCATCTCCCGCCTGATCGGTGGACCCGTGCCCGCTTGGGTGCAGACGGTGGGTGCGGCTGCGAGCTTCATGCTCGTGGTGCCTCTCGTCATCTTGGCGATGAATCACTTCGGCACGCTTTCCGGCCGTTGGTCCGCCGTTATGGCGAACACCACTCTGCGCTTCATCGCCTTTGGCTGCGTGGCGCTCTCCTTGGTGTTGCTCGCTTGGGTGCTCACGTCGATCCACGGTATCGCGGCTATCACCCAATTTACCTACGTGACCACGGCGCAAGTGCAGCTCGGTCTCTACGGCTTCTTCAGCATGGTGATCTTCGGATCGCTTTACTACATCGTGCCTCGTGTGCTCGCCACGGCTTGGGCCAGCGCCCCGTTGGCCAACGTCCATTTCTGGGCGTCCGCCATTGGCGTCGTGGTGCTCGTGGTTTCGCTCGCCGCGGGTGGCCTGACCCAGGGCGGTCTGCTCGCCGACGCGTCTGTCGCTTTCACTGACGTGACCAAGGCAACCCTGCCGTATCTATTCGCCGCAGTCATCGCCGTGGTGCTGCTCGCGATCGGTCAGCTCGCTTTCGCCATTAACTTCCTTTGGACCCTGAACCGCGCCGCTGCTCCCGCTGTGCGCTCGGTAAAGGACCTGCTGGCCGCTCAACCGGAGGCCGCCCGATGAACCGCGCTCCCTTTATTTTTCTCGGCGTTTTCTTCGCCCTCGCTTTCTCGTTCGTCGGTCTCGTGCTGACGAACCAGCTCACCTACGGAGCTTTCACGACCCACGTCGATGAAGAGGAGGGGAAAGCCTTCCCGTTGCAGGCCCCTGGCCTCGCCGCCCAAGGCAAACTGGTTTACCAAGACCTCGGTTGCGTGAGCTGCCACACCCAGCAGGTGCGCCGCGAAGGCTTTGGCTCCGACATCGGCGAACACAGCCGCAGTTGGGGTGAACGCCAGAGTGTCGCCCGCGATTATCTCCGCGAAACCCGCGTGCTCTTGGGCTCGCAGCGCGTTGGTCCCGATTTGCGCAATCTCGCCGCTCGTAAGAGCGCGGATGGCGCCGAGTTCACCGCCGACTGGCTTTACCGTTACCTCTACGATCCTCAGCTGGTCGTGAAGGGATCGAATATGCCCCGTTACGCGTTTCTCTTCAAAAAGCAGCAGATCGTGGGCGAGCCGTCTCCCAAGGCGCTCAAACTCCCCGAGGGTTACGCGACTGACGCAGGCTTTGAAATTGTGCCGACCGCTCGTGCCGAAGCGTTGGTCGCTTACCTGCAGAGCTTGAAAGACACCTACGCCTATCCTGAGACGAAGAACGTCTATACGCCTCCTGCGCCGACCGAAGAAAAGAAAGAGGGTAACGAATGAGCGACCTGAACAATGATTTATCCGCCGACCAGTCCGGCGCTTCCGATGAGAGCATCCAGCAGGTTCACGCCAAGCTGGTGAGCGAAAAGCCTGAGCCCAAGGAAGGGTTCAGGACGATGCCGTTGTTCCTCCTCGGTTTCGTGTCCACGATGATCTTCGTGACGTGCATCTACGTCGTGCATTATCGCGCTGGTTTCAGCCCGATGGTGTATGACGAGCGTTTTGATCCGAAGCTCGCGGCAGGTAGCGGTGCGGCCAAAGAACTGACACCCGAGCAAGTCGTGGCCGCTGGCAAGAAGGCCTATATGTCGGCTTGTGTGAATTGCCATCAAGGCACCGGCCAAGGTGTTGCTGGTGCTTTCCCTCCATTGGCTGGCTCCGAGTTCGTTCAAGGAAACGAGGAGCGCCTCATCCGTATCGTGCTGCACGGCCTCGGCGGTCCGGTCGAGGTTGAGGGCAAGTCCTACAACGGCGCGATGCCTGCCTTCGGCAAGGTCACGGGTGGCGGTTATAACTGGAACGAGGAGAAGATCGCTCAAGTTCTGACCTACGTCCGTCAAGAGTGGGGCAACAAAGCTGCTCCGATCGCCACAGGCAAAGTCACCGCGATTTTGAACACCGAAAAGGCCCGCGCCAAAGCGTGGTCCGCTGGCGAACTCGAGACCTTCAAGTAAGCCGATCGAGCATCCGATCACAAAAAGCCCGGCCGAAATTGGCCGGGCTTTTTTGTTGGGTGGAATTGGGCACCCGCTGTCGTAAGAAGCGGTTAACCCATCTGAGCGTCTGGACGGAGTCAGCCTTTGGCCAGCTCCTCGGCGCGCGCTTTGGCGGCTTGCACGGTTTCGGCAATGATCGCGCGAAAGTTATGTGCTTCGAGACGCTTCAAACCGGCAAAAGTAGTGCCGTTGGGCGAGGTGACCTGGTTGCGCAGCGTTTCGGGTTCGGTGCCGGTCTCGGCCATCAAACGGGATGAGCCAAGGAGGGTTTGCACCGCGAGCATTTGCGCGGTGTCACGATCCAACCCGGCGGCGACGCCGGCTTCGCGCAATGCGGCGGTAAACTCAAAAACGAATGCGGGACCGCAACCGCTCACGCCCATGAGCGCCTCAATCTGGTGCTCGGGAACCTCGACTTCGCGGCCGATGGCACGAAGAAGAGTCAATACGGTATCGCGATCAGCGGGGGCCAGCGGGTTCAGCGCGCACCAGCCGGTCATACCTGCACCAATCGCGCTGGGCGTGTTCGGCATCGTGCGCACGATGTTGCGCGCCGCGGGGAACGCGGTCGAGAGGCGGTCGAGCGTCTTGGCGGCGAGGACGGAGATGACGAGTTTACCGGCGGTGAGCGTGGACAGGCGTGGGTCTAGGGTGGCGAGGTGCTGCGGTTTGAAAGCGATCACCACGATATCGGCGCCGGCGAGGAGGTCTTCCGGCGAAGTGGCGAGGCGGATACCGGTGCGCTCGGTGAGTTTTTGTGCGCTGGCACCGGAGCCGCCGAGGCAGACGAGGTCGGCGGGGGCGCAGACTTTCTTAGCGAGCAGGCCGGTGACGATGGCAGCGGCCATGTTGCCAGCACCAATGAAGGCGATTTTGGACATAAAGAGGACGTGGAGGAGGAAGGACCTATCCTGCGTGGCCGGCGATAAGGTGGGCCGCACTCAGCGACGGGGCGCTGCCCGTCGCGTCAGGTGCGGAGGGCTTTCTTCGCCTTTCGTTCGAGCGGATGGATGATCACGGCGGAGGTTCCGCCACCGTCTCGGTCAACGAGGGAAACCTCTCCGCCGAGGTTGCGCAGCGCATGGCGGGCGATGGTCAGGCCCATGCCGACGCCGACCGTATGCTTGGAGCTGATGAAGGGCTCGAACATGTGGTCACGGATTTCTTCGTTCACGCCATGGCCGGCGTCTTCGATGGTGATTTGGACCATCTTGCCCTCGGCATTTTCCACGAGCGTGGTGCGCAGCCAGATAGGGCGTTCGGAATCGGGCTTTTCGTCGTAGGCTTCCCACGCGTTGATGAGCACCTTGCCGAGTGCGTCTTCAAAGATCTCGACGTGGGTATCGAAGGCTTGTTCACCGAGGGAATTTTCGATGATGACGGGCTGCGTGATATTGTTCTCTGCCTGATAGCGGGCGACGGTGGTCTCGATGACTTCGTTGAGCTTGCAGCGGGCGAGAGGCAGGCGGGATTTGACGACGAGGGAGCTGAGTTGGCGAATAAGCGCCACGATTCGCTGCACGGCGGTATCCACACTTTGGACGTTTTTCTTTACCTGCTCGGGCTTGTCGTAGTGCGACTTGATGAGATCGAGATAACCGAGGACAACTCCAAGGAGATTATTGAGGTTGTGCGCGACGCCTTGGGTGACGGCACCGATGGTGGCGGCGCGACGGGCCTCCACGAGACGACGCTGAAGGTCGACCATTTCGCGGTTGATCTGGACGAACCGGAGCTGTGTTTGCACGCGGGCAAGCGTTTCGTCGAGGTCGATGGGCTTGGTGATGTAATCGACCGCGCCCACGCCCAAGCCTTCGAGTTTGCCTTCCTTGGAGGTGCGGGCGGTGACGAAAATGATCGGGATGTGGCGCGAGGCTTCGTCGGCCTGCAGGCGCTGGCATACCTCGATGCCGTCCATGTCGGGCATCATCACGTCCAAAAGAATGAGGTCGGGCTTGATGCGGGCGACGACATCCAACGCCTCCTGTCCGTTGTAAGCAGTGAGGATTTCGATACCTTCCTTCTCTAGCTTACGCTTAAGAAGCTGAACGTTGATGGGCTGGTCATCGACGACCAGGATTTTGGGGACAGGCATCGTGGAGTGGGACTAAGCGCGCTAGTGGAAGCGGGCGAAAATCTCTGGCGTGGTCAGGTGCTTCTTTTCTCTCTTAACCTTAATTTTCCGAAAGCAACGCAGGCGAAGAAAAAGAAAGATTACGAGGAAAGAGAATGAATCTAGGGAATCAGCCTTGGGCCTGCCGGTAGGCCTTCACCGTATTTTTCATGAGCATGGCCACGGTCATGGGGCCAACCCCGCCGGGGACGGGGGTGATTTTGGAGGTGAGAGGCGACACCGTCGGGAAATGGACGTCGCCGGTCAGGCGGTATCCGGTTTTCTTCGACGCATCGGCTACGCGATTGATGCCGACGTCAATGATGACAGCGCCAGGCTTGACCATGTCGGCGGTCACGAATTCGGCGCGGCCGATCGCAGCGATAAGCACGTCAGCCTGGCGGGTGATGCTGGCGACGTCCTTGGTGCCGGAGTGGCAGATGGTGACGGTGCCGTTGGCGCCGGCTTTTTTCTGGAGGGCGAGAAGGGCAACGGGTTTGCCGACGATGAGTGAGCGGCCGAGGACGACGACGTGTTTGCCTTTCAGGTCAGTGCCGGAGCGGGCGAGGAGTTCCATGATGCCGGCAGGGGTGCAGGCGACAAAGCCGGTGTCGTCTTCCTGGGCGACCTTGCCGATATTGAGAGTGTGGAAACCGTCCACGTCCTTGTGGGCGGCCAGGCGACGGAAGGCGGCGGGTTCGTCGAGGTGCTTGGGCAGGGGGGACTGGACGAGAATGCCGTCGACGGTCGAGTCGGCGTTGAGGTCGTCGATGAGCTTTTCGAGCTCGGCCTGCGTGATTGTGGCGGGCGGGAGGATGATGCGGCTCTCGATGCCGATCTCTGCGGCGGTCTTCTCCTTCTTTTTCACGTAGGAGACGGAGGCGGGATCTTCGCCGACACGCACGAGAGCGATGCAGGGCTTGCGACCGGTGAAGGTGGCCACCTGGGATTTGAGTTCGGCGACGATGTCGGCCGCGATTTGATTACCGTCGATCAGTTCCATGATTTTAAAAAGAAGGAGCCCACGAACCCACGTCAAGTGACGTGGGTTCGTGGGCAACAGTTAAGGACTGGGAATTAGCGGAGTTGGAGGCTTTCGGCGACAACGACCATGTCTTTGCTGTTGGGGACGGCTTGGGCGGTGCCGTAGACAACCACGGTGCGGTCCAGGAACTTGTTCAGCTGCTCAGTCGCGAGAAGCTTGCTCACGTCCACGTAAGCGTAGCGCGATCCGGCGTCATCATTGAGCTGGAAATCGTAGGGGCGGCGGGGACGCAGCGGATTGTAGGTGGAGGCGAACTTGCCTTGGAAGAGGCGGGGGAGGGCGCTCGATCCGCCGTCGCCAACAGGGGCGGCCTTACCGATGGCGGTTACCGCCTGAGTGGGCGCGGGCACGGCGGGAGCGGTGGTGTCCTTCACGGCTGCGGGCGCAGACACGACGGGTTTCGCGGGAACGACGGCGACGGCGGGCTTGGCGGCAGCGGGGGTCTTGATGTAACCGGTGACGGCCTTGGTCAGGCGGAACTTGGTCCACTTGCCGCGGTAGTCGGTGATCTCGGCTTTGTCGTCCTTCTCGGCGAGGGCGAGCACGGGAGCAGTGGACTTGGCGTCGGTGTAGTAAGGCGAGCCCGGCTTCACTTCGAGGGCTTTGTTCACGTCTTTGTTTGCGGCGTAAACATCATGCGGGCCGGTCAGGGTGACGGCGGTCCAACCGGCGGGAGCGGTTACGGACGTGGCGAGGGACGGCTCGGTGCCGGCCTTGAGCGAGCCGATGGTCGCAGCGGACGCGTCGGGCTTGGCGTAAACTGCCGTGGTTTCGGCAAGAGGAGCGGCGTGCAGCGCGGAGGCGGCACCCATGACCAAGGCGATAAAAAGTGAGGAATTAAGCTTCATGTTTTTTAGCGGTGCGTTGAGCAAGAGCGACTGCGAGGGGATGTATGCCGGGATCTTTGAAGAGGGAATTAATTTCTTTGGTCGAAAGCTGTTTCATCGCCCGCATGGGAATTCCCTTCAGCGGGAACGAGCCGATTTGGTAACGCTTCAGGCGTTTCACATCGTAGCCAAGCTTGCCGAAGAGGACGCGGATTTCGCGCTTTTTACCGTGGTGCATGGATACGTCCATGCTGGGGGATTCTTCGCTTTTGCCGGCGTTGACCAAGGTGGCGGTTTCGACCTTCAGGTGTTCGCCGTCGACGGTGACGCCGCGGATGAGCTGCGGGATGCGCGACTGGGGGAAGGGCTTCTTGAGCGCCACAAAGTAACGCTTCACAACGACGTTGCGCGGATGCATCAACCGGTTGGCCAATTCGCCGTCGGTCGTGAGGATCAGCAGGCCTTCGCTTTCTTTGTCGAGGCGGCCGGCGCAGAAGAAACGGAACTTCGAAAACTCGCGGGGGAGCAGGTCGAACACCGTCTGGGGGTTGAACGGATCATCGTTGGAGCACACGAGTCCTCGGGGCTTGTGCATCGCGAGGGTGATCTTCGGCTGCGGGGCGGAGTGCTTGATGGCCTTGCCGCTGACGGTGACTTTGTCCACGCCGGGCGTGACCTTTTGGCCGGGAACGGCTTTGGTGGCGTTCACCCAAACTTCGCCTTCGCGGATGAGCACCTCGGCGTCGCGGCGGGAACAGATGCCGGTTTCGGCTAGGTATTTTTGCAGTCGGATAGGCTCGGGTTCGCTCATGAGCGACCAAGTTGGCGGCAAAGCGCAGACCGACGCAAGCTCGCGTGCCGCCCGTTGCAACTAAGGGCTTGCGGGAGCGTGGGTGCTGTCCCTCAATTCCGATTTTTATGTCAGCTCCCGCCGCCACTTCCGCCTTCTCCAAAGACAATCCGTTCCCGGCCAAAATCACCGAGAACCGCCTGCTGAACAAGCCCGGCTCTGCCAAGGAAACCCGCCACTTCATCGTCAGCCTCGGCGATAGCGGCCTCTCCTACAAAGCGGGCGACTCCCTCGGCGTGTATCCCACCAACCGCCCCGTTGAAGTCGCTGAGATCATCGAGAAACTTGGCGCCACCGGCGACGAACTGGTTTCGCCCGCGATGCTCAAGCTGCCCACGCCCATCAGCCTCCACGAGGCGCTGACACACAAGCTCGCCCTCGGCAGCCCGACTTCGAAGATCATCAACACCCTTTTCGCCAAGGCCACGGACGCCGCCGAGAAGGCCAAACTTGAAGGCCTCCTCAAGCCCGAGGCCAAGGACGCCCTCACTGGTTATCTCGATGACCGTGAATACGTCGACATCCTCGCCGAGTTCCCGAACACGAAGCTCACGCCCCAGGAACTCGTCGATCATCTGCGCAAGCTGATGCCACGCCTCTATTCGATCGCCTCGTCTTCGAAGGCTTTCCCGCACGAGATCCATCTCACCGTAGCGATCGTGCGTTACACGACCAATCATCGCGAGCGTCACGGCGTCTGTTCGACCTTCCTCGCCGACCGCGTCCGCGTGGGCGAGACCTCGGCTCCCATTTTCGTTTCCAACTCCCACTTTGGCCCGCCCGAGGATGTCTCCAAGGACGCCATCATGGTCGGTCCGGGCACGGGCATCGCTCCGTTCCGCGCCTTTGTTCAGGACCGCATCGCCGCTGGCGCCACCGGTCGCAACTGGGTGTTCTTCGGCGACCAGAAGAGCCACACCGATTTCCTCTATCAAGAAGAGTGGGAGTCCTACCTCGCCAAGGGCCAGCTCACGCACCTCGACCTCGCTTGGTCGCGCGACCAGATCCTCAAGGTTTACGTGCAAGACAAGATGCGCGAAAAGGGCGCCGAGCTCTGGAGCTGGCTGAGCAATGGCGGCCACTTCTACGTCTGCGGCGATGCCAAGCGCATGGCCAAGGATGTCGATATCGCTCTCCACGACGTGATCGCCCAACACGGTGGCATGACCGCCGAGCAGGCCGTCGAATACGTGAAACAGATGAAGAAGGACAAGCGCTACCAGCGCGACGTGTATTGAGGCGCGAAATAGCGAGTAGCGGGTAGTGATAGCGAGCATCACGCGTGCGCCGCCATCTCCCTGCTCCTGCTCGCGGTCTGCTGCCTTTCTACTCACTACCCGCTACTCGCTACTTCAATTTCCCTAATGACCTTCACCAATCGCACTGCTCTTGTGACCGGCGCCGGACGCGGCATCGGCAAAGCCATCGCCGAAGCCCTCGCCGCTAAAGGCGTCACTGTTATTTGCGTTTCTAAATCCGCCGAGTCCTGCGGCGCCGTTGCCGCTGCCATCACCGCTTCTGGTGGCAAAGCCGTGGCTCGCGCTGTGGACGTCTCCGACGGTGCCGCCGTGGCAGCCGCATCCGCGGAACTTCTCAAGGAATTCGGTAAGATCGACATCCTCGTGAACAACGCCGGCATCACCCGCGACGGCTTGCTCGCTCGCATGTCCGACGACGACTGGAACTCCGTGCTCCAGACGAATCTCACCAGCTGCTTCCACTGGACCAAGCACATCGGCTGGCCCATGTGCCGCAACCGTTGGGGCCGTATCGTCAACATCTCCTCGGTCACCGGTATCATGGGCAACGCGGGCCAGGCCAACTACGGCGCCGCTAAGGCCGGTATGATCGGTTTCACGAAGTCGATCGCCAAGGAGTTCGCGAAACGTGGCGTCACCGCCAACGTCGTCGCTCCCGGCTTCATCAAGACCGACATGACCGCCGAGCTTAGTGAAGAAGTCCAGAAGGGCGCCACCGCCCTTATTCCCATGCAGCGTTTCGGCGAAGCCGCCGAGATCGCACATGCCGTCGCTTTCCTCGCCTCCGAAGAATCCAGTTACGTTACCGGCCAAGTTTTTGCCGTTGACGGCGGTATGGCGATGTGACCCCTTTCAACCCTCAAGCAATACTCATCATGGCCGACCAAAAAACCATCGAACAACGCGTCAAAGAGATCATCGTTAACCAGCTTAACGTTAACGAAGAGCAGATCACGCCCCAGGCTTCTTTCCTGGACGATCTCGGTGCCGATTCCCTCGACACCGTCGAGCTGATCATGGCTTTCGAAGAAGAGTTCAAGGACGAGATCAAGGGCGAAATCCCCGAGTCCGACGCCGAGAAGCTGACCACCGTTGGTCAGGTTGTTGAATACATCACGGCCAAAGCCGCCGCCAAGTAATCGTCGTTTATTTCCGGCGTTCTACCGAGCCTCTCACGAGACTGTCAGGTAGGACGCCTTTTTTTTGCTCAGAACGTCAGCCGATCACCGTGGCGCGGACTCCTTGTTCGTGAAATCGAGAAACTTGGGCGAGGTGCCCAACCACGTCGGCCAGTCCACCATTTGACGGCGTTCACTCCCTTCTTCTTTTAGTATTATGGAAAATCTCCCTGCTTCCCAGCGCGTCGTCGTCACCGGTCTCGGCGCCATCCATGGCCTCGGTCACGACGTGGACTCTTTTTGGGCCAGCCTGATCGCCGGCAAGCCTGGCATTGATCGGGTTTCGCTGTTTGATCCCGCTGCGTTCACGACCCAAGTCGGTTCCGAAGTGCGCGGCTGGAATGTCGAGGATCACATGGACCCGAAGGAAGCGCGTCGCAACGACCGTTACACGCATTTCGGCTATTGCGCCGCCAAGCAGGCGTTCAAGGACTCCGGCCTCGACATGGCGCAGGAAGACCCCGACCGCGTTGGCGTGGTCATCGGCTCGGGCATCGGCGGCATGTTCACCTTTGAAGCGCAGCTTCGTAAGTTCGTGGAGGGCGGCCCGCGCAAGGTTTCGCCTTTCACTATCCCCTCGTTGATCGGCAATATTTGCTCCGGCATGTTCGCCATTGAGATCGGCGCGCGCGGTCCGAACTTTGGTGTCGTTTCCGCCTGCGCGACCGGCACACACGCCATCGGTGAGTCCATGCACATGATTCGTCGTGGCGATGCCGACGTGATGATCGCCGGCGGTGCCGAAGCCTGCGTGACGCCTTTCGCTTACGCGGCGTTCTGTTCCATGCGCGCCATGACCACGCGCAACGACGATCCTGCAACCGCGAGCCGTCCTTTCTCGTTGGGACGCGATGGCTTCGTGATGGGCGAAGGTTCGGGCGTGCTCGTGCTTGAGTCTCTGGAGCACGCCAACAAGCGCGGCGCTCGTATCTATGCCGAGATCGTCGGCTACGCGGCGACGGCTGATGCTCACCACATCACGATGCCCGATCCTGAGGGCAAGGGCCTCGGTATGGCCATGACCCGCGCGCTCAAGGCGGCCGGTCTCACGCCCGGTGACGTAGATTACATCAACGCCCACGGCACCAGCACCCCCTACAACGACAAATTTGAAACCCTCGCGATCAAGCGCGTGTTCGGTGACCGCGCCAAGTCGGTGGCGATCAGCTCCACCAAGTCGATGACCGGCCACCTTCTCGGTGCCGCCGGCGGCATTGAGAGCGTGATCAGCGTGAAGACGATCCAGACGGGGTCTATCGCTCCCACGATCAACCTCCACGAGCCCGATCCCGAGTGCGATCTCGACTACGTGCCGAACGTCGCGCGTCAGGCCAAGGTGAAGGTTGTCATGAGCAACAACCTTGGTTTCGGCGGACAAAACGCCGCCGTGGTGTTCAAGGCAATCTGAGGACGGAGAGGGCTCCGGCGGATCGAAATGTAGGAGCCTTCTCGCAGGCGATTCCGGCGTGGCATGGGCATCTTGCCCATGGTTCGACCTCCGATCCCACGGGCAGGATGCCCGTGCCACATCAAACCATCGCCTGCAAGCAGGCTCCTACATTTCGATCTATCACAACAAAAAGACCCGGGCTTTTGGCCCGGGTCTTTTTGTTTGCGAGGTTTGGCTCGGCTTACTTGAGGATCATTTCCTTCACCGTCTTGCCGGCGGGGATCATCGGGAGCACGTGCTCGGTGTAGGGCACGATCACGTCGAGGACATAGGGACCGTCGTGGTCGAGCATCTCCTGGATCGCTTCCTTGAGCTCGCTCTTCTTGATGACTCGGCGGCCCTTCACGCCGAAGCCTTCGGCGATCTTTACGAAGTCGGGATAGAGACCGCCGGGATTGTCGGGGCTGCCGATGTTATCTTGGTGGCCGAGGACCGTGTTGCCACGGATCGAGCCGTAGAAGCGGTCTTCCCACTGCACGACCATGCCGAGGTGCTGGTTGTTCAAGATCATGGCCTTGGCGGCGATCTTCTCGACCGCGCAGGTGGCCAGCTCTTGGATGTTCATGAGGAAGGAGCCGTCGCCGTCGATGTCGATGACCTGCTTGTCGGGGCAGGCGACTTTGGCTCCCATGGCGGCGGGATAGCCGTAGCCCATCGCGCCGAGACCCAGCGAGCTGATGTAGCGACGGGGCTCGTCAAAGCGGTAGAACTGTGCGGCCCACATCTGGTGCTGGCCCACGCCGGTCGCGATGATCGCATCGCCTTTGGTGAGCTCGAAGAGAGCCTGGATGGCTTCCTGCGCGAGGATGTGTTTGTTGTCCTCGAAGCTGAACGGGTAGTCGCGCTTCCACGCGTTGATCTGCGTGAGCCAGGGTTTGACGTCAGGCGTGGCAAACTTGGCGGCGGTGATCAGCTCGTTGAGGCGGGAGAGCGCATGTTTGACATCGCTGACCACCGGGAACTGCACGCGCTTGTTCTTGTTGTGCTCGGAGGCGTCGATGTCCACGTGGACGATGGTGGCGCCAGCGGCGAACTTGGAAACGTCACCGGTGATGCGGTCATCGAAACGTGCGCCGAAGCACAGCACGAGATCGCTTTGGTCAACGGCCCAGTTGCCGTAGGCCGCGCCGTGCATGCCGAACCAGCGCATGGAAAGCGGGTGAGATTCAGGGAACGCACCGATACCCATCAGCGTAGTGGCGACGGGGATGCTGGTTTTCTCAGCGAAGGCCTTCAGATCTGTATGCGCTTCGGCCGAGATCACGCCGCCGCCAGCGTAGATCACGGGCTTTTTGGCAGCGGAGATGAGGTCGAGAATGCGCTTCAGCTCGTCGTCGGTCGCCTGGGGCAATGCGCCGAGCGTCGGGTTGGCGAAGGAGATGGTCGCGGGGAAAACCGGGACGAGTTTGGCCT
>CBRAFO010000086.1:0-16185 GCA_967755175.1 uncultured Opitutaceae bacterium | reverse complement strand
GTTCCACGCGGCGTAGGCGGTGGCGAAGCGTTCGCAGCGCTCGGTTTTCCACGTCTTCACCTCCTCGATGAGTGCGCGGACGGCGGAGGCTTGCTTGGGCCAGAGGCGTTCGAACATGGCTTGATGCGAGCCGGCGCCGGCGAGTGGTTCATAGCGATGTCCTTTGCCTTCGGGACGCGGACACTCAGCGAACCATTCGTATTCCCGCATTTTCGTCTCCACTTGCTCGATCAATGCAGGGTCGTGGGGGCCGGCGGGGTAGCGGAGGGGGCGGCTATCGATTTCCGTGAGCTGACAGTGGTATTCTGCGAGGTAGATGATTTTCTGAAGCTTCACCTGGCCGAAATAGCGATCCTCGCGCAGACGCTCGGCGATCTCGGCAGCCAGCAACGTGCGGATAAATTCGGGGCTGGAGTGGAGATCGATGACTTCGGCATCGGGAGCCGGGCGCGCGGCGGTGAGATCGGCGACGAGGGCGTCGAGGAGATTGGCAGCGGTGGTTCGGGAGGCGGCGAGCTGGGTTTCCAACTGATCCACGAGGGCCATCAGTTGATCCACTTTGGCCACAATCTGGCGTTGTTCGGCGAGGGGACAAACAGGGAAGGGAACTTTCAGCACCCGATCAGGAGACGTGTGCCGGACTTTCATTCCCGTGCAGGTTCTCGCGAGTTCTCCCCTGAAGAACTCGCAATTGAAAAACCAGAAGGCGAATTCGGGGACAATTGACTCGATGAAGGTGAGTTTGCCGAGACGTTGGTTGTGAATGTAGCTTCGGCCATCATTCGGGATGAATGCGGGACTCCCCAGAAGACCCGCTGCCTGTTCGGTCATTGGAATGATCAGGTCGCCGGTCTGCAGAATAAATTCCGGATCAACTGGACCGGAATAATATCTCCTCTTCGATTCACGATCTCGAAAGCCGCCCTTTTCATGGAAGTTTCCGGGCGTCGTTAAAACGAAAGGCGCTGGCTCGCTTGTGAAGAATTTGCTGCTGAATGCGTAGCCGTGTTTCAGGGAAGCGACTTCACCAAGTCGAAGCCACTTCCAAGAAGTAGGTAGCTGGAATGGTTTTTCCTGCTCCGCGATCGCCCCGGACCATTTTACTTTCTTCGCTTTGATCTTTGTCGACGCATCCAAAAACACTTCCGCCGGTTCGTCTTTGGGGTCTTGGGAGACCAGTTTGCCTTGGACGGCGAGGGTGAGGATGGATTTGCGGAGGTCGGCCGGGGAAATGGGGTAGGCCGGATGGAAAAGGTAGCGGAGACTATCGACCGTGGGCGCATCGGCAAAGCGGGCCAGCGACGCGCGGGCGAGCGCGGCGTGCCGCGTCTCCCGTTCCGGCTGCTGCGCCTCCAACTGATCACATAACGCCATCAACTCATCCACCTTCGCCACGATTCGCTTTTGCTCGGCGAGGGGAGGGAGGGCAATCGGGATGCTGTTCATCTTCGCCTGATTCATCTTCGGCTGCGCGGAGCCGGTGACGTATTTTTCGAGATTGATGGCGTTGATGTGCAGTTCGATGAACTGGAGGAAATCTTCCGAGATGCCGTCGAGAACATGGGCGTGGTTGTTCACCCAGTATTGTCCGCGTGCTATGAAGGCGATGGGCGTCGAGCGGTTGATGAGATTCGCTCCGTCTTCTCCGATGAGGAGGAGCGGCTTGTCGAAGAGATAGCCGTCAATTTTGTCGATGATGCCAGATGCACCGTAGTAGTCGTAGGTCTTCGCTTTCGTGGCGCGTTCTTCTTTGCTCACAGGGATGCGCTCTCCGTCTCGGTTCACCATAATCTCGCCGAAACGCACCCATGTCCAAGATGACGGAAGGACGTGAGCGCCTTCGTCAGCGCACATTGGAGCGACTGTGGTCGGCCCGCGCAGCTTTCCTGCTTTCGCCAGTGCTGTTTTGTGAGCGGCAATCCTATCGAGCAGAGCCAATGCAGGTTCGTCGGTCGGGTCTTGGTGGACGAGAGTGCCCGTGACCGCAAAGTGCCGCACCAGCTCGCGCATCTTCGCCACTGCGCCGGGCGCGTCGGCGAATTGGGCGAACTTTTCGAAGAAGGTTTCGAGGGTCATCGGGCGGGGTGCTCGGACGGATCGGACGGAGCGGACGAATGGGGACCGGAAAGGCGGAGGCGTTGCGGGCGCATCAGCGGTTGAGCGCTTCCATCAGCTGCGCCTTCAGCTCGCCGCGGGTGGCGGCGATTTGGGCGAGGAGCTTTTCGTATTCGGGCAACAGGTGGTCCACGTCGCCGGGGCCTTCGTCGGTGCTGTGCGGGTTCTTGAGGTCGAGGTTGTAACCGCCGGCTTTGATCTGGTCGATCGACACGCGCCAGGCGCGGTCGTTTTCGACGCGGGTCTTAAACCCGTCGTCTTCGGAGCCCCACCAGGCGCGTTCGGGCTCGAACTCCTCGATGCGGATCGGCTTGCCCTTGTTGTAGCTCTTGGCGCCAGCCGGGTAGGGGTGCTCGTAATACCAGACTTCCTTGGTGGGCGTGCCCTTGGTGAAGAAGAGGAGATTGGTGCGGATGCCGGTGTAGGGCGCGAACACGCCGTTGGGCATGCGGACGATGGTGTGCAGGTTGCACTCGCCGAGGAGCTTTTCCTTGATACGGGTTTTGACGCCTTCGCCGAAGAGCGTGCCGTCGGGGAGGACGAGGCCGGCGCGTCCGCCGGGCTTGAGGGCGCGCATGAGGAGGACGAGGAAGAGGTCGGCGGTTTCGCGGGTGCGGAACTCGGCGGGGTAGTTGGCCTCGATGCCGTCTTCTTCCATACCGCCGAAGGGCGGGTTGGTCACGATGACGTCCACGTAGTCGCGGGGTTTCCAGTCCACGAGGGGGCGGGCGAGGGTGTTGTCGTGGCGGACGTTGGACGGGACGTCGATGCCGTGCAGGAGCAGGTTGGTCATGCACAGGACGTGGGGGAGGTGCTTTTTCTCGATGCCGGAAAAGCAGTCCTGGATGGTGCGTTCGTCGGCCTCGGTCTTGGCCTGGCTGCGGAGGTGCTCGATGGCGCAGGTGAGGAAGCCGCCGGTGCCGCAGGCGGGGTCCATCAAGGTTTCGCCGAGGCGGGGGTTGACCTGTTCGACGATGAAGCGGGTGACGGCGCGCGGGGTGTAGAACTCACCGGCGTTGCCGGCGGACTGGAGGTCCTTGAGGAGCTTTTCGTAGATGTCGCCGAACATGTGGCGATCATCGGAGGCGTTGAAGTCGATGCCGTTGATCTTGTTGATGACCTGGCGCATCAACGTGCCGTTCTTCATGTAGTTGTTGGCGTCCTCGAAGGCGGTGCGGATGAGGCCGGAGATCTTGTCGCCGCCGCCTGTGAGGGTTTTCAGCTTGGGCAGGAGGGTGCCGTTGATGAAGTCGAGGAGGCCTTCACCGGTGATGCCTTCTTCGTCGGTGGCCCAAGTGGACCAGCGGAGGTGCTTGGGGAGGGGCGAGCGGTAGGCGTCGCGGAGGAGCTCCATCTCCTTTTCGCGGTCGTCGAAGATTTTGAGGAAGAACATCCAGCCGAGCTGCTCCAGGCGTTGCGCGTCGCCGTAGGTGCCGGCGTCCTTGCGCATGATGTCCTGGATGGTTTTGACGATGTTGGAGACGTTGGGCATGGCGGAGCGAAGCGGACGAAAAGGGAAAAAGAGGACGGAGCCTGAACGACGGCTCAGGTAATAGGCAAGGTAGCCTTGCACGTGGGATACCCGGAGCACCCCCAGAACTGCTTGCCGGCCTGGGTGCCCTGACGGGCGGTGCGCAGGACCATGGGGTGGCCGCACCGCGTGCAGGTGGGTGCGGCAGGTTTCGGGCGGGCGCTCGGGAGATCGGACGGAGCCGACCGATCGGACTGATCGGACCGAGGCTGCGGGCTGGGAATACCACGCCGCTGGGCTAACCGGGCGGCGGCGAGCTGTTCGGAGTAGCCGCCCTCGTGGATGAAGTCGCGCTCAAGGGCGCTGACCTGCCGGTCGAGGAGGTAGTTGGCCTGGTGGATCAGGCAGATAAGGGTGTTGGCCACGACGGCGGAATCGGCGTGGTCGAGCCAGGGGGCATAGGCGGCGGCTGCGGAGTGATCGGACGGATCGGACCGATGGGACTGATCGGACGGATCTTTGCGGCGCAACTGCGCCGCGACAGAGCGCACGGCGGAGGCTTCGGGGCTGCTGGGGGCCCACTGGGGCAGTTTTCGCTGGCGGAGGAAATCTTCGTAGTCGAGGAGCAGTTCGTCGAGGCTGGCGCGGGCGACGTTGACCAAGCGGAGTTCGGTCTGGCTGGAGGTCGCGGCAGCGCGGCTGCCCTCGGCGATGTTTTGGCGGCCGCTGCGGGCGGCCTGCACCATCTGGTCAACGGTGCGCGAGCGGGAGTCAACGAAGCGGGAGCAAAACGCCACCGTGCCATCGTAGATGAGCGTGGTGGTCTGGAAGCTGCGGAGGTCTCGGTAGCCGCCGCTGGGGCGCAGGCGGTTTCCGGAAGATCGGTCGGATCGGTCGGATGGGACTGATCGGTCGGATGAACCGGAAGACCTGGAACCCGGGTCGCTCATGCGGCGTAGAGCTCGGATTCCAGTTCGGCGATCGCGGCGAGGTAGGCGGGTTTGCCGCCGAAGAGCTTCACAATCTCGAACGGGGTGCCGAAGGTGGTCAGCGGATCGACTTTGAGGATTTCGAGCGACTCGACGCTCTTCAGACCGCTGTCGGCGTATTTGTCGAGGAGGGCGTTGAGGACGGAGCGGGCTTGCACGCCGTGCTTGCCGAAAACGTGGCGCTTGCGGACCCGGTCGGCACGTTCGCGACGCGTGAGCGGGGGCTGGTCGAAGGCGACGTGGCAGATGAGATCGAAGGCGTCGAGGTCGGGACCGACTTGGGCGGCGAGTTCGTCGAGGAAAACGCCCTGGAGCGCGAGTTCGTCGATGATGGCTTGTTTCTTCGCCGTGTCGTTCCAAGCGGTCAGGAACTCGTCGAGCGAGGCGAAGGCTTTGCGGACGGTCTTGCGGCTAAAATCTTTGAGCGACTCGGTGATGAGTTTGCCGTCGGCATCCATGTATTGGATGCGCTCGGTGGCGACGGTGACGATGACGTCATCGACGATGTAGCGACGGGGTTTCCCGCCGGTCTTGCCGTCGTTGTTGAAATCATCGGCGTGGGTCGTGTCGTAAGGGCCAGGCTCTTCGTCAACGGTCGGATCGTCGGGGATATCGTCGGGCGGGACGACCGTGTCGTCGGCCTTGGGTTCGTAGATTTGGACCGGGTCGCCGTCGAAGTCGGGATCGGCGAACAGCGCGGTGGCGCGCTTAAAATCCATGATCGTGAAGTAGAGCTTGTTGTAGTCCTCGTTGATCCGGGTGCCGCGACCGATGATCTGCTTGAACTCCGTCATGGAGGCGATGCGGCGGTCGAGCACGATGAGCTGGCAGGTCTGCGCATCGACGCCGGTGGTCATGAGCTTCGAGGTGGTGCAGATGACCGGGTAGGTGGACTCGGGGTCGATGAAGTTGTCGAGCTGGGCCTTGCCCTCGTCGTTGTCGCCGGTGATGCGCATGACGTATTTGGGGTTGGCGGCGGCGAGGTCAGCGTTGGCGTTGACGAGGGCCTGTCGCATGCGCTCGGCGTGGTCGATGTTCTCGCAGAAGACGATGGTCTTGGCCCAGCGGCTGGTGGCCTTGAGGAATTCGGTGATCTTGGCGGCGACGAGCGTGGTGCGCTTTTCGAGGATGAGGCTGCGGTCGAAATCGAGGTCGTTGTATTCGCGGTCTTCGATCTCGTGTCCGTGTTTGTCGAGTTTGCCTTTTTCGGGACGCCAGCCGTCGAGGTCTTTGTCGAGACCGATGCGGACAACTTTGTAGGGAGCGAGGAAGCCGTCGGAGATGCCCTGCTTGAGCGAGTAGGTGTAGATGGGCGCGCCGAAGTAATCGATGTTGGAGACGTCCTTGGTTTCCTTGGGCGTGGCGGTGAGGCCGATCTGGGTGGCGGAGGAGAAGTATTCGAGGATCTTGCGCCAGGAGGCGTCGTCGGCCGCGCTGCCGCGATGGCACTCGTCCACCACGACCAAGTCGAAAAAGTCGGGGGAGAATTGCTTGTAGATGTTCTGCTCTTCCTCGGTGCCGGAGACGGCTTGATAGAGGGACAGGTAGATCTCGAACGCTTTATCGACGGTGCGGTTAGTGACCTTGGTCATCGCCTTGCCGAACGGCTTGAAATCGTTGGTCTTCGTCTGGTCGGCGAGGATGTTGCGATCGACGAGGAAGAGGATGCGTTTCTTCGCACCGGATTTCCAGAGGCGCCAGATGATCTGGAATGCGGTGTAGGTTTTCCCGGTGCCCGTGGCCATGACGAGCAGGATGCGGTTCTCGCCGCGGGCGATGGCGTCAACGGTGCGGTTGATGGCGTTGAGTTGATAGTAACGCGGCATCTTGCCCGAGCCGTCGGCGTAGTAGTCTTGGGTGGCGACGTTTTCCTGTGCGGCGGTGTAGCCTTTGGCTTTGCGATAACGTTCCCAGAGGTCGGCCGGGGAGGGGAACTGATCGAGGGGTATCTCGCGTTCGACGACGGGGCCGCTGCCGGTGCGGTCGTGTTCGAGGAAGGCGTCACCGTTGGAACTGTAGGCAAACGGGATGTCGAGGGTCTCCGCGTATTCGAGCGCCTGCTGCATCCCGGCGCCGACGGAGTGGTTGTTGTCCTTGGCCTCGACGACGGCAATCGGGAGGTTGGGCTTATAAAGGAGAAGGTAGTCGGCTTTCTTGGCGTCGCCGCGTTTTACGGTTTTGCCGCGAACGATGACGCGACCCTTGGTGAAATGATATTCCTCAAGGATCTGGGTCATCACATCCCATTTGGCACCGTTGGGACCAACGATGGCCGGGGTAATAAACTTCGTCCGAATGTCCGTCTCCGTCAGCGCCTTCTTGTTCATGCGGAGAGTCGGCCGTAAGCGGGGCTGTTGGCCGTGACCGAGGGGGACGGTGACTTAACGCGAGCCATAAGTTACGTAGCTTCTGGCCAGCGCAAAGAGCCGGAGCAACGTTACTTTCTGCGTTTTTGCAGGAGACCCACTCGCTGGCGCTTGTAGCGCGAGGGGGGTTAGCGCACCTCAACTTCCCACTGCTTCGACTGCTCGCTGCCGGAGAGGATCAGGGTGTAGTGGCCGGCTTTGAGGGATCCGCCGGGGAGGGTGATGGACACTACGCTTTCCTTGGTGCGGGCGGTGAGGTCGCCGTTGAGGGGTTCGAACTGCGGCACGATTACCACGCTCTTGCCTCTCATGAAGACCTGCGCGCCGCCGAGTTGGTGCTTTTGGTCACCCAACGTGCAGGTGAATACCACCGGATAGGGCAGCAGGGAGGTGGCTTCATGCGGAGCCGAGACCGCGCTGATTGACTGGGGAAGCTGCGGCATCTCGACCAGCGTCGTGCCCAATCCGTCGGCCAGACCACCGGGGGCTTCTGTCACGGTGGCGAGCGAGTTCATCGCGGTCACGAGGAGTTGCGGATCGGCGGGACGTTCGGCGGGGACGGTGATGCGCTGAAAGCCGGCGTCGAGCAGGCGCAGGGTGTTGGCGCGCTGTTTGGAGTCCTCGTAGGGTTGGTAGCTAGGACCGGGTTTCCGGTAGGCCAGGGTGATCCAGGTGTAGGGAATCAGGCACGCGATGATCGCGAGGACGACCCACTTCATGGGCCAGGGCTTCCGGTTCAGAGGACTCGACATGCGCGCGAGTGAACGGGTGCGCTTGCGCAAAGCAAGCGTGGGGGGATGGGAGAAGTAGCGGGTAGTGGGTAGCGGGTAGTGAGTAGTTCGGAGGTCCGCTGGCCCACCTCCACGTCGGCCGCCTTGGCCGAGCCCGGTTTCCCTCCCACGCGGGGTATTGGGGGGACCGGAGAAGTAGTGAGTAGTGAGTAGTTCGGAGCAGAGAGGCGTGTGCGTATGCTGGTCCGTTTCCCCAAGATCGGAATTAGTGCCGATGAGTGAAAATTAGTGGTTAGCCAGATTGTAGTGGTTCACCGGATCGATGCCTTTCGGAAACGCGGCGGGCCGCCGCGTCTACTTTGTTCGGAGCTTCGGGGCTGCCCTCTACTCGCTACCCGCTACTCGCTACTCGCTACTTCGCACATCCGGCGACCAGCCGGATGGTGCGGAATAACATTTGCCCCGGGCGGGGTCGGGTGCTTCGTTCGCGGGCTTCATGAAGACTTGGTCCAAGTTCTACATCTCCACGCTCCGCGACAGCCCTGCCGACGCTGAGATTGTCTCCCATAAATTGCTCATGCGCGCCGGTCTCGTGCGCAAGCTCGGCGGCGGTCTCTATACCTACATGCCGCTCGGCCTGCGCGTCATGCAGAAGATCTCGCAGATCTGCCGCGAAGAGCTGGAGGTCTCCGACGCCATCGAGCTGTGGATGCCCCACCTCCATCCCGTGGACAACTGGGAGCAGGGTCCGCGTTGGGCCGCCGCCCGTGAGATCATGTTCCGTGCCGACAACGCCGGTGCCAACAAGGGCCGTTCCCGCGAACCTGAGTTCGTGCTCGGGCCGACCCACGAAGAGATCATCACGCCGCTCGTGAAGAACGAGATCACCAGCTACCGCGATCTCCCGAAAAACTTTTACCAGATCGCCACCAAGTTCCGTAACGAGATCCGTCCGCGCTTCGGCCTGATGCGCGCCCGCGAGTTCGTGATGATGGATTCCTATTCCTTCGACGCCAACGACGAGGGCGCGGTGAAGAGCTACTTCGCCATGAAGGACGCCTATGCGCGCTTCTTTAAACGGATCGGCGTGACCGCCATCGCGGTCGAGGCCGACACCGGCGTGATGGGCGGCAGCTTCTCCCATGAGTTCATGGTCCCCGCCGAAATCGGCGACGACGACGTGATCTACAACGAAGAGAGCGGCTACGCGGCCAACCGCGAGAAAGCCACCAGCGCACTCGTGCCTGCCGACCTCGTCGATGCCGCCCCAGTGGGTGCCGTCGAGGAGTTCGCCACCCCGGGCGTGGTGACCATCGCCGCGCTCGAAGCCGCTCCGTTCGGAGTGAAGGCCGACCAGCAGTTCAAGACCCTCGTCTATATCGGCGACGGCAAGCCGTTCCTCGTAATCCTTCGCGGCAACGACGAACTCGAAGAGGCCAAGCTCGGCTCCCTCGGCTTCACGCTCACGCGCGCTGCGACCGCCGACGAAATCGAGCCGGTGCTCGGTGCGAAGCCCGGCAGCCTGGGCGCGGTCAAGGGTTCCATCAAAGATCCGTCGGCCCTCGCCGGCGTGTTTGCCGACCATGCCATTCGCCTCATCGGCAATGGTGTGACCGGTGCGAACAAAGACGGTTTCCACGTGCGCAACGTCAACGTGACCCGCGATCTCGCGATCACGAAGTTCGGCGATTTCCGCCGCGTGCGTCCGGGCGAGCCTGACCCGAAGAACGGCCAGCCGCTTTCCGTGAAGCGCGGCATCGAGGTGGGCCACATCTTCAAGCTCGGCACCAAATACTCGGAGAAGTTCGGCGCGGTTTACACCGACGACGCCAAGCAGAATCACCCGATGGTCATGGGCTGTTACGGCATCGGCATCAGCCGCACGCTGCAGGCCGTGATCGAGCAGAGCCATGACAACGACGGCATCATCTGGCCGTGGGCGGTCGCTCCGTTCCAGATCATCATCACACTCCTCGACCCGTCGGTCGCCGAGCCTGCGGCGTTGGCTAAACAGCTCGCCGAAGTGGCCGAGAAGGCCGGTGCGGACGTCATTATCGACGACCGCGAAGAGCGCCCGGGCGTGAAGTTCAAGGACGCCGATCTGATCGGTATTCCGCTGCGCATCACCATCGGCGGCAAAGGCCTCGCGGCCGGCGTCATCGAGCTCAAGTGGCGCTCGAAGAAAGACGTCATCAAGGTCCCGGTCGCCGAGGCGGCCGATCACATCGCCGCCGTCGTGCGCGAGATGGAGAACGCCTGAGCCTTTCAAAGTCGTAGCCCTGTTTCGAGCACACGATCACGGGTTCGTGATGTAGGGGCGTCGCTCGCGACGCCCGCGCTCGCAGGAAAGTCCCCCGAACTTCAATCCGGGCTTCGCAAGCGAAGCCCCTACTTAAAGCACTACGGCTATGGCTTTATTTGAAATGTTCTAAGGACTGACCTCTGGCCCCGACGTGATCGCGTCGGGGCTTGAGATTCTGTCCGCCGCCGCACCCAGACGGTTTTTGCGGTTGAAAATCATCTCGCCGTAAATGCCTCGCCTGAGGGGTTGCACGACGCCCGGCGGTGCGTTTACTGCCTTTCCGCTCGATGTCTTCCAGCTCTCGAACCAGCCCAACTTCCTCGCCTACAACCCAGTCGCTGGCACCGCATGGATGGCGTGTCGTTTTTCTAAACGACGCCGTCACCCGCATGTCCTATGCGGTCATGGTGCTGCGCAAGCTCTTCGGCTTCGACGAGGCGACTGCGACCAAACACATGTTGGAGGCCCACGAACAAGGGCGCTCGGTCGTGTGGGTGGGGATGCGCGAAAACGCCGAGGCTTACGTTTTTTCCCTTCAACAGTGGCACCTCTCCGCCACGCTCGAACCCGATGAAAAGAGTTGAGGTCCGGCTCAGTATCCCGGCGGTCGCCCCGCTACTCGACTTGATCAAGTCGGTGGCTGACGAATTGCGTGAGAACCTCGCGGTGCCACTCGCGTTGAGCGACGCCGACGCGGAACTCGCCGCCGTCTGGAGCGAGGACTTGCTGGCTTCGCAACGCGACGACTGCGACCGGCTGTTTTCGCTCTTCGACCAGGAGTTTTTCAGTGAGGGCGTGGTGGCCTTTGATCGCGACAACGCCGAGCCCGTGTTGCGGGCCTGCGCCGCGCTGCGTCTGCGTTTCCGTGCGACGCACTTGGCGAAGGTGTCCGACGATACGCTGGAGGCATTGGAGGCCAGCAGCAGCATGGGCGACCTGAGTGAGACGATCCAAAAGGCGTTCGCCTGTTTCCTGTTTTTGGACGAGCTCCAGAAGATCATCATGAAGTATCTCGATCCCATGTCGCTCGAGGAGGACGAGTGAGTGGGGCTCCCTGTTTCCGTCATGAGTGACCTTCGTTGCGAGTATTCCGGCGTGCCGATTCACGTGGCGCGTCCGCAGCCCGGCCGAGCTTATTTTTCCTGCACGGGTTGCGCGATCGCCAGTCGGATACCGGTGAGTGCCGATGGGAATTTCCCCATCAACCGCACGCTTATCGGTGTGTTGGCGCTGGGGCTGGTGTTTTTTAATCAGGCATTGTTTTGGCTGCTGGCGGTTCTTCTCAAAGGGCAGGGAAAGACGGTGGTGTCCGAACGGTTCTTGATTGGCTCCCTCGCGGTGGGCGGTGCGCTGTGGCTGGTGCTGGCGATTGCTCAGTGGCGAGCCACAGGCGGTGGCCGCGCGACCGACTGGCTGGTGATCGGTGTGACCGGAGCGTTGGGTGCGGCAGGCGTGGTCGCCGTGTCTCCCGGCTGCATGCTGGCCGCCGTCACGCTGCTGGCGGCATGGGGCGTGCGCGGGTTGGGGAAGCGGACCGGGGAAAAGAAGTAGTGGGTAGCGGGTAGTGAGTAGTGACGGAAGGTATCGGATGCGCCTATGGGCGCGCGGGACACGGTAGCCCGCAGACCGGGCCTTTTGTGATCTTTGTGGCAAAACTGGATTGGAGATCGAGGCATCCACTCGCTCACGCTCGTAGCTACGTTCTAACCCGGATCGGAATTAGTGCCGATAAGTGTTAATTAGTGGTTAGCGGATCGGATTGCCGGGGCCGATCTCCACTCGCTGGCGCTCGTGGCTAAGTTTGAATTTTATGCTCGGGAATTCCCGTGATGGCGGTTGACGGTGGGGACGCCCGGACTACGTTTTCTGCGGTGACACCCTGCGGTGTTCGAGGCGTTTTCAATAACTGCTCTCTCCTTTGATAAAATTCGGGATCCGGAACGGGTGGGGGACTGCTAGGCCGTAAATCGGAAAGCACGAAGCCATCCGGAGGAGCCCACCTAATCGCAAAAAGGTTCTCGAGCCTTTGGGCGCACGGCACAGGCGGAGTGTCACCACTTCTTTTTTCTTTGCAGGTCGTCGAAGTAACCTGCGGGGCATAGCCCCTCGATCTCCGGTAAACGGGCAGGCTTGGGTAACGGGTCTTAGCCTGAGAAAACCAGCCCTAGACTTTTATAGGCGGTTCGCCGACAACGGTGTCTTTCACACCATGTCACCTACCGTTTACCACATCATCCACCTTGTCTCCTTGTTCGTGCTGTTTGGCTACACGTTCTATGCCTTCGCGGCCCCGGCCGAGACGCGCAAGAAGACCCTCATGATCACGGGCATCGCCAGCTTGCTGGTGCTCGTCAGCGGCTTCGGGCTGATGTCCAAGCTGTATCAAAACCACCTCGCCGTGTGGATGATCGTGAAGCTGGTTTGCTGGCTCGGCCTGTCGGCGCTCGCCGGTATTGGCTACCGTCGCCGTGGTGCGATCTGCGTGCTGTCCACTGTGGCAGTCGTGCTCGCGGTCGTCGCGGTCGTGATGGTTTACGTCCAGCCGTCGTTCTGAGGCGGAACGGATTGATTTGAGGTTTGATGTAGGAGCCTGCTTGCAGGCGATACGGGAGGTTACCGCAGTCGTGAGCGTCTCATCGCCTGCAAGCAGGCTCCACCATTTCGATCCTGCATTTCGGCCCGATACTTTCGACCCTATGAACACGGCGAACGAATCTCTCTGCGGCGTCTGGGTCGATGCCGAGGGTCTGGTTCACCTCTGCGTGGCTGGCACCGATGGCTCACGCACCACGCGGACAGAGTCACTTCGGCCGTTCGCGTGGCTCAATAACAGCTCCGTGGTCCCGACTGAGGGAATAACTCTTGAGACGCTGAAGGGTGTGGGCGTCTTCAACTGGCTGGCGCATGCGGATACGCTCACGGCGTTCGATGCGTTTTTGAAGGCGGCCAAGGAGACCGGCGGCGTGGACGTCGTGCGTCCTTTGGAGAGCCAGTTTCTCCTGCAAAAGCGTCAGCGGCTTTATCGTGATTTGAGCTTTCACCAGTTGCGCCGCTGCCAGCTCGACATCGAGACGGCGTCGAGTGACGGCGAGTTTAGCGATGCGGTCAAAGCGGACGACCGCGTGCTCGCGATCGGCCTGCGTTTTGGTGACCGCACTCGTCTGCTTGTGCTCGATGAGATGACGGCGGAGGGCGAGAAGCGTCTGCTCGAACAGTTCAACGCCGTGCTCGCCGAGGAAGACCCGGATGTGATCGAGGGGCACAACATCTTTAAGTTCGATCTCGATTACCTGCGGCAGCGCGCGAAGAAGCTGAAAGTGCCGTGCGCGTGGGGCCGCTTTGGCCAGAAGGCGACGTTCCGCAACAGCCGTCTGAAAGTCGCGGAACGTTGGATCGATTTCCCGCGTTGCGATCTGCCCGGGCGCACGGTCGTCGATACCTACCTGCTCGTTCAACAATACGACATCACCACGCGCGAACTCACTTCGTATGGGTTGAAGGATGTCGCGGTGTATTTTGGCATCACCGACGAGGACAGCGAGCGCACCTATCTCGCGGGAGACAAAATCCACGCGGCGTTCACGGATAACCGCGAGGAGTTTCTCGCCTACCTGACGGACGATTTGCGCGAGACCAAGGGGATCGCGGATCTGCTGCTGCCGACGTATTTCGAGCAGGTGCGCACGTTTCCGATTCTGCTGCAGGAGGCGACGCTGCGCGGAACGACTGGCAAGATCGACCTGCTGTTTCTCGAACACTACTACCATGCGCGTCAGTCGTGCCCCGTGCCGCCGGAGGTGACGCCGTTCGAGGGCGGCTACACACGGAGTTTTACGGAAGGCGTGTTCCGCCATGTGCTCCATTTTGACGTGGCGTCGCTCTATCCGAGTTTGCTCATGGCGATCGGGCGGAATCCGCGTAACGACACGCTCGGCGTGTTCATCCCGTTGCTCACGTCGTTGCGCGAATACCGACTGCGCTACAAACAGCTCGCGAAGACTGCGCCGACCGAAGAGGAGCGGGCGGAGGCGCAGGCACGCCAGTCGAGCTTCAAGATCCTCATCAACTCGTTTTACGGCTACCTGGGTTTCTCCGGCGCGCGTTTCGGCGATGGTGAACTGGCGGCCGAGGTCACGCGGCGCGGGCGCGAGTTGCTGCAGGTGTTGATCGATGAGTTTGCACGGCACGGCTGCACGATCCTCGAAGCGGATACGGACGGCATTTATCTGTCATCGCATGAGTTTTACGACCGGCCGGAGGCGTTGCTGGAGCGCGTCGTCGGCGTGCTGCCGCCGGGCATCGAGCTCGAATACGACGGGCGCTATGAGGCGATGTGGACCTACAAGGCCAAGAACTACGCGCTCTATGACGGCAAGAAGGTGATCATCCGCGGGAGCGCGCTGCGGTCGCGGGGGATCGAACCGTTCCTGAAGAAGCTCGGGAATCAGCTCATTCGTTTTCTGGTGGGCGCGAGCACCGAGTCGCCGTTGGCGATGGTGGATGATTATCGGGCGAAGCTGGCGAAGCGCGCGCTGCCGGTCACGGAAGTGGCCAAGGCGGAAGTGCTGAGCATGAACCCCGACGCTTACGAGCGGTTCATCGAAGGCGGAGGCAAGCCGCGTCGGGCCTCGGCGGAGGCGGCGTTGCAGCTCAACCCGCGTCCGCGCATGGGCGAGCGGGTGATTTATTATATTTCCGTGAAGCAACGCGGCGGGACCAGCGACTGGCAGCGCGCGCGGCCGGTGTCACTCTACGACGCGGTGCAGGCACCGTATGATCCGGATTATTACGCGAAGAAGCTCGATGACTGGTTGGAGCGCTATGGGCCGGCACTAGGCGTGAAGCCGCCGGGCGGGGAGCAAGGGGAGTTGTTTTGAAATGTAGGAGCCTGCTTGCAGGCGATTCGGGGGATTAACGTGGGCGTTGGGCTCTCATCGCCTGCAAGCAGGCTCCTACATTCGGAGGGGGCGTAGTTGTGGTGGTCCTGTTTCGGGCCTGCGCTGAAACGCGTTGCACGGGACTGCGGCGGGCGTTTTCTTGGCTCGGTGTCTTCTCCCAAGCTTCTGATTTTTGACTGCGACAGCACTCTCAGTTCCATCGAGGGAATCGATGAACTCGCGCGCGTGCGCGGGCCCGAAATTTTTAAGCGGGTCGAGGAGATGACCAACGAGGCGATGGACGGGAAAATCGCCGTCGAGGCGGTCTTTGGCCGACGTCTGGAAATCATCCGTCCCGGCGCGGCGGACGTGGCCGCAGTCGGTCGTCGCTACATCGAGACGATTGAGCCGGATGCGATCACCGCCATCGCGGCGGCGCGCAAGGCGGGCTGGACTCCGCTCATCATCAGCGGCGGCTTTCGCAATGCGATCCGACCGCTGGCCGACCACCTCGGCATCGAACGCATCGAGGCGGTGGATTTGTTTTTTGACGCAGCCGGCAACTACACGGGTTTTGACGAGGCTTATCCGACCACGCGCTCGGGCGGTAAACCTGAAGTCATCCAGCGACTGAAACGTGAGTTCTCCCCCGCGAAAATCGTGATGGTTGGCGATGGCGCCAGCGACTTGGAGACGAAGCCGGTGGTGGATTTGTTTGTGGGCTTCGGCCGCTACATGGCGCGCGAAAAAGTGAAACGCGAGTCCGCCCGGTTTATTCACGCGTTGTCGGAATTGCCGGCGCTCTTGGGTTAACCCCGTAAAGCACTTGCGGGCGGTGGCGGTGGCGCGTTGGTTTTGCGCATGAAAAACCGCATGGGTAGGGGGATCGCGCTACTGGCGGTGATGGGATTCGGCGTGCTGCCGCTCGCGGCGGCCACCGAGGGCGCGGCGTTGGCGGCGGAGTTCCCTCGTGCGTTGTCAACCTACGCGGATGCGGGCGGAGGCGTCTTGGATGTGCTGATCGCACGGGCGAAAGCGGAGCCGTTCAATGTCGTGGCCACGGTGATCTTTCTATTGGCGATCCTGCACACCTTCGTGGCGGGCAAGTTTCGGCATTGGGCGCATGAGGTCGAAAAGGCGCACCACGCCCGACTCAAGGATCAAGCCGCGCAGAACACCGACTCCGATGGGGACGGGTATCCTGACGAGGTGAGTTTCATGGGGGAGGTGTTGCACTTCTTCGGTGAGGTCGAGGCGATCTTTGGCCTTTGGGTTGTGGTGTTGGTGGGGGCGCTGACCCTGATGAAGGGCTGGCCAACCGTGCTGGATTACGT
>CBRAFO010000085.1:0-16439 GCA_967755175.1 uncultured Opitutaceae bacterium | reverse complement strand
TGGTCGAGCTTGCGATCGGAAAGCAGCAGCGGATCGCCCCCCGAGAGCAACACGTCGCGGATCTCCGGATGCGACTCGATGTAGCGCAACCCCTGCTCGTATTCAGGGTGAAAGTTGTAGTCCTGCGCGTTGGAAACCAAGCGGCTGCGGGTGCAGTAACGGCAATACGACGCACACCGATCCGTCACCAGAAACAGCACGCGATCTGGGTAACGATGCACCAAGCCCGGCACCGGCGAATGTTCGTCCTCGCCCAGTGAATCCAGCATCTCTTCGGCGTGAAGCTGTCCCTCGCCGGCCCGCGGGATCATTTGCAGGCGGAGCGGACAGTTGGGATCGTTGCGGTCGATCAGGTTGAAGAAGTAAGGCGTGATCGCCATCGCCAGCTTGTGACCCGCGAAGATCACGCCCGCGCGTTCGTCCGGCGTGAGCGTCATGTAGCGCTCGAGGTCTTCGAGCTTCGTGAGCCGATTTTTGAGCTGCCACGCCCAATCCTTCCAGTCGCTTTCAGGAACGTGCTGCCAAAGCCCTTGGCCCTCAAACCAAGCGGAACGGTCTTCTGTGTAAGACATGGTGGGTTTGCATGGACGTAAGTTCATGCCGTCAAGCTGTCAAACTGACCTGCAAGTTATGGGAAAAGGCCCCGCGTCCACCGTCGCACGGAATACCCGGGGCGCGATTACTCAAGCACACCATAACCGGCCGAACAGCCAGCAGGTTATCAAGGCGCATGTTTTCCACAGGTAATCGGACGCCCGCTGCCAGGTGTCCAGCGTCACAGCGCGCGAGTTTTGAAGGTTTTACACACTCGCCCCACAAAACCCTTGGCAGGCACGGAGTGAGGGCTTTTCGTTTGGCTTTAATGTCCACGTTCAAACCCGCAGTTCTTGCCCTTGAAGATGGTTCCGTGTTTCGCGGCCGCGCCTTTGGTGCCGATGCCACGATTGCGGGCGAATGCGTGTTCAACACCTCGATGACCGGCTACCAGGAGATCATCACCGATCCGTCCTACTTCGGTCAGATCGTCACGATGACCGCGCCGATGATCGGCAATTACGGCGTCAACGACGAGGACACCGAAGCCACCACGCCCAAAGCCAGCGGCCTCGTCGTTCGCGAACTCTCCCCCATCGTCAGCAACTGGCGCAGCCAATCCTCGCTGGACGCCTACCTCCGCAAATACGGCATTCCCGGCATCAGCGAAGTCGATACCCGCGCGCTCACCAAAAAGCTCCGCGTCGATGGCGCATTGAAATGCTGCCTCTCGACCCTTCCGCTCACCGACGCCGAAGCCGTGGCCAAGGCCAAATCCTGGCACGATATGGCTGGCAGCGACTACGTAAAGGACACGACCTGCAAAGAGCCCTACATCTGGCGCGCCGATGATCTGGCCAACCACAACGCGGTTTACGTCCCCGTCGGCACGACCCTCGGTCTGCCCCACACGCCCACGAAACGCTTCCGCGTTGCCGCCTTCGACTTCGGCGCCAAGCACTCCATTTTTCGCAAGCTCATCAACCACGGCTTCGATGTGCAGGTGTTCCCTGCCACCGCGACCGCCGAGCAGATTAAAGAATACGCCCCGGACGGCGTTTTCCTGTCCAACGGCCCTGGCGATCCCGCCGCCCTCCCCTACATCCACAAGACCGTGACCGGCCTCGTGCCGCATTTCCCGATCTTCGGCATCTGCCTCGGACACCAGATGATCACGCACGCCCTCGGCGGCAGCACCTTTAAGCTCAAGTTCGGCCACCGCGGCGGCAACCAGCCCGTGAAGAACTTGGAGACGGGCAAAGTCTCCATCACCGCGCAAAACCACGGTTTCGCCACCGACCCGAAGTCCCTCGACAAAGCCGGTGCCATCGTCACCGAGATCAACCTCAACGACAACACGGTCGAAGGCCTCCGCCACAAAGAGCTCCCGATCTTCTCGGTGCAATACCACCCCGAAGCGGCCCCCGGTCCGAACGACGCCGACCCGCTCTTCCTCGACTTCTACAAACTCGTCGAAAAGCGCAAAGCCGGCAAAATCTAAGCCCGCAACGGAAGCGTCAGCGCCCCGTTCCCTTCTCAATCAAAGCCACTCCACCGCGAGTGGCTTTTTTGTTGGTCCCGTGAACCATCCCGAGCCGCGCCACGCCTCACGCCGCTCTCCCTTTCGCACCTCTCGGCCTTTCCCGCCTCCACCGGTTCCACTCCGCCACCATGAAAAAACTCATTGTGCTTCTGCTCCTCACCGTCGGCGGTTGGTTCTGGTGGCACGAACCCGTAGCCACGTGGCGTGGAATGCCCGCCGCGCAAGACCCCGTTCAAACCAGCATCAGCTTGCCGTCCGCTTTCCGCCATGACGACTACACCGTCACGCCGCTGGCCACCTACGAAGTCAAAGCCGTCGTGCTCGCTCGCGAGCGTTACCGGAACGACCCCGCCGCACCCCTCGCGCCGGTCGATCTCGCGCTCGGCTGGGGCCCGATGTCCGTCGCCAGCGTCATCAATGATCTCAAGGTCAGCCAGTCGGGTCGTTGGTTTGAATACGCGTGGTCCAGCGAACCTCCGCTCGATCCCGACCTCATCGCCACGCATTCCGCCAACACCCACTGCCTGCCCGCCACGCCGGAAATCCGCCGGCAACTCCTCGCGATCAAACGCCACGACATCGTCACGCTCAAAGGCTACTTGGTCGAGATCTCCAGTCCCGACGGCTACCGTTGGCGCTCTTCACTGAGCCGCACCGACACCGGCGGCGGTTCCTGCGAAGTCATGTGGATCACCGCCATCGAAACCACCCGCATCAAGTAACCCCATTCGCCACCTTGCTTGCCCGCGACAGCAGGACGCCGAGTTGATCGCGAGTGAAGGGCTTCGGTAGCAGGTGATCCGCTTTCAACGCCCGTAATTCGACTTCGTGCGAACTGGAAAAGTAACCGCTGTAAACGATCACTCGTCCGTCGTAGTCGATTTCGCGCAATCGGCGCACCAGCTCCACGCCGGAAATCCCCGGGAGGTTCAGGTCGCTCAACACGATCTCGTAGCGCTCGGGATATTTCGACAGCTCCACCCACGCCGCCTGTCCGTCCGTGACCAATGCGACCTCGTGGCCGAAGGATTCGAGCATCAACTGCGTCGCACCGGCGACGATCTCGCTGTCTTCCACCAACAACACACGCATCCCACTCGACACGGCCGACGCGACCGGCGATGTCGGTGCGACCTGTGCGACAGCGGCAGGTGCGGCCAGCACGACCGACGATATCGGTGTCTTTCCACGCACGCTGGGCGCGGCCGCCTGCTTGTCAGCCACCGCAGGCAAAAAGATGCAAAACATCGTGCCTTCGCCCTCACGGGACTCGATCTCGATCCACCCCCCCAACGCATGACTCACATGCCAGGCCGTGGCCAACCCGAGCCCGGTGCCTTTCCCCACCACTTTGGTCGTGAAAAACGGCTCGAACACGCGCTCCCGCACCTCGTCGCTCATGCCCAGGCCATTGTCTCGCACGGTCAGCCGGTGCCAGCGCCGCAACGTATGCCGATCCACTTCGTCACGTGCACCGGAAGCACGAACGAGCGACCCGAGTGAGATCCCGACCTGCGGCGTCCAACCAACCTGCGGCGCCGCCACGGCCTTTTCGAGCAGGGTGTCGCGCGCATTGAGGATGAGGTTAACCACGAGCTGGTTGAGGTCAGAACGGTTGGCCCACACCACCAGCGGATCAGCGGACGGATGAATCGAGATCTGGATACGGCGGTCGATCGTTTGCGCGAGGAAGGCGAGGTTGTCCTGCACCACCTCCTCCAAGTCCAAGCATTCGCGCGCCTCAACCGCTTTGCGACCGAAGGTGAGAATGCGCTGGGTGAGTTCGCGGGCCCGATCAATGCCGACGCAGATCGGACCAATGTGGGCGGCCAGCTTCGGATGGCGCACGTTTTCGAATTCCAACATTTCCGCATGCAGCAACATCGGCGTGAGTAAATTATTAAACTCATGCGCGATGCCTCCAACCATTTCGCCCACCGCCCGGAGCTTGCGGCTCTGCAACAGCTCGGCGTCGATACGCTTCAGCTCCGTGATATCTGTGCGTGAACCGACCATGCGGACCGGACGGCGCTCCTCGTCCAGAAGCGTGATGCCGCGGCTCATGATCCAGCGCCAGCTGCCGTCCTTGTGCCGGGCCCGGAATTGAAAAACATACGGGACATCCGCCTCCCAATGTCGGCGCAGCAAGTCCTCCCGCGCCTCCACGTCCTCGGGATGACAAAGGGATTTCCATAGCCCCTCGTCATCCGGCAGCTCCTCGGCCGTGTAGCCCAACATCTCGCGACAACGATCACTAAACGTGATGCGACCTTCGCCGATGACCCAGTCCCAGATACCGTCGTTGGAGGCTCGCAGCACCAACTGATTCAACTCCGCCGTGCGGCGCAGCTGTTCCTCGCTGGCCCGGCGCGCCCGCTCCGTCGAAAGATCACGGTCCACCCCGATCATGTATTCTCGGCCATCAATGACCACCAGCCGGGCAACGTATTCGATGTAAAACACCGAGCCGTCTTTCCGGTGATGAGGATTTTCACCTCGGATGGGCCCCTTCCGAAGTCTGGCGAGGAAGTTCTGTGCATGCTCATAGGTCAGCACCAAGGGAGTGAGCACCGCCATCGGTTGCCCGATCAACTCCTCCCGCGTGCGCCCGTGTAGATCGCAGGCGTATTGGTTACATTCGACGATGCGGAAAGGGATGTCCCGGTCATTGGGATCAAACACGCAGATGCTCAATGGAGATTCGTCAAACAACGCCCGCCACCGATCATTGGCCGAACTCAGTTTTGCCTCGGCCCGACGCCGATCACGCCGCTCCCACCACCAGGCCGCCGCCAATCCCAACGCCAGCAAAACCCCTGCACCGCTCGTCCACGCCAGATCATCCACCACGCTCAACGGCGATTCCGCAGCAGCCGCCAACCGGGTGGTCGGATAGAGGCCGCCGACAAGAACCAAACCGGTGCGCAGAAAGCGCGACCACGGTCGGAGCAGAGCGTCGCAGGGGTAACGAGCATGCATCGAAAAAATTCATAACGCGTGCACGTTCCATGAAAAGCCCCAAACCAGCCCAATCAGGCCCATCAGACTAGACCCAAGCATCCACAACGCCCCCACCCCTGCGCCTCACTCGCGCAACAGTTCCAGCAGCTGGTTAATTTGAAACGGCTTGGCCAGCAATCCGTGTATGCCCGCGCGACGCAGCCGGCTCTCCACCTCGGGAAGAATCATGCCGCTATAGGCGATGATCTTACCCTTGAAACCGACACCGCGCACTCGTTCGACCAACTCCGACCCGCTCAGTCCCGGCAGATTTAAATCGGTGATAAGAATATCGAACCCATTTTGATTCGCCTCAATCCAAGTCCACGCCTCGGCACCGTCCATGATCCACCGCACCTCATGGCCATAATGAACGAGTAATCCCTCCACTGAACCGCCAACGAGATCTTGATCCTCGACCAACAGCACGCGCAACCCGGTCCTCTTTGGTTCCTTTAATTCCGCGTCAGGGATCGACGCGATTTGGGCCGCTTCCGGCACGGTGGAGGCCGCCGCCGCCGGCAAATAGATGTTCATGGTCGTTCCCTCCCCGAGACGTGAATCAATAATAACATGTCCGTTTTCAGCGCGCACCAAGTGCCACACCGTCGCCAATCCCAAACCCGTTCCGCGCCCCGTGGGCTTGGTCGTAAAGAACGGCTCGAAAACGCGCTCCCGCACCGCCTCGTTCATACCCGTTCCATTGTCCGTCACCCGCAGCCGCACCCAACCCAAGGGCGGACGCTCCCCCAAGGCGGCGCGATGCTCGCGCACGGGTTCCGCCTGATCCGTTTTAACTTCAATCACCGGCGACCAATCGGCGCTATTTTGAGCGCCCTTCTCGATCACTGCATCACGGGCGTTGAGCAGAAGATTGATCACAATCTGGCTCAAGTCGGTGCGCCGCGCGCGAACCCACCCGCTCGCGGAACTCTCCACCGTGAGCCGGATGCGCCGGTCGATCGTCTTGCCCATGAGGTTAACCGCATCGCGCACCACCTCCGACACATCGCACTGCTCGCGCGGTGCGTCATCGTGCCGACCAAACGCCAGAATACGCCGCGTCAAATCGCTGGCCTGAGTGACCGCCTGCCGCAGGGGACGCGCCGCCGCCTGCACCGCGCCGGGATTCACTCCCGGCGACAGCAACAGGTCCACGTGCAGCAGCATCGGCGTGAGCAAGTTATTAAACTCGTGCGCGATGCCGCCCACCATCGCTCCCACTGCGCGCAAACGACGACTCTCGTTCAGCTCCGTATCCATGCGCTTGCGCTCAGTGATGTCTCGGTCGATGCCCAGAATGAACTCACGCCCATCGAGCACCACAAAGGTGCCAATATAATCGATGGGAAACTCCGAACCATCCGCCCGGCGATGAATCGCCTCCCCGCTCACAGACCGGGCTGCTCGCAACCTCGCCAGCCACGCCTGGGCCGTCTCATAGCTGACCGGTGAGGCATCGAAATCTCCCATACTGCGCCCGATCATGTCCTCCACCCGCACGCCATGCATCTCGGCCGCATGCCGATTGGCGTCCACAATCCGCATAGGCACCTCGCGATCATGCGGATCCTGCAACTGCATACCCGTCGGGCTCGCGTTGAAAATAGCCCGGAAACGTTCCTCGCTGGCGCGCAAAGCCGACTCGACCCCGCGCCGCACCGTGATGTCGCGATCAAAGCCCAGCACATACTCCCGCCCACCTACCACGAGCAGACTGTTGGTAAACTCGACTGGGAAAACTGAACCATCCTTGCGCCGATGCTCGATCTCGCCGCGCTCCATGCCCACCACCCGCAATCGCGAAACCAGCTCAGCCGCCTCTGCCGCAGTCCAGCGCGTCGGGTCGCGCTCCAGCAGGTTAACGCTGCGACCGATCAACTCGTCACGTTGCCAACGATGCCAGAGGCAGACGACATCGCTGCACATGACAATGGACAGGGGCTCCTGCTCATCGCTTGGGTCCATCACCAAAATCGCATCGGGGCTGGACGCGAAAATCCCTTGGGCCAGCTGCGCATTCTCGCGCAGCTGATCAATCGCATTCCGCAATGCCGCCGGCGTGTGTCGGCGCACGCGCTCCCGTTGCAGTCCCCGATCCACCGCATCCGTCAAGCCCGCCCGGCGTCGACGCTCTCGCCACCATAACAAGGCCATCGCCAGTGCCACCGAGCCAGCCAAGACGGCCAGCCCGCCCTGATCGTGCAACCAAGGGTAAGTCAAAAACGCAGATGAAAGATCAGAGAGGGGATAAACAAACCGCATAAGGGGAGCACGCGGACAGACTAGAAGCAGGGGGGGGGTAAAGCCCCCACAGCAATACGTGCAATCGGATGCCGTCCAACACTAATCTCGGCGCCCGATCCACTCGCGAGCGCCGACCAGCCCTGCTCAGCCAAGCCAAGCTGCGAACTTCACGGCGTCCTCCGGCGTGTCCACCCCGATGGTCGGGTCGTTCGTCACGCCGCAAAGGATCTCGTAACCATTCTCAAGCACGCGAAGTTGCTCCAGCTTTTCGATCTGCTCGTAACGCCCCGGCGGCAGCTTCGCAAAGCGTTCGATCAAGTCGGCCTTGTAGGCGTAAAGCCCGAGGTGCTTGAAACACGGATTCGCCTGCACCCACGCATCATCCACCTGCCCGGCGCGATCCCGCGCATAAGGAATCGGTGCCCGTGAAAAATACAGCGCCCGCCCACCGCCCGGCGCGAACACCACTTTCACCTGATTTGGGTTGTTGAAATCCGCCGCCGTCGTGAACGGCGTGCCCAAGGTCGCCATCGCCGCCGAACCGCCGATGAGTTCCGCCAGCGTAAGGATTTGCGCACGCGTGACCAAGGGTTCATCCGCCTGCACGTTGATCACTTGGTCCGCCTTCACCGTGCGGTTGGCCTCGGCGATACGATCGGTGCCGCTTTGATGCTGCACGCCGGTGAGAATGGCCTGGAACCCCGCCGCGCGAAGCGGTGCGGCCAACAATTCATCATCCACCGCGAAGAAAAGGGGAAACTCCGGGGCCTCCTGTTTGATGCGTTCGGCCACCCACAGCAGCAGCGGTCGCCCCTTGATGAGGTGCAACAATTTGCGCGGAAAGCGCGTGGATTCGAGTCGGCACGGAACGATGATGGCGGTTTTCGGCATAACGCCGCAAACGCTGTGCGCCCGGTTTTTGGGTTGCAAGCCATGGCCCTCGCACGGAGCTTGCTAAACCCAACAGCAATGGAAAAGAACGACACGACCGCGACCGGCCAGCACATCAAAGAGCTGGTTGTTCAAAACAAAATGGGGATCCACGCCCGCCCGGCCGCCATGATCGTCCGCATCACCAACAAGTTCAAAGCCGACGTCTTCGTCGAAAAGGACGAGGAGCAGGTGAATGGTAAATCGATCATGGGTCTCATGATGCTCGCCGCCGGCAAAGGCTCGAAGGTCAAGTTCCTCGCCACCGGTGCCGATGCCCCGCAAATGCTGGTCGAACTTGAGCAACTGTTCACCCGCAAGTTCGACGAGGCCTGAGTTGCCCGCGAACCACACGATTTAAGATGAAAAGGCGGTCCTTCACGGACCGCCTTTTTCATGTCCCCGTAGCTACGAGGCCAGCGAGTGGGTGGATCACCCTGGGCTCTCGGGGCGACAACCAACCAGAGCCGCCCTACAGCCCAAAAAACCGCCGCGCGTTCTTCGTGGTCGTCGCGGCCAGCTCGTCGATGCTCACCCCAAACATTGCCGCCGCGTAATCCGCAGTGAGGCGCATGAAGGCTGGCTCGTTGGGTTTTCCACGATGCGGCACCGGCGTCAGATACGGCGCATCGGTTTCCAACATCAACCGCGCCAGCCCCTGCACCTTCGCCGCTTCGCGGACGTTCTCCGCATTCTTATAAGTGAGCACGCCGGTAAACGAGCCGTAGGCGCCACGCTTCATCAGCTCGCCCATTTCCGCCGGGCCTTCGCTGAAACAGTGAAACACCACGCGCGTCCAATCGACGCCGCTCGCATCAATCATCGCCACCGACTCGGTAAACGCCCCGCGCGAATGCACCACCACCGGGCACCCGAGGCGTTTCGCGATCACCAGCTGCGCCTCGAATGCCGCCCGTTGCCACGCGAAGACCTGCTCGGCTTTCGCCGCGTCGTCCTTCGGCAGGTGAAAGCGATCCAACCCGCACTCGCCCAACGCAACCGGCTTGGGCATGCCGCTCCAAAACGCCTCGATCTGCGCCACTTCGTCCGCCCAGTTTTCGCCCACGGAACACGGATGCAGTCCGACCGAGTAACGCACCACGCCGGGATGCGCCGCCGCGAGGTCGCGGATCAACGCCCAGTCGTCGCTCGCCGTGCCGATGGAGATCATCTCAGTAACGCCGGCCTCGCGCGAACGCGCCAGTGCCACGTCGAGCGTGCCCGCGCTGGCGAAGCCATCGAGATGAGTGTGAGTGTCGATCAGGTGCATGCAGTTTTCTTTCTCGTTCCTCTTTATCTTAATCTTTCTCTTCCGCTTCCGCTTCCGATCAGGGCGTTCGATTCCATCGGGCTACCTGACGAAAGAGAACGATTAAGATAAAGAGAAAGAATCAGGCGTTCAGATACAGCGGCGCATACCGCTCCTGCAGATACCGCAGCAGATACTTCGGCGTCAGCTCTTCACCCGTCACGTGACGCACCAGTTCCAAGGTGTCATAACGCCGACCTTGCTCGTGGATGTTCGTCCGCAGCCAACCGAGCAGGCGCGAGAAATCACCCTTCGCGAAATCCGCCGCCAGGTCTGGATGCACCTTTTGCACCGTGAACCACAGCTGCGCCGCGATCATGTTGCCCAAACAGTAGCTCGGGAAATAGCCGAACGCCCCGCCCGACCAATGCACGTCTTGTAACACGCCTTGTTTGTCGGACGACGGCGTGAGTCCGAGGAGCTCCTGCGACAACGCGTTCCATGCGGCCGGCAGGTCGGCGATCGTCAACTCGCCCGCGAAGAGCCGGCGCTCCAACTCGAAGCGCAGCATGACGTGCAGGTTATAGTGTATCTCGTCGGCATCGACGCGGATGAGCGTGGGTTCGACGGCGTTCATCGCCAGGTGCAGCTGCTCCGAAGACACGCCGGCCAGGTTTCCGGGGGCGAGTTCGCGCAGGCGCGGGTCGAAATGCGTCCAAAAGGCCTGGCTGCGCGCCACCTGGTTTTCCCAGAGCCGGCTTTGCGACTCGTGCACGCCCATGCCCACCGGCTGGCCCAACGGCGTGCCCAAGTGCGGCAGCGGCAAGCCCTGCTCGTAGAGCCCGTGCCCGGTCTCGTGGACGGCGCTGAAAATCGCATCCAGCGGATTGTCGGTGTCGAAGCGCGTGGTCATGCGGACGTCCGCGCCGCAGCCTTCGCAAAACGGATGGGGCGACACGTCGATCCGTCCACGGCGGAAATTAAAGCCCAACGCGGTGGCGACTTCGGTGAGGAACGTCCGCTGCCGCTCCACGGGGAAATCCTTAAACAGCCCCGTCGGCGCCTTGACCGGTGACTGTTCAATCGCGCGCACCAGCGGCAGCAGGCCGGCCTTTAACTCGGTGAACAGCGTCGTGAGTGCTCCCGCCGTCATGCCGGGATCGTGCTTGTCCAAGGCGTAGTCGTAGGGCCGGTCGCCCCAGCCCATGAACTCCGCCTCTTGGCGCGCGAGCGCGAGGTGCTTTTCCAGAAACGGCGCGAACGCCGCGAAGTCGCCGGTCTGCCTCGCGCTGACCCACGCGTGATAAGCGCGACTGACATGCCGTGCGCGTTCAGCCACGAACTCCGCCGGGAGTTTCGTCACCCGGTCATAGTCGCGCCGCGCCTCGCGCACGACGACTTGGCGATCGGCAGCCAAGGTGCCCGTGCCACGTTCGAGCTCCGTTAACAACGTGCCGATTTCCGGGTCGGCCGCCGCTTCGTGCTGAAGCTCGGCGATCACCGCCATCTGCTCCGAGCGCTGGTCGATGCTATCCACCGGCAAGTTGACCTGTTCGTCCCAGCCGAGGAGGCCGGAAACGGTGCCCAGGTAATGGGCACGTTTGAGTTTGGCGACGAGACGCTCGTAGGAATCAGCAGGCATGGCGGAAGATTTTCCATGCAAGCACACGGGTCAACCAGCACGAAGCGAAGAATGTGCAACGTTACCGTGCTACCGGCGGCTCATGCTCACATGCCGCCCGTGGAACTGCCCACCCAAGCAACCGGCAGAGGCTCGACGCCGCGCACCACGACGCTGCCACCGCTGACGCGCGCGGTGATGACCGGGCCGCCGCCGTTGACCATCGCTTCCAACGAGGACCGGCCATCGCCACCCGCCGTGATCTTGAGGGGCAGTTCGCCGCGCACGACGACTTTGCCAAACATCGAGGCGTGCACGTTCAGCGTGCAGGCACTGTCACGGTCCAACACGAGTGCGAGCTCGCCCCCCGAGAGCTTGATGTCCGAGGGATGCTTGAGCGGCGAAGCGAACCCCACCTTGGCATCGGAGCCATCGCCACGGATAACCACCTCGCCACGCGCTCGCTGCAGTTCGATATAACCGCCTTGGCTGGATAGTTTGGAGCGATCACCCGCACGGCCCACCACGATTCGCCCCACGATGGTGGACACGTCGATCGGACCCGAAGCGGCGGTGATAGCCACGTCGCCCGTATTGCTGCGGGCGGTGACCGCGCCCTGAATCTCACCGGTAAAAATGCTGCCCGAGTCGTTCTCCAGCACGACGCGCCCTTCGAGCGCACCGAGCAGGATACTGCCATCGTGCGTGGTGACCTGCACATCGCACCGGCGCGGCACCTTGATCTCGTAGGCCAAATTCACCGGCGGCCAGCTCTTCCATGACCACGAAACCGGCTTCGCGTAACGCGCACTCAGCGCCACCACGCCGCCTTGCTGGCTCATCTTTAAAGTGAGCGGCTCCAGCCGGGAATCCATCGCAGCCTCGGTCTCCACCTCCGCACTTTGAATCACGACCACTTCGATGACCTTCGCATCCGGATCTTCAACGATACGCACCGAACCAGAAAAGGTGTCCACCATCAGAACTGCACTCACCGGAACATCGAACCGGCGCTCGACTCGACGTTCAACGAGGGCAAATGCGGGCACTGTGAGGAGTGCCCAACCCAGCGTTAACGTAGAGACCAATGTCCGAGACATTCGCGGAGCCTACGAGGGGCTCCCTCCCCATCAAGCCGTCATGTAATAAACTTACACGACCTATCCCGGCCTTACGTCTTCTGCGCGTTGTTACACACGTAATGAGCCAGCGAGCGGTTCATGGTGTAAGCCTTGAGCGAGGAATCGCTGGCGATGTTATTACGCTCCACTAAGAAACGAGGCGAACGCTGAAGGGCGACTTGCTCCTGTTCGGCGGCGGTGGCGATGAGCAGCAACGTCTCCGCCCGGGCCGGCAGACGCGCAGCCGGAAAGTTCGCGTGGGTGGCGAGCCAGCGGAGAGTCTGTTGCATGGGAGATGAATCGGAAGCGGTCACAAATGACACAGTGCAGGAAGAATCCCCTGCGAGTCAACGGGTGGATTCCCGGATGGAATAGTTGAGGAAACTTTGCGGTCGCCGCGCAGCTTATGCGTTCGCCGCGAGCGCCGCCGCCCACACCGTTTCGTCAAAGCCCACCAAACCCACCCCAGTCCCAAGCGCAAACGGGCGCTTCACCAAGTTGCCGTTTCCGGCGAGCAACGCGATCGCTTCGGCCTCCGACATCGCGGGGAGTTTCTCGCCCAGCTTCAACGCCCGATAGTCCACGCCCGACGTGTTAAAGAGTTTGCGCAGGGCCGTCGCGCCACCAAGCCGGACCAGCATCGTGCGTAACTCAGCGGGCGTCGGCGGCGTTTCGCGGATGGGTTTCTCGACAAACGAGATTCCCTGCGCGCGCAGCCATTTCACGGCGCGGCGGCAGGTGTCGCAATTGGCGTAGGTGTAAACAGTGAGCGTGCTCATCTCGGGAAGGTTATCGGTTTATTTCACCCACTCTTCGGACTTCACGAGGAATTGCCAGCTGCCCTTATAGGTGCCGAGTTCACCGTAAAACGTGAGCTGGCCGGCATTCTCGCGGCGCTGGGCGTAGAGGCGTTCACGGATACCTTTGCGCGGACCGAACACATCATACGTTTCGCCGTTCACTTCGACCTTTAGAAAGCGATCATCGAGCGCCTTCGCTTCGATGCGGAAGAGTTTCCCCGTCCACGTGCCGTCGCGGAGATTGGCGCCTTCCGGAAGCTTCGCCGGCACCACGGCGGAGGCGAAATCAGTCTTCGATAAATCCACCTTGTTGGCCTTGCCGTCGCCGGCGTCCTCGTGGCCGGACTCGCGAACCAGCGGCATGAATTTGCCCGGCAGGTTATCCTCGACGGTCTGAAAACGCGCGTAGATCGGGAAGTGGTCCGAGAACCCTTGGCCGCCCTCGCCTTCCTTGCCGTTCCACCGCACGGGCAGACCGGCCGCATCGGCATTGAGCCCGGGAAATTTCGCAACGCCGAAGGAGTTATCGATGTATTGCACACCGCGCTGGTCGTAGAGGCCGCGCGTGACGATGAGGTTCATCAACGTGCCCCACTCGCCACCGAACACGTCGCTGCCCCGCTCCGCTTCCGGCAGTTCAAACCAGAGGTTGTAGAGATCGCGCGCCGGCCCCCGGATCGCGAGTTCGTTGCCCTGAGAGCCAAGCACGTCGTTGATGGCCGTCTCGGGCAGCTTTCGGTAACGACGCTTCTGATTATAGTCCGAGTTAAGATCTCCGCCGATCAGGATGTCCGCGTAAGGATCGGCCTTGAGGAGTTCGTCGAGCCGCTTGCGAAGCACCCTGGCGTTCTCGATGCGGATCGGCTCGGTCGCTGCGTCGCCCGCGCCCGACTTCCAGTGGTTGTCGAACACCGTCAACGGATGCCCGTCCACATCGAGTTTCACCTCCAAGATATTGCGGGCGGACGCCGCCGGATAGTTGTGCACTTCTTTCACCGGAAAACGCGTAAAGACCACGCACTTGATCGCCTGCGCCGGCCGCCCATCGCGCATCGCACCGTCGCTGCCATCTGAGCCCGCCACCACGGTGTAGCCCGTGAGCCCGCGATCCGCGAACGCCTTGAGCAGCAGCGCTTCGGCCGGCAGGTCGGCCACCTCGGGGTCGAACTCAGTGCCCAGCATTTTGTCGATCGTCGTGCCCGCATAACGCTTCAGTATCTTCGCGTAGTCGGGCGGAGTTTTGCCCGGCGTGTGGTCGATCTCGATCTCTTGGAAAAGGATGACTTCGGGCCCGTGTCCCTCTTCAAACCTCGCCGCAACCGAAGCGATGTTCTTCACCTTGGTGAGCGCGTGGTGCTGGTTATAGAGCGCCGGCTGATAGTCGTCGTAGGCCGCCACGCCATCGGTGTCGTGCAGATTCTCGACGTTATAAACCACCACCGTGAAGGGCTTGGCCGCCAGCCACACGGGTGCCCACACGAGGAGAAACCATTTGCCGAAAACGCGCATGGGCGAATCCCTGCACAAATTAAGGCGGACGTAAAAAACCAACTCACGCCCACCTCCTCGCCCCCGGTCATTGACGCTCCTTTCGCCGGCCTCAAACGTCACGCCGCAATGTCCGCACGTCCCTCGTCTCCGCCTCCGCTGCTCGAAGTCTCCGGCCTCACCGTGATGCGCGAACGCACGACGCTCCTGGGCAACGTGAACTGGCGCGTGGAGCGCGGGGAGCACTGGGTGATTCTCGGCCCTAACGGTTGCGGCAAAACTTCTCTTCTCAAAGCGCTCACCGGCTACCTCACGCCCAGCGCCGGCGAGATCGAGCTGCTCGGCGAGCACTACGGCCAGAGCGACTGGCGCGACCTGCGCCTGCACATCGGCCTCGTGACCAGTGCTCTCCAAGCCAGCGTGCCGCTCGACGAACCGGCGCTCGAAACCGTCATCAGCGGCAAATACGCGCAACTCGATCTATGGGCGAAGATCACTCCGACCGACCGGCGCACAGGGTTAAAATTCCTGCGCTTCACCGGCGCCGGTGCGCTCGCCGAACGCCTCTGGGGACAACTTTCTCAAGGTGAACGTCAACGCGTGCTCATCGCCCGCGCCCTCATGGCGCGCCCCAAACTCCTCATCCTTGACGAACCTTGCGCCGGGCTCGACCCGGTCGCGCGCAACCAGTTCTTGCGCTTCGTGGAAACCCTCGCGCGCGCACCACGCGGCCCCGCCCTCGTGTTGGTGACGCACCACGTCGAAGAGATCATCCCGGGCTTCAGCCACGCGCTGGTGTTGTCCGCCGGCGCGGTCGTCGCCGCCGGTCCGGTGGACACCACGCTTACCTCAGAGACGCTGTCGCGCGCGTTCGGCGCCGGCGTGCGTCTCACGCGAGGGCGCGGCGGCTTCCGCCTCGCCGTGCGCCCATGAACCCGATTCCCGGCTGGTTCTCCGACCTCGGGCTGAACGACCCGATGACTTACGCGGCGCTCTTCCTCGCCGCGTCGTTGCTCATCCTCTGGCGCTTGGAATCGCTGATGAATCGCGGCTTCGAAGGCACCGCGCTCGGCACGTTGGTGATGCCGCTGTGCTCCGGCTTGGGCAACTTGCTCTTCGTGTTCATCGTCCTCTCCGGCAACACGCCGGCCCAAGAGGTCATGACGAACGCGCTCGTCAACAACGTCACCAACCTGACGCTCCTGCTCGGCCTGCCCGCGATTCTCTGGGGCCTGTCCGTCGTGCCCGACGCCTCCGCCGCGCCCGCCAAACGCCCGCGCCGGAGCCGCTCGAAAAAAGCCGGTGCCGACGCCGACCTGCCGCAACGGCTGAACCGCCTCTCGCTCATTCTCACGCTCATCGCGGTCTTGTTCTTCACCGGCACGACGTGGGCGTTGGCGGACGACGGTGTCCTGGGATTTTCCGACGGCCTCGTGCTCGTGGGCCTCTTCATCTTCTGGCAAAGCTTCCAAGCCTACGACGTGCTCAAGCACAACGCCCGCAACCACCTCTCGTTCGGCGCGGGGTTCTGGCTCGATGTGGCGCTCGTGTTGCTCGGCGCCGTCATGCTCTACACGAGTATCGACGAGTTGGTGACGTGGATCACTCACCAACAAACCGGCTTCTTCCGCGCCGCCAACCTCGGTTGGCTGACGGGCTGGCTCATGGTGTTGCCCAATGCGTTGCTCGCTTTCTTCTATGCCGCGCGCAAACGCCCCGAGGTGGTTTACGCGTCGCAAGTGGGCGACGGCCATATCTGCATCCCGCTCGGGATCGGCCTCTTTGCGCTGGTGAAGCCGCTGCCCATGCCGCCGGAGGCCACCCGCGGGCTGATGCTGCTCATGATCGGTGCCGGGCTGCACCTGCTCTGCCTGCTGTTCACCGGCGGACTCCCCCGCTGGATGGG
>CBRAFO010000084.1:0-16516 GCA_967755175.1 uncultured Opitutaceae bacterium | reverse complement strand
GTTGAGGCGGTCGTTGGGAATTTCGCCGAGTGCGTGATCGAGCTTCAGGTGGGTGCGGGCGAAATCGGCGGAGGTGGCGGCGGCTTGGCAGGCGAGGACTTGGGCGGCGAAGGCTTCGTTGATCTCAATGAGATCGGCGTCGGCAACGCGGAGGCCGGTGCGTTGTTCGGCGCGGGCGATGGCGTAAATGGGGCCGAGTCCCATGCGGGCGGGTTCGCAGCCGGCGTAGGCGTAGTCCACGAGGCGTCCGAGTGGCGTGAGGCCGGTGCGCTTGAGCGCGGCTTCACTCATGACGAGGAGCGCGGCGGCGCCGTCGGTGATCTGCGATGCGTTACCTGCGGTGACGGTGCCTCCGAGCTTGTCGAACAGGGGACGGAGTTTTTGGAGGGCTTCGAGGGTTTGGCTGTCGCGCACGCCGTTATCGACGGTGACGGCGGCAGGTTCGCGAGCAGCGGTGGGGTAAACCGGAGTGATCTCCTCGGCGAGGCGGGCACGGGCGGAGGAGGCGAGTTGGTGCGAACGCAGGGCGAACTGATCCTGGGCCTCGCGAGAAAGACGCCAGTCGCGGGCGAGGAGTTCGGCTGTCTGGCCCATGTTGAGGCCGCAAACGGGGTCGGTGAGGCCGAGTTGCAGGCTGATGCGCGGAGAAAAATCGGCCGGGCGAAAGCGGAGAAAAGCGGCGAGCTTTTGCGGGAGGGTTTTGGCGCGGGAGAGGGTGGTGAACTTGCGTGCGGCGCTCTCGGAATAGAGCAGCGGATAACGGCTCATGCTCTCGGTGCCGCCGACGAGAAAGATGTCGCCCCGGCCGGCGGCGATTTTATCAGCGGCCTGGGTGATCGCTTCGAAGCCGGAGGCACAATTGCGGTGAACGGTCATCGCGGGAACGTGCGCCGGCACCCCGGCGCGCAACGCGATCACGCGACTGACGTTGGCAGCATCGATCGGCTGACCGACGCAACCGAAGATGACCTCGTCGAGCTGCGCGGGGTCGAGGCCGGTGCGCGCGAGCACGGCGGCGGCGACGGTGCGCCCGAGCTCGACGGCGTCGGCGGGGGCGAGATCGGTGCCCATTTTGCTGAACGCGGTGCGAGCGCCGTCAACGATGTAGAGGGGGGCGTTCATGGGCGGGTGGTTGCGTGCGAGGGTTTGACCGGTGGATCGTCCACTCGCTCACGCTCGTGGCTACGTTCGGCGTTGGCGGAAGCTTCGGATTTGGGGCGGTTGTCGATGACCTTCTGTTCCTTGAGCGCCACGCCCACTTTTTGAAGCGTGCGCATTTCCTCGGCGGTGTGGACCACGACTTGGTTGGGCGTGAGTTCGAAGTGGGAGTGCAACAGCGTGCGGACCGTGTGCTCGAGCGTGCCGATGGTGCCTGCACCGGACGGCGTGACGTGGACGTTGAGTTCGTCGAGATCGAGGGGATCGTTATGCGCCTTGCGGAGTTCAATCTGCCAGGCGCCGATGCCGGGCAGGTCGTCGAGGACGCGTTCGAGTTCGTTGAAGTCCACGATGGTTCCTTTGACCTTCTGAAAGCGCAGGGCGTGGACATCGGAAACGCGGGAGATTTTTCCGACGAGGCGAGGGAGACGCCGTCCGCAGCAAGGGCAGGGTTCCCACGTGATGCCGTGTTCGCAACGGTCACCGGTTCGGTAGCGCAAGACGACGGTTCCGCGTTGATCGAGGGGCGTCCAGACGATCTCGCCGCCTTGGCCGTCGGGGACGGTTTCGCCGGTTTCGGGGTCGATGATTTCGATGATACCTTGGTCGGCGTAGAGGTGGTAGCCCGGCGGCGGCGTGCCGGGCGTGATGGGGCATTCGGTCCAGGCGAATTTGGCTTCGGTGAAACCGTAGGTCGCCATGACCTTCACGCCGGGCGAGCCGACCTGGGCGCAGAGTTCGCCGAGCTTGCGGCGGGTGCCTTCGGGAACTTTGTCGCCACCGAGGACGAGGAGTCGGATGCCTTCGAGGCGGAGCTTCTGTTCAACGGCTTGTTGGAGCACGTGGTAGAGAAACGTGGGCATGGCCACGAGGATCTGCGGCTTGAGCTTTTGGACGGCGCGAAGATTGCCCTCGGTGCCCATGACTTTGCCACCACCGGTGGCCAGGGCGAAGATGTTCCGGTCGATGCCCGAGTAATACATATACCAAAACGCGAGGTGGGGCGCGAAGGGGAACATGTTGACCATGCGTTCGTCGGGCTGCACGTCGCCCATCTCGACGATGCGTCCGCTACCGAGGCCAAGGTGGGCAATGTCGTGCTGTGTGTAGAGAAACGGCACCGGCTCGGTGGAGCGCCCGGTGGTGCTGGTCATGAACGTGGGGCGCCATTCGCGGTCGAGCTCGCCGCGGACGCGCTCACGGCCGTGAAGCAGGGCGCGGAGAATCACCGATGGACGGCGCGAGAGGACCTTGGGGTCGGGCTTGAGGAGGAAGTCGAGGGTGCGGCGGGGATTGTCCGGCGTGGGGAGGAGGTCCTCCTTGGAGGTGAAGGGGATTTTGCGAAGATCGGCGACCGTGCGGATGTCATTCGCGGTCAGGCCGTGCTCAGAGAAGAGGCGTTGATACTGTAACGAGAAAGGTAATACGCAGTCCCGCAGGTAACGATGGAGGCGACGGCCCTGCCAGGCGATCGTGGAGTCCCGATCGAGGTCCTGCCACTGGTGCTTGCGCCATGGGGTAGTCATGGAAACGAAACCTGACGTTGGGGTTGGTGGCACCGTTTTGGGGTAAAACAGCGTCGTGGGGACTCTAGTAACGTTCTGTGGGATTAGTATCCGCGAACGGTGTTTCCCTCAAGGGCAATCATGAGATCTCCTGATGGTCGTGTGCGAGAAACTCCGCGACTTCCTCGTGGCGTTTATCGCCGTCCTTTTCGCCGATCGCGATCATGCGGCGGATGTAGCCGGGCTGAAACATGAGCGTGGCCAGCATGTCTGCGCGACGGGTCTCCTGCGTGCCGAGGCCGCGTGTGACGAAGCGGAAGGTGGAGGGCAGCTCGGATTCGAACTCGTTGGCGATGACACCCAGGTCCTGCGACGGACGAATGAGAAGAAGCTTAACGGGGTGGAGGCCGGTTTCCTTCGGGCTCGGGTGGGCTTCGAGGAGGGAGTTGACGCGCTGAATGGTGAGCGCGTCGTAGTCGAGCATATCGAGGAAGATGGAGTCGAGCAGCAGGCCGATGATGGTGGCCGGAGAGGGATAATCGCGCGGTGTCTGGCTCAAGGTGCCGGCGCGTGGTCCGGCGTATTGGGTGGAGACCGCGATCATCCGGCGTGCGCCCAAGTGGAGAGCGGGCGATAACGGGGCAGTCAATCGCACGCCGCCGTCCCCGTGCCAGTCATGGCCAATCTTGGCGGCGGGGAAAAACAGGGGGAGTGCGCACGACCCCATGATATGATCGATGCCGAGCCGGGCGCTGACGCTGCGACGCCCGGGGATTTCCCAGTTGGAGATGCTCGCGCTCTGTATCCACGTATTGGACTCACCATTGGTGTAGTTGGTCGTGGTAAGACCTACTGCGGAGAGCCGTCCATTGCGGATGTTTTCCTCGATGCCACGCAGACTGCCGTCGGGAGAGTTGAGCGCCTTTTCGAGAAACCGCCTCAGCGGGGTGGTGTCCACGAGACCTCGGGCGGGGGTGGAGAACTTAACGCCACCGGAAACGAGTCGCATCGCCCAGCGGAGCATGGTGAGCGTGAGCGCGGGCAAGTCGGTGCGGAATACTTGGTCGATGGTGATATTTTCCCACAGCTCGGTCAGTTGCTGCACGGACTCAGGGAACGACTCGCGGCTGTTGGCGAGGTGGGCGGCGTTGATCGCTCCGGCTGAGACGCCCGTCAGGATGGGGAACTCGAGGTCGGGAAAATGCCGGGCCAGACTGCGCAAAAAACCTACCTGATAGGCGGCGCGCGCGCCACCGCCCGCCAGCACCAATGCCAGGCTTCCTGAGTCGGGGTTCACGGGAGTAATGATATCGTTGAACACCATTATGTGAAGACGGTAATCACGCCGAACCTCTGGTTCCGCCGAGAAATCGCACGGGTGAACTCAAAATTACGGCTACTTGGCTGCATTCGCTGATGAACTTTTCTTGCGAGCATAGAGGTGGCGGTCCGGGTGGCCGTTCACTTCACGGACGCTACGTCTCGTTCATCAACCGACGTCGGTGTTTGTCGACTAATCGAGGGTGGATCGACTGTAAGTGGTCGCCAGCGCAGCGGCGGTGGCGCGGATTTTCTCGCGCAACGCCGCTGGTTTTATGACTTCGGCTGCTGCACCCCATCCGAGCACCCAGCGCTCGATTTCTGCCAGCGCACCCAAGCGAAGGCGAAGTTCCAATCCACCGTCGGTCAACTCGTGCTTCTCCTGCGACTCGTGCCATTCGCGTTCGCGAACCAGATCGGCGATTTCTGCTTTGAAGCGAATCACCACGAGGAAGTTTCCATCTCCGCCGAGCACGCCGAGCGCAGATGCGAAAAAGGTCTCGGGAGAGAAATCGGACGGCTTTTCGAAGTGATCCTTCGTCACCACGACACGGGTGATGCGCGGCAGGGCGAAGGTGAGGGGTTTGTTTCGCTTCAGGTCGTAGGCGACCAGATACCAAAGATTTTCGCGATTCGCCAAGTGGTAGGGGCGCACGCGACGGCGCAACGCTGCGGAGTCGCCCGGCTTGCGGTAGTCGAACTCCACTTCGTTTAGCCGGAGCACGGCGCCGCTGAGTAAGTTGAAGGCGGCGAGATCGGCTTTGCCCAAGCCCATGTTTTTAAACGACACGGCGCGCAGCTCGTCGGCCGGGGAGAAGGAGATTTTATCGCGCAGGCCGCCCGCGAGCTTTTCGAAGGCGACCTCCAGCTGCCGGTGAAACGGCGTGCCGCGATACTGCTCCAGCGCACGTTGGGCCACGAGGAGCGCGAGCAGCTCGCCTTCGGTGACTTGCACCGTGGGAAACGCGTTCACCGGGTGGGTGTAGCGGTAAGCTTGGATACCCGCGTCGTAATCGATCGGTAGTTCCAGCCGGTCGCGCATAAAAGCGATGTCGCGGACGATCGTCTTGCGGCAGACCTCCAGCGTTTTGACCAGCTTCGTGCAGTTTACGAGCGTGCCGCGGCGGAGTTCGTCGTGGATGCGCAACATGCGTTCCAGCGGGGGGCGTGATAATTGTGCGCGGGGCGTCATGGTGCGGCGAGGAGGCGAGGGGGCAGGGTGGCTGAAAATAAACCGCATATTTTTCTGGCTGGGACAAGCAATGTCCCAGGTGGCCGGTAAGATGGGCGCATGAAAACTCGCACCGTTCGCAGTAAATTGATCAGCGCCCCCCGCATGGTTCGCACCTCCCGCCGCACTACGCGCACGGCTCCGGTCGCCCCCGGTGTTGAACTGGCATGGTCGCATGTCGGTTCGCTTTACCGGATGACGGCTTGGCCCGAGGCGAATTTAGAACGCTTGGTGGACGAGCGTTGGGTGGAGGCCGAGGCGACGGAGGAGGTGTTGGGCTCGGGTATGCTGCAAGTGGACGCCGCCGCGTGGCGCCGCTATTTGGAGTTCGTGCCGGCGGCCGAACGCGCCTTCGTGGAGAAGTTTCGGTTCGGACGGCTGGGTGCACTGCTGATCGTAGCACGTTGTCCGCAGCTGTTGGCGGACTTGGACGAGACGCCCGCGCTGGTTTCGTTTCTCGCGGCGCATGCGAGTTTGCGAGGGACAGCGGGTCCGAACTGGGACGAAGTCGCTGCGGTGCACGAGCGCGGCGGGATCTTTGGGCTTTTGGAATGGCTGGGGCTGCCGGCTTCCCGGGAAACGCTTTCGATTCTGCGCAACGTGGTCGATCCGGACGTGCCCCGTCGTTTGCTGGAGCCACTGCGCACCTTGCTGTGGCGGCCATCGGCGACGTTTGTGCTGCAACGCACCCCCGAGCTCACCGACAAGCAGCTGGCGCGCTACTGTCATGCGCTCGCGGCGTGAGGGGAGAGGCTCTTGTTTAAAAGCTCTCTCTTTCTCGTTCTCTTAATCTTTCGTCAGGGAGCGAGAGGGCTGGAGCGCCGATGGCGCGGGTTCCTCGGAGGAGAAAGAGAACGATTAAGAGAACGAGAAAGAGTTAGTTCACGCGGGACCAGAGTGACTGATAGGCGGCAACCATACCGGAGAAATCCGGGGCGTGTGTGCAGAGCTCCGCGTGCAGGCGCTTCCGCCAGCGAGAGGAGGCGAGGGAGTCCGGTTCCCAAAGGAGCAACGAAAGGGCGTGGCGAACGCGTTCGCGCGGATGTCGGAAGAACCGTGATTTCATGGCTTGAGCCGGACCGAGCGCCTTCATGTTCACGAGCCAGTTGCGCAGCGGGTTGGTTTCGGGGCATTTGTTACGGGGATCTTCGACGTAGTCTTTTACCGAGGAAAAATTCGCTTTGAGCCGGAGGGATTCGAGCCAGAGCCACAGTTGCAGGCTGAGGGCGGTGACTTCGGCGTGGTGGCTCTCAAGCTGGGAGAAAACGCCATTGTTGCGTTGCGGGTGGAGCTTGAAGGCGACCCCGACTTTGTGATGTCGACGAACTTGCTCCAGGCATCGCAGTGAGGGGTCGGGTGTTAGTTCCAAGATGCGGTGGTGTCGCTCTCGGCAACTCCAGTGATACTGGCCGCGCACGGTCAAAATCGCGTCGCCCAAGGCGAGCGAGGCTTTCGCGATGTTGCGACGCACGTAGTCCGCGTCCTCCGGCGTGAACCGGTCTTTGCGGTCGAGTCGTTCGCGGGCGAATAGGAGGCCGGAGCAACGGTTCATGAGCAGGCGGCTGGCTTCCGAGAGCGGGATGTTTTCGGCGGCCAGATGGTGCGCGCAGCTTTCGAACAACCCGTCGGGGCCCACCACTTGGCGATGGCCCGAGACGAGATCGTAGGAGAACATGCTCACCCGGCTGCGCATGAACTCCTCGAACGAGGCGATTTTGAAATCCACGTCCACCCCGGCTTGCGGTGTGAGGATTTGCCCGAGGGCTTCGAGCGGCCGGTGATAGCGGAGTTCGTTGAGGTGGCGGTTGCCGCGTAGAAAAATATAAAATTCTAGGTCGTTGTAGGGCTGGTCGCCGTTGGGGGTGCTGAGCACTCCGCCTTCGCCTCGGCCGTAGCCACCGCCGAGAATCACGGCTTCCAACTTGTGGCGAGGCAGGAGGCCGCAGAGTGCCGCGCGTATTTGTTCGCAGAGATCGTGGAGGCGGTTTTCGAGTCCGGCGCTTCCGTCGAGCGTGAAGAGGCGGGTGGGGCTTCCGTGCATGGCGCGAGGTGCCGGAGCCGGTGGGGAATGAGGCGCGAGCAGGGATGAGTTCATGAGGTTGCGTTGAGTTGGCGATGCATACCCCAGCCGGCCAAGAAGCCGTCTCGTTTAGCCGTGCGCTGCATCCAGCGGGTGCGCACGGCATGGGGCCACTCGGCGAGCCGGCTGTGGCGCAGGCAATATTGCAGGTCGCGGCGTGAGTCGTTGAGCCAGCCTAGCACGAGGCGTTGGCGCGTGGTGAGTTCGGAGGGTTGGCCCGGCCAGACGGCTGCCAATGCCCACGCCTCGCCGAAGCTTCGTTTGTAGCTCTGTTTGGGCGTGTAGTTGTGCGAATGCATCACGACCGAATCGGGGCGGTAAACGATGCGGTAACCTTGGGCGCGGCACCAACGGGTGTATTCGTCGTCCTCGGAATATTGCATGGCTTCGAGAAAGCCCCGGCGGGCCCAGATGTCTTTGCGGATGCCGCTGCTGACCATGCTGAAAAAGTGATCCCACGAACCCGATTCGCAGCGGTGGCCGAAGCATCGTTCATAGTCGCAGGCGAAGACCGCCTTGCAGTTAGGGCGGGGAACCTGGCGGCCGAAAACCGCGGCCACTCGGGGATCATCCAACGTGTCCACCAACGGCCCGAGCCAGTTTGCGTTTTGAGGCGTGGCGTCGGCGTTTAGAAAAATCCCGATGTGCCCGCGGGCCAGTTCCATCCCCCGGTTTAATACGCGGCTGGGCACGTATTCGTGAGGTTGGATTTGGATGAAGTGGCGGGGCTCGGCTTTGCGGATCAACTCGACGGAGCCGTCGGTCGAACCGGAGTCGAAGACGATCAACTCCCAGTTCCGGTAGGTCTGCGCTTGCACGGCGAGCAAGGTGTTGCGCAAGGCCCAACCCTCATTGAACGACCGCAGAATAATACTTACAGGCGGTGTGCTGGTGGTGGTTGGGCGAAACGTGGGGGTTTGGGGCATGAACCGAGATTAGCAATTGGCCGGGCCGAACGGCATGGGGTCCGCCCCGCCTATCGATCAGGTCAATACCTACTCAACCTGTCGCGCAAAAGACGTTACTCTGAAGACGTGTCACCGCTCCTCACACCACGCTCATGGCCCCATCGGGAAACTCACCAGGAAATCCAGCCAGTCCATCTATCGATCGGCATTATGGCATGGAACGAGGAAGACTCGATCCGCACGACGTTGGAGTCGTTGTTCCGCCAGTCGATCTTCGAGAAGCTGGGTGCGCGTCGGCGGCGCTGTGAGATCTTCTGCATCGCCAACGGCTGCACGGATCGGACGGTCGAGGTTGCCCGCGAAGTGTTTGCCCGGATGTCTGATGAGCATCTTCACGCGGAGTCGTTTTCGGCGCGCGTGGTGGAGATCGAGGAGCCTGGTCGCAGCAATGCGTGGAATCGCTTCGTGCACGATTTCTCGGCGCAGGAAGCCAAGTTCATCTGTTTGATGGATGCGGACATCATCTTCCACGAGCGAGACACACTGCTCAGTCTCGTGGAAACGCTTGAGGTGGATGAACACGCATGGGTTTCCACCGGCCGGCACTACAAAGACATTTTCTTTAAGAAGAACAAAACCGTGCGCGACCGTCTCTCGCTCGCGACCTCGGCGATGACCGGCACGATCGCAGGCGGTTTTAGCGGTCAACTCTACTGCATGCGGTCATCGGTCGTCCGAAACATTCGGCTGCCGCGCGATCTGGTGGCCAATGACGACGGTTTCATGAAGGCCGTCATCTGCACCGATTTTTTAACCGATGAGGTGGATACGACTCGCATCGCCAGCGCGCCTGAAGCGGCGATTGTTTACGAAGCCTATCTCTCGTTGCGCGATGTGTTGAACAACCAGAAGCGCCAGATGATTGGTCAAACGACGGTGCATGTGCTGCTCAAGCATTTGAATTCACTGCCACTCGATGCGCGGGAGCGGCTCGCGGACACGATCAAGACCGCCGAACACCAGGACCCCGCGTGGTTCCGCAAACTGACCGAACGTCACATCCGTGAGACGCGGTTTTTTTGGCAGCTTTTCCCTGGTATCCTGACTTTCCGCTTCAAGCGATTGGGGCAGCTCCGGGGCTTTAAAAAGATCACCCACGCGCCTGCGGCGGTAATCGGATTTTTCGTCACCCTGATCGCCTGCTGGCGGGCGTTTCGTTATCTGCGAAGCGACACGTCACCTTATTGGCCGAAACCCACCCGTCAGACGCTTTTAAATACCCCTGGTTTCGAGGCAAAGTAACCGGGGTGCTCTCCCCATCAAGATCCTTGGAAGTCGCGGATGCCTCCACGCAAAATACATGTGTTTCCATCACGTAATCGCGTTTTCTTTGCTCATCTTTGTGACTGGTTCGAACGCTCTGGCGGGCGTTCAGATGCCAGTGGGGGTGCATGTCACCTCGGCGCCTTTCGCACACGCGACGGGTGTTTTTGAAAACTCCCGGTTTCAAGGCGAGATAGCCCGGAGTCATCGCTCCCTCGCCCTCCGGACAGAAACACGGAGCCCACGGAAGGATCCCATGGATTTCAATCACGTCATTGCGTTTTTTTTGATCATCTTCGCGGCGAGCGTAGGTGTGCTGGTAACCACGCTTTCCCAGCGCATTCGGGACATCGGATTTTTCATGTTGGCGGCAGGTGCGGTGCTGTCGGAAAGAATGAGTGTTAATTTCTTCAGCGAGGAGTGGTATCGAGGGACCACGCGGGGCGTGGAAGTGACGGCGCTGGACATCATCGCGTTCTGCCTGGTCGTGGCTTCCGTGATTGCGCCGCGCTACAAATCACTCCCGCGCATCTATTGGCCAGGTGGTCTGGCCTTCATGTCGATCTACGCTCTGTATTGCGTGTTCTCGATATCGATTTCTGACCCGAAAATGTTCGGTGTTTTCGAGCTCACCAAGATTTTGCGCGGCATTCTGGTGTTCATGGCGGCGGCGCTTTTTGTGCGGACCCGACGTGAGTTGTTCATCTTGGTTTTCGCGCTGGGTTGCGCGGTTTCATTCGAGGGGGTGATGGCATTTAAGGAACGCTACTTTCAGGGCATGCATCGCGTGACGGGGAGCATTGATGATCCGAATAGTCTCTCGATGTATACGTGCATGGTGACTCCGCTTTTGGTGGCGGCAGCTTCGGTGGATTTTCCCTCTTGGTTGAGGCGTCTCTGCTGGGCGTCCTTCGGGGCGGCGGCCTTGTGTATCTTGCTGACGATTTCGAGGACGGGCATGCCCCTCTTCGCATTTGTCATGTTGGGCACGACTGCGTTCTGCGTGAGCTGGAAGCCCACTGTAAAAAAAGCCGCGATCACTGTTTTGATTACACTCCTGTCCGTGGGTGCTGTGTTCAAAGCGTGGGACATGATCATGACGCGCTTCGAGCAGGCGAGTTTGGAGGAGGAGTATCTGGACGATCAGAACGAGGGGCGTGGCGTTTACTTCCGTTGGGCGAAGGCGATCTTGCATGACCACACGTTCGGGGTCGGTTTGGGCAATTGGTCATTTTGGGTGAGCAAAGTCTATGGTCCCGATGCGGGGTTCCATTATCTGGCCTACGATGACGCCACGACATCCCCCAAGGACGTGGAGCTGTCCAACGCCGTGTATGCCGCACCCGCGCACAACCTCGCGGCGTTGACGGCCGGTGAGCTGGGCTTGCCGGGGTTGTTCTTGTTCGCGCTCGTCTGGGGCCGCTGGTTTTGGATGGGTTTTTGGTTTCTTTGGAGCCGGTCGAGTGACCCGATGCGGCGTTTGGGCATCGGACTTTTTTTCTGCGTCTGCGGGATATTTCTGCAAAGCGTCACGGAATGGGTCTATCGGCAGACACCTATTTTCCTCACGTTTCACGTCTTGGTCGGAACGCTGGCGAGCCTCCATTATCACAAGCGCCTTGAGAAGCAGCGGCTACGCGAGATCGAACCGGTGGAGACGGATGATGATCTGATCGAACTTAACCCACGTGCCGCCGTTGCGGGAGTGTGGAGATAATCACCATGCATATTGCTCATCTGCTCAGAAAATATGACCCGGCCGAATGGGGCGGGACCGAGACGGCCGTCCGCCAACTTTGCGATGGTTTGCGTAATCATGGACTCAGTTCCGTGGTGTATTGTCCGCGCATCGAGGGGAACGGTCACGGTTACCGCGATGATCATACGGACCCGCTCGTCGAGGTGGGATGCGTGGTGAAACGATTCAAGACGTGCGTGCCGGTTTGGGGAATCCCGGCGCAACGTCGGCGGCAGATGGTCGCGATTGGCGGCAATTTGATGTCCTTCGATCTGATCGGTTCGTTGTGGCGAGACTCGGCGGTATCCGTCGTGCATTCGCATGCCTTGGGTCGGCTGGGAGGCATCGGTCTGACGATCGCACGGCAACGGAAGCTCCCGTTCGTGGTGACCATTCACGGAGGCGTCTACGATTTACCTCCGGCGATGATTCACGATTTCAACCACCAAGAGAGAGAAGGGTTGGAGTGGGGCAAACTCTTCGGGCTGCTCTTGCGCTCGCGTCGGGTGCTCCTCGATGCGGACGCCATCGTCACCTGCAACCCGCGCGAGGCCGAGATGATCCGCGAGCGGCACCCGGATCGACGGGTGGTGGTGCAGCCGCATGGTGTGCCGGCGCGGCTTTATCACCAAGATCAGCGCGCGGTCGCGCGAGAGGCGTTTCCTTGGCTGGAAGGCCGGACGGTTTTTTTGGCGGTGGGGCGCATCGACCCGGTTAAAAATCAGCTGTGGCTTGTCGAGCAGATGCCCGAGCTGTTGCGGCGCTATCCGCAGGCGCTGTTGGTGCTGGCGGGACCGTGCACGAATGAGGTCTATGGAAAAACATTGAACCGAAAAATCAGAGCGCTGGGCCTCAAGAACAGCGTGCGTTTAACTGGGAAAATCCCTCCTGGTGATCCGCGGTTGATCGGACTGATGCAGGAAGCGAAGGCGGTGGTGCTGCCCTCTTTTTCAGAGACCTTTGGGCTGGTGATTATTGAAGCGTGGGCCGCAGGCACGGCCGTAATATCCAGCCGCACGTCGGGTGCTTGTTCCCTCATCGAGCATGGCAGCAACGGGTGGCTGTTTGAGGTGGGGCACCTGCAGGAGTTTCACGCGGCGGTGGATCAGTTGATGAAAAAACCCGAATTGCGCGCCCGCGTGGTCGATGAGGGATTGAAGCGAGTCGTGGCCGAATATGACTCCACCGTGCTCTCAGCACGGATGAAACAGCTCTACGAACACCTGATCGAGGAAAAGCATGCGTTACGTTATTCTGCGTGATGACGACACCAATGCGCTGACGCCTCCGGAATGTCTGGACCGTCTGTATCGCCCTTTTTTGGAGCGCGGTTTGCCGGTCAATTTGTCCGTCATACCCGAGGTGCGCACGGACATCCGGCTGCCTGACGGGCGGCCTGAAGGGTTCTTGATGGCTAGAACCGGGGACGAGCCGGGGACGATGCCGATGGCGGACAATCCTCGGCTCGTGGAGTATCTTACGGCCAATGTGGGTTATCACATCGTCCAGCATGGTTGTCATCACGACTACTTGGAGTTTGACCGCACGGATCGAGCGGAAGTGTTGCGGCGGTTGGAGCACGGAGCGCGACGTTTAGAGGAGGCCGGTTTGGGACGGCCGCGGGTGTTTGTGGCACCTTATGACCGGCTATCCCGCGACAGTTTGGCGGCGGTTGCCGAGCGGTTCGACGTGGTGTCGACAGGCTGGTTTGAGTTGCGCGGGCTCCCGTGTGCGTGGTGGCCGCGTTACGCGTTGAGGACACTGCGGCAACAGCCTCATTGGCGGGCAGGGCAGTCGTTGCTGTTGAGCCATCCCGGGTGTCTGCTTTCTCATCGGCGCCCGCTCAACACGATGTTGGATGCGATTCGGCGGACGACTGCGGGCCAGTCCGTGACCGTGCTGGTGACCCATTGGTGGGAGTATTTTATCAACAACAAGCCGGATGAGGCCTTTATTAAAGTGCTGCACCAGACCGCGGACTATCTGGCCAGTGATCCCGGTATCCGGGTGGTCTCATTCAATGACGTCGCCGACGGGCGCGTGCCGTTGAATTGAGCCGGGAAAGTGGGCGGGGAGGAAGGGACAAAAAAGTCCGAACCCCGTGAAGAGTTCGGACTTAAAATGGCTGCCCGGGTAGGGGTCGAACCTACGACCAAGTGATTAACAGTCACCTGCTCTGCCACTGAGCTACCAGGCAAGAATCCTCGTAAGAGGGAGGGGTGAAAAACAATTCACTGAGGCGCGTTGTCAATGCTCGTTTTGTCATTCCCGGCAGATTTTCAAAGTTTTGTTTGCCATCCCGGGGGTGATCCGGTGTCTTGGGCCTCTTTTCTAATACGCCTGCCTCCAATTCCGGAGGAACAGGGGGAACGAAACTATGAGCACACAACAACTGATCCTCAACGTCACGACCCGCGCCCAAACCGGTCGTTCCGCCTCCCGCCGCGTGCGTAAGGCCAACCAGATCCCTGCGATCCTCTACGGAAAGCACTCCAAGCCCGAGACGCTCGCCATCGACGCTCCCGAGTTTGTGCGCCTCCTCAAGTCCGTTGCCGGCCGCGCGCTCCTCATCGAGCTCAGCCGCAAAGACTCGGCCACTAAGGCCCTTTCCTTCCTCCAAGAAGTGCAGCGTGACCCGATCACCGACAAATTTCTCCACGTTGACCTTCAAGAAGTGAAGGCTGACGAGAAGCTCGAGATCCAGGTGCCCATCCAGGTCACCGGCGAGTCCTTTGGCGTTAAGAACCAGAGCGGCGTGTTGGAAATCGCCACCCAGACCCTGCGCATCCGCTGCTTTCCCAAGGATCTTCCTCCCGTTATCGTGGTGGACGTTACCGAGCTGAAGGTCGGCGAGGCGTTCAAGGTCGGCACGCTCGTGGCCGTCCCCGGTGTCGAGTTCCTCGATTCCAAGGGCCAGCCCGTCGTTTCCTGCGTCGAGCCCGTGGGCGAAATCGCCTCCGCCGCTCCTGCCGGTGGCGCTGCTGCCGCTCCTGCCGCTGGCGCCAAGCCCGCTGCTGGTGCCGCCGCTGCTCCTGCTGCCGACGCGAAAGCCGCTGCTCCCGCCGCTGGCGCCAAGCCCGCCGCTGCTCCCGCCAAGAAGTAAGTGTTTGCCGCCCGGCCCGCCGCTTCACCGCGAAAGGCTCGGACGATTGTTCTTTGAGTCATGTCCATCTCGCTTGTTGCCGGTCTGGGCAACCCAGGTCGCGATTACGACAACACCCGCCACAACGTGGGTTTTATCGTCGTCGAGGCGCTCGCTCGTCAGCTCGGCCTTGCTTGGCAAAAGCAACGGTCGTTCGAGGCGGAGGTCGCCCGCTGGGACCCGGAGCCCGGCCGCACCGTCTATTTCGCGAAGCCACTCACGTTCATGAACGAGAGTGGTCGCGCGATTCAGGCGATGACGGGGTTCTACAAGATCCCCGGCACGGCGGTCACTGCTGTCTATGATGATCTCACGATCAACCTCGGTCTCGTGAAAGTCAGCGTTAACGGCAGCGCGGGTGGCCACAACGGTGTGGCCAGCTTGCTCGAACGACTCGGTGGCGGATTTATCCGTTATCGCATCGGCATCGGGCCCAAAGACCCGCCTCAGATGGACCTCGCAGACTTCGTCCTCGGCAAATTCACACCTTCTCAACAACACCTCCTCGATCAAAATTTAGACCGCTACGTGACCGGACTCCGCCTCGTGTTAGACCACGGCGCCGACAAGGCCATGAACCAACTTAACCGCAGAGACTCACAATGAGCATCACCACCAAACGCAACTACCGCGCGACCTTCATCCTCGATAACCGCGGCAAGGAAGACACCATCGACCAGATCATCGATGGCGTGAAGAAAGACATCGTCGCCGTCGCTGGCGAAGTCGGCGCGATTGAGACCCTTGGCCGCAAGGATTTCGCCCGTGTTACCGATCGTAACCTCCCCGGCGCAACCTACATCCAGGTTGCCTTCTCGGCTCCCGCCTCCGGCCCGGCCGCTCTCAAAGAGCGCCTGCGCCTCAACAGCACCGTCTACCGCACCTTCCTCCAGACCGTCTGAGTCCGGGCGAACGCAACGCTCCCATGGCTTCCCTCAACAAAGTAATGCTCATTGGCAACCTGACGCGTGATCCCGAACTCCGGGTCACGCCGAAAGGCACGGCCATCTGCCAGTTCGGTCTCGCGGTTAACCGCCAGTTCAAGGACGAGTCGGGTGCCACCCGCGATGAGACTACCTTTGTCGACATCGAAGCCTGGGGTAAACAGGGCGAAACCGTTGCCAAGTATCTGACCAAGGGCCGTCCCTTGTTCGTCGAAGGCCGTCTCAAGCTCGACACTTGGGATGACAAGACGACCGGTCAGAAACGCAGCAAGATGAAGGTTGTCCTCGAGAACTTCCAGTTCCTCGGTGGCCGCGAAGGCGGCGAAGGCGGTCCGGCTGGCGGCGGTGCTCCTCGCGCCGCTTCCTCGGGTGGCGACGAAGGCATCGATCAAACGATCGAGCGCCACACGCCGCCCCCCCGCGCCAGCGCCAAGCCCACGCCGCCCCCGCAGGACAACATCGACGAAGACGTCCCGTTCTAAACGCGCCCCGCGTTCGCATCCCTTAAAAAATTAAAATCAAACATACATACCATCATGGCTCACAACGAAGTTTTGCTCCTCAAGCCCGTTGACGGTCTGGGCGCCGAAGGCGACCAGGTCAAAGTCCGCGCCGGCTACGCCCGTAACTACCTCCTCCCGCAGAAATTTGCGGTCGCTCTCACGCAGGCCAATCGCAAGCGCGTCGATGCGCTGAAGAAGCGCCGCGCCGAGCGCGAGTCCTCCGAGCTCACCGGCGCCCAAGCGCTGGCCGATAAGATCTCCAAGGTCTCCATCGCGTTCGCCGTCAAGACCGGTGAAGGCGGCAAGATGTTCGGCGCGATCACCTCCGCCGACGTCCATCAGAAGCTCGTCGAGTCCGGCATCGAAATCGACAAGCGCAAGATCCACCTCCACACGCCGGTGAAGACCCTCGGCAAGCACGAGGTGAAGATCAAGCTGCACGCCGACGTTTCCGTGGACGTGTCGTTCGACGTCGTCTCCGAGAACCCGATCGTCGAGGTTGCCGTCGAGGCTCCCAAGGCCAGCAAGGAAGAGTATCCCGAGCACGCCGCCCTCGAAAAGATGGCCGCCCGCCGCGCCGAGAAGGCCAAGCGCAGCGACCGCAAGAAGTAAGGCTCCGGCCTTTTCTTCCTCGAGCGCTTCAATCAAGGCCGCGGTCTTCGGA
>CBRAFO010000083.1:0-17070 GCA_967755175.1 uncultured Opitutaceae bacterium | reverse complement strand
TACTACCGTGCGCGTCATTCAGTTTGCTTCCAAAACCTTCGATTCTGAACTGGCCGGCTTTTGTCGTGGAGCCGCCGTGCCCAAGGACATCCAAGACGCCGTAACGGCGATCCTGGCCGATGTTCATCATCGTGGTGACGAAGCGGTGTGTTACTACGCCGCCAAGTTCGATGGCGCCAAGCTCCGCGCCCGCGATTTTCGGGTGAAGCCCGCCGAGATCGCCGCTGCCGCCAAGCGCCTGCCCGCCGCCGAGCGCAAGGCCCTCGTTGCCGCCCACGAGAACATCGTCGCTTTCAACAAGCAGAGCCTGCCCAAGGATTGGCTCGGCAAAAACAAGCACGGTGCCGAGGTCGGCGAAATCAACCACCCGATCCGCCGTGTCGGCCTCTATGTTCCCGGTGGTGAAGTGCCGCTCGTATCAACCGTGCTCATGACGGCGACCCTCGCGAAAATCGCCGGTTGTCCCGAGATCGCCGTCTTCACGCCCTCCAATTCGCAGGGCAAGATCGCCGATGGACTTCTCGCCGCGCTCGACCTCGTTGGTATCGACGAAGTCTATCGCATCGGCGGAGTTCAGGCCATCGGTGCGGCCGCCTATGGCACGCTCACCGTTCCTGCCGTGGACAAGGTTTTCGGACCGGGTAACGCCTACGTTTGCGAAGCCAAACGTCAGGTCTTCGGCACGGTCGGTGTCGATTCACTGCCTGGCCCCAGCGAGGTCATGATTATCGCCGACGAAACCGCACGCGTGGACTTCGCCGCCGCCGACTTGCTCGCCCAGGCCGAGCACGGCTCCGGACGTGAAAAGATCTACCTCGTGGCGACCTCGGCCAAGATTCTCAGCGAGATCGCCGACGAGGTTCAGTCGCAGCTTAAGCTCATCTCCCGTTCCGAGAAAACCTCACGCGTGCTCTCGCAGGGCTTCCTTGCGATCGAGGTAAAGAACCTCGAGGAGGCGGTCAAAATCGCCAACTACGTTGCGCCTGAGCACTTGGAATTGTTGGTCAAAGACTCTGCTCACAAGGCGCTTCTCCGCGACATCACCACCGCCGGTGCGATCATGCTCGGCAACTACACGCCCACCGCCTTGGGCGACTTCACGGCCGGCCCCAGCCACGTGCTGCCCACCGCCCGCGCCGGTCGTTTCTTTAGCGGCCTCCGCGTCGCTGATTTTATGCGCCGCACCAGTGTGATTCGCTACGATAAAACCACCGTGAAAAAGGGCGAACCCGTGGTCGCTGCCTTTGCCACGATGGAGAAACTCGATGCTCACGGTCGCTCGGTAAAAATCCGAACTGTCTGAACGTAGGAGCCTGCTTGCAGGCGATCCTTTGGTTCTCGTATTTCGTTAATCTCACATCGCGAGCAAGCTCGCTCCTACATGTCCGACCTCACTTCTCTCGTTCTCCCTCACATCGCCAAGCTCCACGCCTACACGCCCGGCCTGCAACCGACCGAGCCGGGTTGGGTGAAGCTCAACACCAACGAGTGCCCCTACGGTCCCAGCCCGCGCGCGGCCGAGGCCGTCCATCGCGAGCTCGCCGACGAAGGCGAATTGCTTCGGCTCTACCCGAATCCGAAGAGCACGCCGCTGCGCCAGCTCGTCGCGAAAATTCACGGCGTTCGCGAGGAAAACGTCCTCATCGGAAACGGCTCCGACGATGTGCTCAATCTTCTCGTTCGCGTCTTCGGCGGCCCCGCTGCCGCCACCGGATTCACGCTGCCGAGCTACTCTCTTTATCCCGTGCTCGTGGCCATCAATGATGGCACGACCACCGTCGTGGAGTTTGACCGTTCGATGAAGCTGCCCGTCGAAAAGATCGCGGCATCCGGTGCTCACGCGTTCTTCCTTACGTCGCCTAATGCTCCGACCGGCGTCGCGTTTTCCAACGCCGAGCTCTCCGCGGTCCTCGATAAATTCCCCGGCGTGCTCGTCATCGACGAAGCCTACGCGCCCTTCGCGAAGGAGAACGCGGTTCCTCTGCTCGCGCGCTATCCGAACCTCGTGATCACGCGCACGCTTTCCAAGGCGCATGCGCTCGCCGGCCTTCGCGTGGGCTACGCGCTCGCCAGCGCCGCCGTGATCGAACTGCTCGATCGCGTGCGCGACAGCTACAACGTCAACCGCCTCTCGCAGGCCGCCGCGTTTGCCGCGTTGACCGACACCGGCTACTACGACGCGATCATCGGAAAGATCATTTCCACGCGCGATTATTGGGTGACCGACTGGTCGGATCGCCTCGGCTGGTTTATCTATCCCACGCAGACCAACTTCATTTTCGCCGAGCCGAAAAACGCCCGTGGCGAAACCGGTCCGGCGGTCGCGAAGTCGCTCTACGATTTCCTCCTCACGCAAAAGATCCTCGTGCGTGCCTTTCCCATCCACGCCTTGACCGCGTCTTTCCTGCGCATCAGCGTCGGCAACGACGACGAAATGTTCGCCGTTAACACCGCAATCGACGCATGGCTCGCCAAGTAACTCTCTCCCGCAAGACCGCTGAAACCGACATCGTGCTCACGCTTGGCGTGGACGGCACGGGTGTGTCGAAAATCGACACCGGCGTGCCGTTTTTCAATCACATGCTCACGCTTTTCGCGAAGCATGGCCTGTTCGACCTCGACGTGAAATGCGTCGGCGATGTGGACGTCGATTATCACCACACGGTCGAAGATGTCGGCCTAGTGCTCGGCGATGCGTTCAAGCAGGCGCTCGGCGACAAACTCGGCATCAAACGCTACGGCTTTTTCCTGTTGCCCATGGATGAGTCGCTGGCCCGTGTGGCCGTCGATATCGGCGGACGCCCGCACCTGGTTTACCAAGTCGAAGCGCCCACGATGTTCGTGCGCGATTTCAACATCATCCTGGTGAAAGAGTTTTCCCGCGCCTTCAGCAACGCGCTGGGCTGCAACCTGCACATCACGCTCGAATACGGCGAGGAACCGCATCACGTTGCCGAGGCGATTTTCAAGGGTCTCGCCCGCGCGCTCGACTCCGCCACGCAGATCGACCCGCGCACGGCCGGTCAACTGCCGTCCACCAAAGGTAAGATTTAACTTGCCGATGTGACATGGGCGTTCCGCCCATGTCCTCCAAATCCACGGGCGAGACGCCCGTGCCACTTTTCCCATGCCCATCATCGCCGTCATCGACAACGGACTTTGCAATCTCGGTAGCGTCACCAAGGCGTTTGAGGCGGTCGGTGCCACTGCGAAAGTCGTGCGCACGCCCGCCGAGGTCGAAGCCGCCGGCGCGGATGGCTTGGTGCTTCCGGGGGTCGGCGCGCTCACGGATTGCGTGTCATCGCTGAAGGCCAGCGGCCTGGCCGAAACCGTGCGTGACTGGATCGCCGCTGATCGTCCGTTCCTCGGCGTGTGTCTCGGTATGCAGGCCTTGTTCGATTTCTCGGAAGAGGGAAATACGGCGGGGCTCGGTATTTTCCCGGGCAAAGTAGTGCGGTTCCAACGTCCGCCCGAGATTAAGATTCCCCACATGGGCTGGAACAGCGTGCGTTTCGTTCAGCCCAACTCACCACTGCAAACGGGCCTCGGCACGGATGGCGAGGCGTTCTATTTCGTGCACAGCTTTCATTGCGTGCCTGCGGATCCCTCGCTGGTGCTCGCCGAGTGTGATTACGCCGGCTCCTTTACGGCTGCGATTGGACGTGGTCGCTGTTTCGCCACGCAGTTCCATCCAGAAAAAAGCCAGGCGAAGGGGCTGCAGATCTACCGGAATTTTGCGTCGGTTGCGGGTTCCCAAAAGTAGCCCGAGCGCGCTGTTTTGCTTATCATCGTGGCGCACGCAGGAAGCTGCGCTACTGGTCACGGCGTTGCTTCACCAACACTTCTGCTAACGCCCGGTGCGGTGATCCCTAATGCCTCGATAAAGTCACGTCCTGCTCGCTGACTTTGCTTTGCAAGCGGTGCAGATTTTGCTCTCGTTCCTCTGCATATGGCCAAATTTGCTACCCTAAAGCTGGATGATAAAGAGATTACCCTGCCGGTCTTAACCGGTTCTGAAGGCGAGAAGGCCATAGATATTTCCAAGCTACGGGCTGACACCGGCCACATCACGTTTGACGACGGTTTCGGCAACACCGGCTCTTGCACGAGCAAGATCACCTACATCGACGGTGAAGCCGGTATTCTTCGTTACCGCGGCTACCCCATCGAGCAACTCGCCGAGAAATCCAATTTCGTCGAGACCGCCTACCTCGTCATGCACGGCGAGCTGCCCACCTCGGATCAGCGCTCGAATTTCTCCAAGTTGCTCACCGAGCACGCGCCTCTTCGTGAGGGCATGGTGCGCTTCATCCAAAGCTTCCCGCGCGACGCCCATCCGATGGCCGTGTTGTCTGCGTCGATCAACGCGCTCGGCGCCTACTACCCGCACCTGGCGAGCAACAATCACCAGAACGACTTGACCCATTTCGAAGAGGCTTCGGCCATCGCGATTTCCAAGGTCCGCACCATCGCCGCTCACTCGTTCCGGGTGAACAGTGGCAAGCCGCTCAACTATCCCCGTCCCAACATCGGCTACTGCGAGAACTTCCTGCACCTGATGTTCTCCGAACCGTATAACGAGTTCGTGCCCACCGCCGAAGTCGCCTCCGCGTTGAACCTCTTCCTGCTCCTGCACGCCGACCACGAGCAAAACTGCTCCACCTCGACCGTGCGCATGGTCGCCTCCGCCGGTGCCAACTTGTTTGCCTCGGTTTCCGCCGGTGTGAACGCCTTGTGGGGTCCGCTCCACGGCGGTGCCAACATGGCTGTGCTCGAGATGCTCCAGAACATCCACAACGACGGCGACGACGGCACCAAGTTCATCGCCGCCGCCAAGTCCGGCAAAGGCGATCGCCTCATGGGTTTCGGTCACCGCGTTTATCGTAATCACGACCCGCGCGCGAAAATCATCAAGGCCTCGTTCTACAAGGCGCTCGCGTCGCTCAATATCAAAGACGACCCGCTCCTCGACATCGCCATGAAGCTCGAAGAAGTCGCGCTGAACGACGACTACTTCATCTCGCGCAAGCTCTACCCGAACGTCGATTTCTACTCGGGTCTGATCATGCGCGCGCTAGGTATTCCGATGAACATGTTCACCGTGATGTTCGCCATCGGCCGTATGCCGGGCTGGATCGCCCAGTGGCGCGAAGTTGCGCAAAACCCGAAGCTCAAGATCTACCGTCCACGTCAGATCTACGTCGGCGAAACCCAGCGCAATTTCATCCCGATCAACATGCGCTAAGCGCGCACGGATGGGGTTCCTTTTGAACCGACAACAAAAAGGGCCGGACGAAAGTCCGGCCCTTTTTTCGCATTATATCCGATCAAAGTGTCAGCTCGTGGTCTCGGGCGCGGACTTCGTTTTTTCAGGCGGGGCCTTGAAGATGTCGTCGAGTTCGAGGCCCGTGAGTTTCTTGATTCCGCCCAGCAGTTTCCAGAGGGCGAACATCAGCATCGCCATGCTCGGAATCGTGGTCACTGGAATATCCAAGAGGTGCATGCGGGCGAGTTCGGCGTTGAACTCCGGCGTGCCGCTCGCGCTCTTTATGACGTAACGAGCCAGACCGAAGTTGAGCACTCCGCTGACGACGAACGTCGCCACGAGCAGGTAGCTCGCGTTGTCCAGCAGACGTTCGAAGCCTGCGCGGTTGCCTCGCAATGCGAGTTCGGCATCCACGCGTGCCACGTCGATGAGTTGGTCGTTGTAAAGCATCTCGCGGACAAGCGGACGTTTCGTGCGCATGGACGCCAGCACGGCCAAGCCGACCGCGATGGGCACCGCCCCGCTCTTCACCGCGAACCAGAAGCCGTCGATTTTCAGAAGGCCGAGTCCGCCGGTGAGCACCACGCTCACCAAGCCGATGATCGAAATGAAATTGGTCTTACGCCGAGTGACGAGATCCCACGCTCCGTAGCCGAGGGGGAATGCGATGGCGACCACCAGCGCCCAAACGGGCCCCAACAGGGTGGGCTTGCTGAGCCACGAGAGCGCTGCCCAAGGAATGGCGATGTTGAAAACCAAGTTGACCAGCAGGTTTTCCTTTTTTTCGGGAGCGGACGACATGGCGTCGAGCCAATGTGGAAATCAGGAGATCAGGAAGGGGAAATTGAGAGAGTTTTAATGGGGAAATCAGGAAACACGCCGGGAGCGGGTCTAACCTACTAATCTGTATTTCTTCCGGTTCCTGATTTCCTGATTTCCACATTCATGCTTTATTGCCGCCTCACATGATTCTTCTCGGCGTTAATATCGACCACTGTGCCACTGTCCGTCAGGCCCGTTATCGCGGCTATGATCAGACTGCGCCCGGCCCGGTTGAACCCGATCCGGTCGCGTTGGCCGTGCTCTCCGAACGTGCCGGTGCGGACGGCATCACGATTCATCTGCGCGAGGATCGCCGCCACATTCAGGAGCATGATGTCTGGCGCCTCAAGGAGGTCGCCAAGACTCGCATCAACCTCGAGATGGCCTGCACGCCCGCGATGATCGAGTTCGCGCTCAAGGTGAAACCGCACTCCGTGTGTGTCGTGCCGGAGAGTCGTGAGGAAATCTCCACTGAAGGAGGTCTCGACGTGGTCGCGCGTCGCGCACAGGTGAAGGCCTGCGTCGATGCGATGACCGCCGCCGGGATCATCACTAGCCTCTTCATCGATGCGGATGCCGCGCAAATCGACCTGAGCGCGGAACTGGGTTCGCCGTGGATCGAGTTGCACACCGGTGCGTGGGCCAACGCTTGGCATACTTCGCGTCGCGCCGCCGAGTTTGCGCGCCTGCGAGAAGGCGCGTTGCGGGCGCATGCCGCCGGACTCGTGGTCAATGCGGGGCACGGTATAAATTACGACAACGTGGCTGAGATTCGCACGTTACCGCACATGCATGAACTCAACATCGGCCACACGATCATCAGCCGCGCGCTCTCGACGGGAATCGAAGAAGCGGTGCGTGAGATGAAGAAGCGGATGAACAGCTGATCTCGAACGGACGAACCCACGATCCCGATCCTTTTTATGTGGAAAGCTGGAAATCAGGAAAATTCGGGGATCGGAGCGTGGGGTTGGTCCGTTTCCAGGATTGTTTCCTGATTTCCACATTCAAAATTCCGACATGAACATCGAACTTCCTCCTGGCGGCATTCTTCTCGGTCTCGGTTCCGACCTGATCGATGTGGACCGCATTAAAGGCGTGATGGATCGCCAGGGTGATCGGTTCCTCGACCGCGTGTTCACGGATGAGGAGCGCGCGTATTGTTTCGGGATGAAGTTTCCGCACAAACACCTCGCGGCGCGCTTCGCCGCCAAGGAGGCGGTTTCGAAGGCGTTCACGACCGGCATCGGCGCCGAGCTCGGTTGGAAATCCATTTCGGTCTATCACGGAAGCCGCATGGAGCCGCTCGTCCGCCTCGACGAAAAAGGCGAGGCGCTGCTTCGCCATGTTGGTGGCACCAACGTGCTGCTTACGCTGTCGCATACGGATACCGCGGCGATGGCCGTTGCCGCGGTGGTGAAGGCCGTCTGAACTCACCGCCATGATCTTCGCGCATCCCGTCCTCACCTGCGCTGAAACGAAAGCATTCGAGGCGGCGTATTTCGGCGGCGACGAGGAATGCGAGTGGGCGGCAATGCAACAGGCCGGCCGCGCAGTCGCCGAGGCGGTGTTGCGTGATTTTCAGGAAATCGGCGGCTTCTCGTCCGTCGGACGCGTGCTCGTGCTGGCCGGTAAAGGCCATAACGCCGGCGACGCGCTCATCGCTGCGCGTCGCATCGTGGAGCTGCATCCGCAAGCGTGCGTGGAAGTGCGCTTCGTCTTCGGTGAACGCACGCTACGTCCGCTCGCCCAGCGCGCTTGGCGCGAGCTGTCCACCGTAGCCGCGAGCGTGAGCGAGTGGGGTTCCCTGGCCTACGACCTCGTGCTCGATGGTGTGTTCGGTTTCCAGTTCCGTCCGCCGCTTGCGCCCGCCGTCGCGACGATCTTATCGAAGGTGAACGCATTGCCCATCCGCTTGCGCGCCGCCGTGGATCTGCCGAGTGGCTTGGACGATCCGTCGGCCTTCCGTGCGGATTTCACCTACGCGACCGGCATCGTGAAAATGCCCGTGCTCACATTGTCCAATGCCGGTCGCCTTCGTTACCTCGACCTCGGTTTCTTCGACGCTTGCCACGTGTCAGCCGCCTCAGCCAACGCAGCCAAATCCATCTCCAGCACAGCCAACACCTCTAGAACAGCCAACCTAGCCGGACCTATTTGTAACTTAATAAGTGACAAGCCGGCTCGGGTGCTGACTGCGGCGGCGCTTGATCCGATGCGCGGGTTGCGTCCGTCGCAATCGGACAAGCGCACGTATGGGCACCTGTTTGTGGTCGGTGGCTCGCGGCATTATCCGGGGGCCGTGCTGATGAGCGTGCTGGCGGCGTTGCGCAGCGGGGTGGGGCTGGTCACGGCGTTTGTGCCCGAGTCGTTGACACCTGCGTTCGCGGCGCGACTGCCGGAAGCGATGTGGGTGGGCTGGCCGGAAACACCCGAGGGCGGTCTGGCACTGGAGGGCTCGCACCTGTTGCGTGAAAAACTTTCCCGCGCCTCCGCGCTGCTCATCGGGCCCGGGCTGGGGCGCGAACCGGAGACGCTGGCGCTCGCCAAGGACATCGTTGGTCAATCGACCGTGCCGCTGGTGATCGACGCCGATGCGTTGCAGCCGGAGATCGTCGCCGCAGGCCGAGCGCCGCGCATCCTCACGCCGCACGCGGGCGAATATGCACGCGTCGAGCGCGTCGTGCCCGCGACGGCAATCACGATTCGTAAAGGTCCGCTTACTCAGGTTCTCGCCGGCGATGCGGTTTATTACAGCGTCTTCGGCGGCCCCGTGCTCGCGCGCGGCGGCAGCGGCGATCTGCTCGCCGGATTGATCGGTGGACTACTGGCGCAAACGCCCGCCGATCCTCTCGGCGCGACCGCACGCGGCGTGGTGTGGCACGGCATGGCGGCCGATGCACTGGCTCGCGCGCAGGGGCAGGTCGCCGTCACCACCACGCAATTACTCGATTTTCTGCCAAACGTATTGAGATCGTAAGAAATACGTGGATGCGCGGGTAGGCGCCGAATATGCAATGTGGCTTCATGAGCCCCCTGCGTTGCGAGCCACGCGCTCTCGGTTGGATCAGTATGCTCCTTGTCGTCTGTGCCGGTTTGACGACCAACGCCGCGCCTGCGCCCGCAGATTCGGGTTCCGCAGGCGATGGGGTGCCGGCGGTATCCGCGCCGATCAGCACGATCGGAGACGCGGATCAGGCGGCGGCGCGGATTCGTTGGCTACGCACGGAAATCATCCGTCACAACGAGCTGTATTTTAAGAAGGCCACGCCCGAGATCAGTGATGCCGATTATGACCGGCTCAAACGCGAGCTGATCAACTTGGAGAAAACATTTCCGCAAGCCGCCGCGGCGTCGACCGCGCTGATGGGGCTCACGGCGACGGTGGTATCTTCGTTGGGCGATGATCGGAGCGGAAGTTTCCCCACTTATCGTCACCGCGAGCCGATGCTCAGTTTGGAGAAAGCCTACACCGAGGAGGAGCTGCGTGCGTTTCATCGTCGGGTCGAGCACGCCTTGGGCGGTGATGGCGGTGAGCGGGTTTTCATCGTGGAGCCGAAGTTCGATGGACTGGCCATTAGCGTTACCTACGAGCAGGGCCGGCTCGTGCGGGCGGTGACACGCGGGAATGGAATCGAAGGAGACGATGTCACGGCCAACGTGCTCACGATCGTCGGCCTGCCGCACGTGTTGGGATCGAGATCTCCCGCGGGGCGGCTCAACCCGATTCCCGATCTCGTCGAGCTGCGCGGCGAGGTTTACATCGACTACGCCGAATTCGCGCGGATCAACGCGGAGCGTGAGGAGGCCGGCGAGGAACCGTTTGCGCATCCGCGTAATCTCGCGGCGGGCACACTTAAGCAGCGCGATCCCGTCGAGGTGGCGAAGCGGCGGCTGCGCGTGGTGTTTTACGGCTGGGGTGCATGGCGCGGTGACGCGAATGCAGCCAAGGATACGGGCACGGACACGGACAAGGCAGACGCCGGTCCTGGTTCGCAGCAGGCGTTGCACGCGCTCGTGCGGGCGTGGGGTTTGCCGGGGGTGGAAACGTGGACGGTGACAACGAGTGCCGATGAAACGTGGGCGGCGGTGGTCCGCTTAGGCAAAGAGCGACCCAAGCTGGCGTATCCGACCGACGGCGCGGTGGTGAAGGTGGATTCGCAAGCTGTCCGGCGACGGCTGGGCGCGAGCGACGAGGCGCCGCGTTGGGCGGTGGCCTACAAATTCCCGGCGGAGCGGGTGGCGACGCGGTTGCGCGCGATCACGCTGCAGGTCGGACGCACCGGCGTGGTTACTCCGGTGGCGGAGCTGGAGCCGGTTAACATCGGCGGCACGTCGATCTCGCGGGCGACTTTACACAACGCGGATGAGATCACCCGGCGCGATCTGCGGGTGGGAGATTTCGTTTACGTGGAGAAGGCCGGCGAAATCGTTCCGGCAATCACGGGCGTTGACCTGAGCCGGCGCGCACCGGAATCGGCAGCGTTTGTGTTTCCGAACCAATGTCCGTCGTGCGGGACTGCGTTGGTGCGTGAGTCGGGAGAATCCGCGACGCGTTGCCCGAACAGCCGGTGCGCCGCGCAGGTTCAGCGGCGCATCGAGCACTTCGCGGCACCGGCGGGCGTGGGGATTAACGGCTTGGGGCCGGTGCTGATCGAGTCGTTGGTGCAGGCCCACAAGCTCGGTGGCATCGCGGATCTTTATCGGTTGAAGCGCGAGGATGGGGTTGGCGTGCAAGTGCTGGCCGAGATTGAGCGCAGCCGGCGAGCGGAGTTGGGGCGGTTCATTTTTGGGTTGGGTCTGACGGGCGTCGGGCGGAAGAGCGCGGAGACGCTCGCGACGCGCTATAAAAACTTGGAAGCATTGGCGAAAGCCGAGGAGTTGACCGACGAAGGCCGTGCGTTGGTCGCCGAGTTGGTGACGCTTGGAGTAAACTCGCGGATCAAGATGTCGGCAGCGGCCACGAGCGGTGGTCCGTTTGCGGGGAAGATCGTGGTGTTGACGGGCACGCTGCCGAATTGGTCGCGGGCGGAGGCAACGCGACGTATCGAGGCGGCGGGCGGACGCGTTGTCGGAAGCGTGAGCCGGCAAACCACTCTGGTTGTGGCAGGCGAGGGCGCGGGCGCGAAGCTGACGGAGGCCGAAGTCTTGGGCATCGAGGTGATCGACGAGGCGGTGCTACGGCGGTCGTTGGAAGAATCGCCTGCAGGAGATCGATGAGGCCTTTACCTTGCAAGCGGGTGGCGCAGGGTGGTTGCAACGGATCATGAATACCCTGGAGCTCACCGAACAGCAGGCCTTCCTGGTGCTAAACGCACTGCCGAACATTGGACCGATCACACTGAATCGATTGCTCGCCGAGTTGGGTGATGATCCGCGCGCGGTGTTCACTGCTGGCGCGCCGCGTTTGGAGGAGGTGCGCGGCGTCGGACCGGTGATCAGCGCAACCATCGCGGGCTGGCGGGAGCAGTTTGACCTGCCGCGGGAAGAGGAACGCATGGCGAAGGCGGCCACGACGTTTATCACGTCGCGCGATGCGGATTATCCCAAGCTACTGCGTGAAATCGACAGTGCGCCCATCGGGTTGTATCGGAAAGGGTCTTACGCGTTCTCCCAGCCCAGCGTCGCCATCGTGGGCAGCCGGCGCACCACGCTCTACGGGCAAAGCGTGGCCAAGAAACTGGGCGCCGACTTGGCGCGGTTGGGCTTCTGCGTGGTGAGCGGGTTGGCGCGGGGCATCGACACCGCTGCGCACGAGGGGGCGTTGTCGGTGGGCGGAAAAACCGTCGCGGTGCTGGGCAACGGCATCGACATTATTTACCCGGCGGAGAACTTGGGGCTTTATCGCCAGATTGAGGAGACGGGGGCGATTTTGTCGGAGTTCCCTTTCACGCGTCGCGCCGACAAGCAGTCGTTCGCGATGCGCAACCGCATCGTCGCGGGGATGTGCGAGGCGATTGTGGTGGTGGAGAGCGACGTAAGCGGCGGCTCGATGATCACCGCGCGATTCGCGGGTGAGCAGGGGCGGCTGATCTTCGCCGTGCCTGGGCGCATCGACCAGGCGACCAGCGCGGGGTGTCACCAGTTGATCCGAGACGGCGCGACGTTGCTCACGAGCGTGGACGACATCTTGAGCGAGTTGAACTACCTCGATGGACTGCGGCCCGCGCCGATCCCGGAGAAAACGACGGGCGGAACCGCGTTGGCGGCTTCGAACCTCACGAAAGATGAGCAGCAGATCTACGCCTGCTTCGCGGGCGGCGCATTGGTGTCGATTGACATGGCGAGTCTGCAAACGGGTCTGCCCACGGCGCAGCTCTCGGCCACGTTGATGATGTTGGAGCTGAAGCGCCTCATCGTGAAACGCGCGGATGGGACGTTCGAGGCTCGGTGAACGGGCGTGGGCGACAGTTCGCGGTGGCCGTTGTGCTATGAGCGATTCTGATTGGTTTCTTTCATAATCGTTCAAAATCTACCACGCCTCCTCTGCAACATGGTCGGTGGGATGGTGGGCTTGTATGACGGAGGGATGTCCCACCGTATCATCCTTAACGAAACGTCCTACTTCGGTCCGGGTTCACGCAGCGTGCTCCCTGACGAGATCAAGCGCCGGGGCTTCAAAAAAGCCTTCTTTGTCACCGACAAGGAGCTGCTCAAATTCGGCGTGGCGCAGAAGGTTCTCGCCGTGCTCGACGCTGCGGGTGTCCCCCACGTGATTTACGACGACATCAAGCAGAACCCGACCATTGCCAACGTCACGAATGGCATCGCCGCGTTCAAGGCCTCCGGCGCTGACTTCATCGTGGCGGTCGGTGGCGGGTCTTCCATCGATACGGCCAAGGCCATCGGCATCGTCGTAACCAACCCCGAGTTCGCCAACATCACCTCGCTCGAAGGTGTCGCGCCCACGAAGAACCGCAGCGTGCCGATCATCGCGTTGCCCACCACCGCAGGAACCGCGGCCGAGGTCACCATCAACTACGTCATTACCGACGAGGTCGCCGTGAAGAAGATGGTGTGCGTGGACCCCAATGACATCCCGGTGCTCTCCATCGTCGATGCGGAGCTCATGTATTCCATGCCGAAGGGGCTGACCGCCGCGACCGGCATGGACGCGCTTACTCACGCGATCGAGTGTTACATTACCAAGGCCGCCTGGACGCTCACCGACATGTTTGCCTTGAAGGCGATCTCGATGATTTCTGCCAACCTGGCCGAGGCGGTGAACAACCCTCACTCGGCCGAGGCGCGCAACGGCATGGCGGTCGCGCAATACATCGCGGGCATGGGCTTCTCCAATGTCGGCCTAGGCATCGTGCACTCGATGGCGCATCCGCTCGGTGCGTTTTACGACACGCCGCACGGCATCGCCAACGCGGTGCTGCTGCCCTACGTGCTCGAATATAACGCGCCTGCGGCTACCTCTAAATACCGTGATATCGCCCGCGCCATGGGTGCGGCGGAATCGGATCTGCTGGCGGATGCCTCCGCCGTGAAAGCAGCGATCAATGCCGTAAAAGCACTCTCCACGGCCGTGGGCATTCCGGAAAAGTTGCGCGAGATCGGCGTCAAGGAGACCGACCTCCCGCGTTTGGCGGTGGCGGCTTTCGGCGATGTTTGCACAGGCGGGAATCCACGCACGACCTCGGTTGCTGATATCTTGGAGATCTACCGCAAGGCGTTCTGAGCGGTCGCGGGCGATGTAGTTGGTTGGTTCTGGATGCGGTGGGGATGCGGCCGACGGGTCGGGCCGTCCAAAGTGGTGAGAACTCCGGGTTCTCACCGCATTCCAGGGTCGGACCGTCTCCCGCTTCGTGCAGGGTTACAGCCGGGTCACGCGCAGGCGGAGGAACTGGCGGGGGGTGGTGCTCACGGTTGTGATCGAGCGGACTACGACCGTGGTCGTGCCGTTACCGTTGTCGGTCGTGCTGACCGTCTCGGTGACGTTGGCGCCAGTGCTCCACGTCTGTAAATCGCCGGACCATTCGACCGCGTATGTCAGGTCGCTGGTGGAGGAGGTGGGACGCGTATAGGTGAGCGTGAGTCGGTCGGCGACCACGGCGACGGTGGGGGCGTGCGTGGTGTTGTCCGCAGTTTTGGGTTCTGCGTCCAAGGCATATTCCAAAAGGTTCGGCTGGCCGTCGGCGTCGGGGTCGGCGCTGTCTCCGCTGATGGTGCTGTCGGCGAGTTCGGCTGTCGTGAATCGGGTAAAGCGCCAGGAGTCGTAAGGCTTGTCCTGAATCGTGACGGTGGCGTTGGCGGGCGAACCGGCGGAGAGCGAGTAATCGGTGGCGACTGCCAAAACGACCGTGCGATCGCCTTGGGCGAGGGTGTCCGCGATGGGCGTGATTTGCACAGTGGCCGTGGACGCGCCTGCGGGGATCAGCACGGCGGACGCCGGAGTGGCGTAGTGACTTCCGGCGGTCGCCGTGCCGCTCCAAAGCAGCGGCACGAAGAGGGGCGAAGTGGTCGGACCGGTGCGGGTGAGCGTGAAGACGCCGGCGGTGCCATCGAGTTCGCGGGCGACGGGTGTGGTGGCCGTGACCGTGACGGTGGGCGATGTGCGCCAAGCGAGGGCATAGGAGGTGGTGGTCGTGCTGGCTGAGGACACCTGCAGTGCGTAGCGACCGGGGGCGAGGGTGGCTTCGTAGATGTGCTCGACATTATCTACGGTGCTGACGCTGGCATCGAGTTGGGTGCCGACGGTGGTGTCGGTGGCGTTGAAGAGCTTGAGATCGAGATTGGCGAGCGTGGCGGAGACGTTGAACCAGAAGTTAGGAGACGTGGTGATCGCCCGGTGCCAGGTAAGGGCGGCGGAAAAGCGCGCCGAGGCGGTGCCGGTCGGGACGTCGAAGAAGTAATATTTAGTCGTGGTGGTTTTGACTGAATTCACGTCCCACCCGGTCTCGGCAACAGCTGCGCTGGAGGAGGCCGCCTGCTTGCCGGCGGCGAGAATGCGGTAGGAGAGCAAGACGTTGAGCGCGCCGGCTCCGTAAACGGTGTCGTAGGGTTTAGCGGTATCGGCGCGGCTCCAACTTGTGAGCGGCTCCTTGGCGGCACCGGCGAGCAGGAGGGCTTTGGTGATTCGTGGATAGTCGGCCGTGGTGAGTGCCGGAGAATAAGTGGTGTTGCGCAGTTTTTCGGAGATGAGTCCGCCGGCGCTTGCGACTTGAGGAGTAGAGAAGCTGGTGACGGATTCGAATGCGACGAGGTCGGGCTTCATCCGGCCGGCCGTGTCGTAGGCGGTGAGGCCTGCGCTGTGTTGACCGTTCACGAGGCCGACGGAGATCGTGTGGTAGCCTTGGCACAGGAGGTCAGGCAGGGTGGTGCTCGTGCCGTTGTTGACGCCGACCACCGTCACTACGCCATCACGGTTGATGGCGTAGTCTAGGCGTTTGTTGAGATTACTAATGCTGGCGTCATCGCCTGACAGGCTGCCAATCCAGCTGTGATTTTGGACTCGGCGGGTTTCAGTCAGAGGATAGTTCACTGTGCCATAATTGAGGAAACCCGTCCCTATCCAGTTCGAGGCGGTGTAAGCATCAATTTGAGTCGTAGCGGGCAGAATGCTGCTGGAGTTGCCGTAGAAGTAAGCCCCGACCGTGGTGGCGTGTCCGGACCCGCCGCTCCCCGTGCTCATGTTGGTCAAGGTCTTTCCAGTGAATTCGCCGTTGGTGAAATCAGGCAGGTAATAGTTGCCGTTCGTGTCGGCGGCTTCGGCCTGGGTCACCCCGGCGGCCACGGAGGTTGGCACGCCAGTGGTGAACGTCTGCGTGAGCCGCGTGTAGCCGATGTCGTCTTTCCAGTCGGCATGCAGTGGCAACACGACGCAGGCGAATGCGACAAAGAGTTGTGTGGGGAAGCGTGGCAGTCGGGGGTTCACGCTCAGACGGTGCGGGGAAGATGGGGTTTAACCCGGGGGCCAGGCAAGCTGGCGCTTTGCAAGCATGTGGATGTGAAGGTGGGGCACGCTTTCGCAGGCGTCGGGGCCGTGGTTGATGACGAGACGGAAGCCGCGGGGGAGTCCGAGTTTCTTCGCAACGGTGCCGGCGGTGAGCAGCAGGTGGCCGAGCATGGCTTCATCGGCGGGCGTCGCATCGCCCACCCGGGGGATCACGGTTTTGGGGATAATCAGCAGGTGGACAGGGGCCTGCGGCTCAATGTCATGAATGACGATGCAGCGGTCGTCCTCGTGCTCGATCTTCGCGGGAATCTCACGGTCGATGATACGTTGGAATAAGGTCTTGGCCATGGCGGGAACTTTATCTGGAACTCAGGGAATCAGGAACGGAGGGATCGGAAACCGATACGCGGGGATCGTTCCGGATCGCTTCCTGATTTCCAGATTCAAATTCAGAGGAACAGCAGCCGCAGGTCGGCGCTCGGGGCAGTGCGGGCGGCGGTGAGGTCGCGAATGTAGGCGAGGGCGTCCTCGTATTCGCGCTGACGGCGGGCGGTGGCGCGTTTCTCCGGGGGGAGCAACGCGGGGCGCAGGTTGGTGACGAGCAGGGTGCTTTCGCGGTAGGGCGCGAGGCGCTTGAGGCCGGTCATCAGCTCGGCGCGGGCGAAGAGCGGGGTCGCCGAGGTGAGCGTGCTGAGCGCGTCCCAGTGGAAAAAACCGTGGCGAGGCTGGCCGGCGAAGAAGCTCTCCAGCAAACGTGCGGCGGAGGCGTTGAACGCGGCGTCGTATTTGCCGGCGAATTCCGGATGCTCGGCCGTCTGCTGCTCCAGCTCGGTGAGGCTGAATGCGATGGCTTCTTTGATCTGCTCCGCGAGGTAAAGGTCGTCTCCGGTGACCTGGGCGAAGAGGGCGTTAATGAAATGCAGGCGACGCAGCTCGTCGCGGGCGAGGGCGGGCATCAGTCTTGCGAGGCGGGCTTTTTATCGAGCGCGTTGATCTCGTGCATGAACTCCGAAACGTCGCGAAATTCCTTATACACGCTGGCGAAGCGCACGTAGGCGACTTCGTCGATCTTGCGCAG
>CBRAFO010000082.1:0-17092 GCA_967755175.1 uncultured Opitutaceae bacterium | reverse complement strand
CTCATCTACGGCATCCTCAACGGCACGTGTAACTACATCCTCACGCGCATGGAGCGCGAGGGCCTGTCGTATCCGACCATCCTCGCCGAGGCCAAGGCGCTGGGTTACGCCGAAGCCGACGAATCCCTCGACGTCGAGGGCTGGGACACCGCGCACAAAGCTTCGATTCTCGCGTTCCTTGCGCATGGCACCTGGGTGCCCACCGAGAAAATGCTCGTCGAGGGCATCACGCACATCACCCAGTCCGATCTCTCTTTTGCTCGCGAGAACGGCTACGCGATCAAGCTCCTCGCCGTCATCACGCGCGAGGTGGACACCGGCGAAGTGTTTGTCCGCGTTCACCCGACGTTGATTCCGAAGACCAAGGTGTTGGCCAACGTCAACGAGGTCTACAATGGCATCTCCGTCACCGGCGACGTGGTCGGCGAGACCGTTTACATCGGTCGTGGCGCCGGCCAAGACCCGACCGCCAGCGCAGTCATCAGCGACATCGTCGATGCCGTCATCCTGCTCAATCGTGGCAACATGCACCTACCCGAGCTCGCCGAGACGCGCGCTCCGCTCACGCCGCTGCAAAGCATCACCGGACGCTACTACCTGCGCCTCGAAGTGAAGGACGAACCCGGCGTGCTGGCCAAGATCGCCACGGCCACCGCTACGCTCGACGTGAGCATCGCCAGTGTGCTCCAGCGCCCCAGCGAAACGCCCGGCGCCGCCTCGCTCATCCTGACCACGCACCAATCCAACGAGAAGGCCATCCGCGCCACCATCGCTCGCCTCAAAAAACTTTCCAGCGTCCTCGGCGAACCCGTGCTCATCCGCATCGCCGATTTTTGAGAAGTAGCGAGTAGCGGGTAGTGAGTAGCGAGCATTCCGGCTGCGATTCACTTCTTCTGTTGCTCTTCTGCTTTTCCTACTCGCTACCCGCTACTCACTACTCGCTACTTTTCACACAAACCCATGGCCAGAATCGTCCAAAAATACGGCGGCACCTCGGTCGGTGACGTTGAACGCATCCGCAAAGTCGCCGAACGCATCAAGGGCATCCGCGATGAAGGTAACGAGCTCGTTATCGTCGTCTCCGCCCGTGCCGGTGTGACCAACGAACTCATCGCCCGCGCCAAGGCCCTCTGCGCCAATCCCAGCGAGCGCGAGATGGATCAACTCCTCTCGATCGGCGAGCAGGAGACCATCGCCCTCACCGCGATGGCGCTGCACGGCGTCGGCGTAGACGCCGTCTCCTATACCGGTGCGCAAGCCGGCATCTTTACCGATACGGTTCACACCAAGGCCAAGATCAAAACGATCAACGCCAAGCCCATCGAAGCCGACCTTCAGGCTGGCAAGGTCGTGATCGTCGCCGGCTTCCAAGGCATCAACGAAGAAGGCCAGATCACCACGCTCGGTCGCGGTGGTTCTGACCTCACCGCCATCGCGCTCGCTGCCGCCCTCAAGGCCGACAAGTGCGAGATCTACACCGATGTGGACGGTGTCTATACCGCCGATCCCCGCGTTGTGAAAGACGCCAAGAAACTACAGGAAATCTCCTACGACGAGATGCTTGAACTGGCCTCCTCTGGCTCGAAAGTCATGCAGTCCCGCTCCGTGGAATTCGCCGCCAAATACGGCGTCGTTTTCGAAGTCCGCTCCTCTTTTAACTATAACCCAGGAACCATCGTGAAACAGGAAATCGCCTACATGGAAAAGGTCGTCGTGCGCGGTGTCGCCGTCGACAAGGACCAGGCCAAGATCATCGTCTCCAACATTCTCGACAAGCCCGGCTCCGCCGCGAAGGTCTTCCGCGCCCTGGCCGACGCCAGCATCATCGTGGACATGATCGTGCAGAACGTGGGCCGCAACGGCATAGCCAACCTCACGTTTACGGTTCCGCTCACCGACAGCCAGAAGGCCCAGCGCACGCTTGAACCCGTGCTCGACGCCATCGGCGGCGGTCAGGTCGCGATCCACGAAAACATCGCCAAGCTCTCCGTGGTCGGCGTTGGCATGAAGACCCACTCCGGCGTCGCAGCCACGCTCTTCCAGGCGCTCGCCGACGCGGGTGTGAACATCGAGCTCATCAGCACCTCCGAGATCAAAATCTCCGTGGTGATCGATAAATCCAAGGCCGACGAAGCCGCCCGCGTTGCCCACGGCGCCTTCGAACTCGAAAAGCTCTGATTCTGAAAAGTAGCGAGTAGCGGGTAGTGAGTAGCGAGCATGGCAATCGCCGGCAGCTACTCGCTACTCGCTACTCGCTACTCGCTACTCGCTACTTCCATGAAGTTCGTAAGCACTCGCGGCCAAACTCCTGCCCTCGGCTTCTCCGATGCCGTCGCCACCGGCCTTGCGCCCGATGGCGGGCTCTATCTGCCAGAGACGCTTCCGCAGTTCACCGCCGCCGATCTCGCGCGTTTCGAGCCGCTGCCTTACGCCGAGCTGTGCTTCGAGTTTCTAAAAAACTTCGCGACCGACATTGAGCCGTCCGTCCTCCGCTCGCTCATAGCCAAGAGCTATACGACGTTCTCGCACCCTGATATCGCGCCCATTGTCAAACTCGACGAGCGCACGTCCATCCTCGAACTCTTTCACGGCCCGACACTCGCCTTTAAGGACTTCGCCCTCCAGCTCCTCGGTAACCTCTACGAATACCAGTGCGCTAAGCGCGGGCAGACGATCAACGTCCTCGGCGCCACCTCCGGCGACACCGGCTCTGCCGCGATTCACGGCCTGCTCGGCAAGCCCGGCACCGCGATTTTCATCCTTTATCCGGACGGTCGCACCTCGCCGCTGCAAGAGCGTCAGATGGCCTGCACCGGAGCGGACAACGTTTACGCCCTCGCCATCGACGGCTCGTTCGATGACGCACAGGCCGCGCTGAAGGATCTGTTCGCCGATCAGGAATTCCGCACGCGGCACCGGCTTTCCGCAGTCAACTCGATCAACTTGGCGCGCGTCCTCGCCCAGTGCGTTTACTATCTTTACGCCTATCTGCGCCTTCCGACCGCGACCCGCGCTGAGACTGAGTTCGTGGTGCCCACAGGTAATTTCGGCAACGTGCTCGCCGGCTGGATGCTCCAGAAAATGGGCGTGCCGATCCACAGTTTTAAGGTCGCCACCAATCAGAACGATATTCTCTACCGCCTGTTCACCTCGGGCGATTACCGCGTGTCGTCCGTCGCCCCGAGCCTCGCGCCGTCGATGGACATTCAAGTATCGAGCAACTTTGAACGCTTCCTCTACCTGAGCCTCGGCCGCGATGCCGCCAAAGTTCGCGAGGTCATGCAGACCTTCAAAACCACGGGCGGGTATAAATTCGAGAACTTCGACCGCGATACGTTCAGCGCATCCCGTTGCACGGACGCGCAGATCCCCGCGATCATCAAGTCGGTTTACGAGCGCTACCGGTATGTGGTCGATCCGCACACCGCGTGTGGTTTCGCCGACCTGTCGAAAGATCGTCCGAGTCTGGTGCTGGCCACGGCCAGTCCAGCAAAGTTCCCCGACACGATCATCGCAGCCATCGGCGTCGAGCCCACCGATCCGAGCTTGGAAATCTTGAAGCAGCGTCCGCTCAAAAAGCACCTGCTCAAGGCCGACGCCGCGGCGATCCGTGCCTTCATCGACACGCACGCGGTGTGATCGTGGGGTGACTCCTGTTGTCGGGCGCGGTGTGGTCGGGGGCACTGTAAAAAAATATCAATATAGGGTTTTGCCCCTATATTGAGGTTGCTGCCAGTCGTCTGATTTAAGCATCATGAAATGATGCCGGAAGCTCCTTTCTGGTCGTCTAAATACCCCTTAATCGTCATCGCGATCTTATGCTTTCCCGAGACTGCACGGTGTCCTTTGCTGCCGCAGCCGCCCGGGCGCATTTACAGACAATTTCTGCTGAAGCGTCTCCCTCGCTGATCGATGGCGTATCGGCGTTGGTGGATGAACTGTTTGCCGGACGGCACCCGACGTATCAGAAAGCCGATCTCAAGTATCACAACTTGGACCACACCGTGCTGGCCACGCAGTGCTTCATCGATCTTGCGGAAGGGCGGGTGCGGCATGACGAAAAGCCGGTGTTTACGGCGCGACAATTCTCACTGGGTTACGCCGCGATCATCCTGCACGACAGCGGATATCTAAAAACGCGTGACGACCTATCCGGCACGGGTGCGAAATACACGTCGTCGCATGTGATTCGGAGTTGCACGCTGGCCGCCGCTGCGTTGCCCGGCTTGGGGTGCACCGCAGACGAGATTGCAGGCGTGCAGAACGCGATTCGTTGCACCGGCGTGACCAGCCAGATCGACCAGATTGCGTTCAGGAGCGAGACGGAACGCGTGACCGGCTGCATGGTCGCGACGGCTGATTATCTCGGGCAGATGGCCGATCCGGATTATCCGGCGAAGCTGCCGGGACTGTTCGAGGAATTCGAGGAGGCCAACAACTTCAGCCGTGTGCCTTTTGAGACGCGTCCGTTTCGCTCGGCCAAGGAACTCATGGCCAAAACCACCGGCTTCTGGAAGGGCTTCGCGTTGCCCAAGCTGGAGAAGGATTACCAAGGCGTTTACCGCGTGCTCACCCAACAGGACGGGCGGAACCTCTATTTGGAGGCGGTGGAGACGAATCTCGTTCGTATCGCGGCGCTGGCGTCGGAGTAGGGGCTGATTGTGTCAGGAATGATTCATGGGCGTGACGTTCGCGTGACGAATGGTCCCGGCCCCTAGCCACTGCGGGCAGCGTTTGTTAGGGTGGGCATCTGATGGAAAACAAGCCCCTCAAATTCAAGACCATCGTCATCTCCGACGTCCACCTCGGCACGCACGACTGCAAAATCCGGGAGGTGAACCATTTTCTTAAACACACCCAGTCCGAGAAGCTGATCTTGAATGGTGATATCATCGACGGCTGGAAGCTTAAGCAGGGCGGCCACTGGCCCAAGACTCACACGCGCTTCATCCGGCTCATCCTGAAGAAGCTGGAGAAGAAGGACACCGAGGTCATCTACCTGCGCGGAAATCACGATGACGTTCTCGCCAAGTTTCTGCCCATCGCTTTTGAGAACCTGGCGATCGTTGAGGATCACGTTCACCACGGGGTGCGCGGTAACTACTTCGTGCTCCACGGCGACGTGTTCGACACGATCACGAAAAACTTCGTCTTTCTGGCCTACGCCGGTGACTGGGGCTACTGCGCGCTGATGCGCATCAACCGCCTCTACAACGCGTGGCGCGCGTGGCGCGGCAAAGAATATTATTCGCTTTCCAAGGCGATCAAGGCCCGCGTCAAACAGGCGGTGAACCACGTCTCCAATTTCGAAGATCATATCGCGCAACTCGCAAAGAGCCGCGGTTGCATGGGAGTAATGTGCGGGCACATCCACACGGCTGCGGATCGTATGATCGGCGACGTTCACTATCTCAACTCGGGCGACTGGGTCGAATCGCTCACCGCCGTCGTCGAGCATTTCGACGGACGCTTTGAGGTGCTCGACTTTGCCGAGTTCCGGAAGCAATTCCCGCTCGAAGACGAGGTTGAAGAACCCGAGGAGAAGGCCTCGCCCACCGCCGCGTGATGCTCCCCGGCAGCCAATACGTCGTGAGTGACGATTTTGTGAATCGCACGAAGTCACTTGGCATGCCGGATGCATTGTGCATGGTAATACACGTTCCAATGAACCGGATCTCCCAACATCTTCGCAGCTACGCCGGCACTTCGATCACGAAGGCCGTTGCTCAACGCTGCGCCCAGATGCGTCCGGCCACCTGCCAACATTGGACACAATCCAAATCTGGCGCGGGCTCTCAGACCTAAACCTTCCGCTTAGACGGATCGAATTTAGACCACCTGATGAAGCCCGGAGGCCGAAAGCCCCAGGAAGCCACTGCGTATTAACGATTCATTCCCAAACACTTTTTCTCTTTTTCCCATGAACACGATCATCCACCCGCTGAAGCCCGCCAGTCGCAGCACCCGCAGCCCGGAAGCCACGGTTAACACCGTTGCCGCCCGCAAGCCGCATTATGACTGCCAGGAGACGGACGAGGCCATCAAGGTCATCGTCTACGTGCCCGGTGTGGAAGCCTCCGGCGTCGAGATCACCACGAAGGGCCCGGACCTCTTGGTGACCGCCAAGAAGACCCACTTCGTGCGCGTGAACTTTGGCGCCCTTAACCTTGAGAGCGTGCAGAGCGACTACTTGCTGAGCCTCCGGCTGGGCCGGGGGCTCGATTACACCGCTCTTGAGGCTGAGATTCGCGACGGTGTTCTCACCCTGACGATCCCCAAGAAGCCGGCTGCGGTGTTCCCGACGAGCGAGTCGCTTTCCCGAGTTGCCTGAGCTTTGTATGGATCCCCTGCGGTCCTTGATGGTCCGCAGGTCATAGCCCATCCGCCTTTTAGCGGATGGGCTTTTTTATATAAAGCGATGGGTTTGTGCTAAATTCCTGTCGCTAACGTTCCGATATACCGCTCTGTTCACTCTACCCCAGTTACCCCGATGATCACGCAACCCCATACCCTCCCACCCAAGCCAGCCGTGTCACTTGAAGCCTCCGTGCACTTCGATGTGCTCTGGGGGAAACCTGTTTTTCGTGCTCCCGATCTGCCCGCGCCCGTGACTGCGCCGGCCACCGTTCCTTTCACCGCGCAGCGCGTAACCGAGTCTCGTCGCGAGACTAAATAAACCCGCGTTTATCGCGTTGGTTTGATGGCTAGCAGCCTGCTGGCAGGCGATGGGAGCGAATCATCCGTGTGACGCGTTCCTCATCGCCAGCCAGCAGGCTTTTCATTTTTCGGGTTCGTTTACTTGAAGCTGGAGCTGAGTTGGAACACCGCGCTTACGATGGCGAACGCGATAAAGCCCACGAAGCCGAACACGCCGAGGAGCACCACGTTCGCGATGATGCGGGTGAAGGCGTTGAGCTGATACGTAATGGCTTTCTGATACGCCACCGCGATTTTCTTCAAGCTCGGCACGAGATTGCCGGTGTTCTCGCCCACCGCGAGTTGGTCGAGCACGAGGTCAGGGAAACATTCGGTGCGGGCCAGCGAGGCGGAGAGCGCTTCGCCTTCGAGCACGCGGCCAGTGGCTTCGTCGAAGGCCTGGCGGTGCACACGGTTCTGAATCTGGCGCTCGGTCATGCGCAACGCTTCCGACGTGGTAATGCCGTTTTCGAGGAGCACCGAGAGCGTTTGGCTGAAGGCCAGCACTGTCTGTGAAACCGAAAAGGGGCCGATAAGCGGGAGGCTGAGCGCCCATGTGTCCGTTTGCACACGGCCGGGTTCGGTCTGGCGCCAACGCCAGAACGCGACGGCGGCAAAGGCCAGGCCGGCAATCACGAAGACGCCGTATTTGATGCCGAAATCGGAAAGGCCCAGCAGGAGTCGCGTGGATGTGGGCATCTCGCCGCCGAGGGATTTGAGGAGCGTCTGCAGGCGGGGCAGCAGGAACACCATGAAGAAGATGACGACGCCGCCGGCCACGACCATCATGAAGGCCGGATAGGCGAGGGCGCTGAGGACTTTTTGCCGCAATTCCTTCTGTTCTTGGAGGTGGGCAATGAGACGGATGAGCACGTCGTTAAGATTGCCCGTAGCCTCGCCCGATTGGATGAGGTTGATCGTGGAGGAATCGAATACTGCGGGCAGCGTGCCCATCGCTCGGGATAGCTGCGCGCCTTCACTTAACTGGTCCCAAAGAAGCCCGCAGAGAACCCGGAGGCGCGGCTCTTTGATGCGCACGCTCAACATGCGCACGGATTCGCCCGCGGAGAGGCCGCTGGTAGTCAGATCGACGAGCGCTTCAAGAAACGGGAGGCGTTCGCGGCGGGTGAGCGAGGCCGCAGTAGGCGCTTTCCGGGCGAAAATTACCGGTTGTGAGGGTTTGGTTCCGCCGGAGGTGGGCGGCTTAACGAAGATCTTTTTTCGTTTGGCGGCGGCGACGCCGGCGGTGGTCTCGCTGACCTGCACGGGCGTGAGGCCGCGAGCGCCGAGGAGGCGGAGAGCGTCTTTGCGGCTGGGCGCATCCACGATGTCGTGGTGCGTCTGTCCGGAGCGATCGCGGGCGGTGTAGCTAAAGGAAGGCATGCGTCATTTCGCGCGGCGCGCGGTCACTTTTCCGCGACGGTGATGACGCGGAGCACTTCGTCGAGGGTGGTGTGGCCAGCGCGGACTTTTTCCCAGCCGGACTGGCCGAGGGTGCGCATGCCGTGGACGCGGGCGCATTCGGCAAGGGTGCGCGTGCTTTCGCGTTTGAGCACGAGGTCGTGCAACTCGTCGTTGGGCTTGAGGATTTCGAAGAGGCCGATGCGTCCGCGATAACCCGTGCCGCGGCAACGGTCGCAACCGACGGGGCTGTGCAAGTGCGTCACGCCGGCGGCTTCGCTTTCGTCGAGGCCGAGGATGGCCATGGTGTCCTTGAGCTTGAGGGCGGCAACCGGCTCGGGGCGCGAGCAGTCGTGGCAGAGGCGGCGCACGAGGCGTTGGGCAATGACGAGCTCAATGGCGGAGGCGACGAGGAACGGCTCGATGCCCATGTCGATCAGACGCGTGATGGCGCCGGGCGCATCGTTGGTGTGCAGCGTGGAGAACACCAAGTGACCGGTGAGCGAGGCGCGGATGGCGATATCGGCGGTGTCGCGGTCGCGGATTTCGCCGACCATGATGACGTCGGGGTCTTGGCGCAGGATGCTGCGGAGGGCGTTGGCGAATGTGAGGCCGATCTCGGAGCGGATCTGGATTTGGTTAACGCCGGGAACTTCGTATTCGATCGGATCTTCGACGGTGATGATGCGTAGATCGGTGGAGTTGATCTTGCGGAGGAAGGCGTTGAGCGAGGTCGATTTACCGGAGCCGGTCGGTCCCGTCACGAGGATGATACCGTGGGGATAATCAAGGACGTGATTGATCTGAGCCTGCTCGTCGGGGCTCATGCCGAGGCGGTCCATCGTGTAGGCTTCCTTCTTCTGGTTGAGGAGGCGCAGCGAGACGGATTCGGCGTAGATGGTGGGCGCGGTGGCGACGCGGATGTCGAGGACGTTGGAGCCCGCGCGGAAGTTGATGCGGCCGTCCTGGGGGAGGCGTTTTTCGGAGATGTTGAGCTTCGCCATGATCTTCAGGCGCGAGATGATCGCGTCTTGAAAGCGGCGAAGGTTTTCCGGGACCGGCACCTGCACGAGCAGGCCATCGACGCGGTAGCGGATGGTGAGCTGGTGCTCCTGTGGCTCGAAGTGAATGTCGGTGGCCTCGTCATCGACGGCTTGGGAAATGACGTCGGTAACAAAGCGAACGACGGCGGCCTCTTCGTCCACGTCGGCATCGACATTTTGAAGGGTTTCCGGGGCGACGTAGTCTTCATCGCCGCCTTCAAGACTGCCGGAGCCGACGCCGAAGTGTTGGAGGATGAGGTGGTGGATTTTCTCGGGGACGCCGAGATGCCAGGCGAGCGGACGCGCCGTGAAGGTGCGTATCCAGTCGGCCATGATCGGCTCCGGAGGCCAGGCGGTGGCGAGGTGGAGGGGAGTGGAGTTGTCCACCGGGGGCTCGTCATCGGTCGGCTTGGCTGCGCCGATGGCGATGGGCACGAGTTGGTAATCGTGGACGAGGCGGGCGGGGAGCAGGCTGAGGGAATGGCTGTCGGCCTCGAGGTTGCTGGCGGTGTGGAGACTGGAGGCGGCGGCGAGAGAGGCGAGGGCTTGGGGTTCGTCGATCGCGAGGGCGGCGGCGAGGAGCTTGAGCCGCTGGCCGCGCGGCGCCTCGGCAATCGCCTGACGTTGGGCGTCAGAGATGCGTTCGGCGAGCGAGACGGGCAGGGTGGTATCGGAGGCAGCGAGCATGGGGTGCCGGGCGCTTACCGTGAATGCCGAGGAGCGGAGGTTTTGGCGGCGGGCTTCTCAGGGACGGGAGGCTGGTAGTTGGGGTCGAGCTGTTTGAAAACCTCATCCTTGTTCGGTAGTGACTCCACCTGCTTCATCGCGGCGATGTTGTCGGCACTGGTGTTGGTCAAGACCATAGGGCGAAGGAAGAAGACCAGCTCGGTGCGGCGTTCTTCGCGCGTGCGCTTGCCGAACAGGTCGCCGATGAACGGAATGGGGCCGAGGCGGCTGGTGCTGCGGTTGATGGCCTTTTTCTGCAGGCCGCCCAGCACGAGAATTTCGCCGCTTTGGGCTGTGATAAACGACTCGGTTTTGCGCTTATTGATCACATTTTGAACGTTGCCGTCGATGGTGACGGGGTCGCCGGTGTCGCTGATTTCCTGCTGGAGATCGAGCTGCACGGAACCGTCATTACCGATCAGGGGGGTCACCGTAATGGTAATACCGATCTCCTGCTGGGTGATGGAGGAGGAGGTGACGCCAGGGGTCGTTGTAGAGGTGGCTGCCGTCGAGGAGGTGATGCCGGTGATCGTCGGGCGGGTCTCACCGACGAAGATGGATGCCTTCTTGTTGTGCGTGGTAGTGATGGTGGGCACCGAAAGGATGCTGGTCATGCCTTTGCGTGGCGTCGTCGTGAGTCCAATGGCTGCGGCGAGCTCAACTGATCCGCTGGGGTTATATTTAATCGTGCCGTCCGTCACAGTGGTGCCCGATCCCTTGCCCGAAAAACCACGGAGTTTATTGCCGGACACGTTTAGGCCGAGTTCGTCGATACCGCTGGTGCTGGCGTCGCTGAGGGTGACCTCGGCGACGATGATTTCGATGCGGACCTGAGCGAGGATGATGTCGAGTTTGTCGATGAGTTCGCGGATGAGGCGGATGTCATCCACGGTGCCGCTCACGACGATGGCGTTGCTGCGATCATCGGGGGCGACGGTGAGCAACGTGCTGAACTCGGTGGTGGAGGCGTTGGCGTTGTTAAAGGAACCGGTGGCGGGCGCTGGGTTTGTTCCGTTGGGGGCGGCCGGTGGCTGCACGGCCTGACCTGGCCGGGAGGCTCCACCGGAGCTCTTGGTCTGGGCTGCGGTTTGGCCGGTGATGACGGTGGAGAGCAAGGTGCCGACGTCCTTGGCCGAGGCGTGCTTCAGATAGATGACGTCGTTGCGCGTGTTGGGGTCGGCTTTGACGTCGAGTTTCTCAATGAGCTCGTTGAAGAAGGGCTGCTGCTTGGGGTCGGCGATGAGCACGATCTGGTTGGTGCGGTCATCGGCGGAGAGCGAAAGAGAATTGCTGAGGGCGAGCTGGTTGGGGCTCTGGAGCATCAGCTTCACGCGGCTCACGAGGTCGCTGGCCTTGGCAAAGCGCAGGGAATAGAACTTCGGAGTGAAATCCGTCGAGGCCGGGCGGTCTAGCGCGAGGAGGAGTTGCTCGACGCGTTGAAGGTTGGAGATCGAATCGGTGACGAGAAACGAGTTGGTATTATTGAAGAGCACCGCGCCGCCGAGCTGGACGTTGAGCAGGGTGTTGAGCTGGGGGACGAATTCGCCGGCCTTCAGATTGTTAAGCTCGAAGACCTTGGAAGCGACTTTGCCGGACGGCGGCAGGCCGACGAGGGAACCGGTGATCATCTCGGGGGCCTCGGTGCGCGTCTTGTTGGCGAGCTCGATGATCTTCAGATAACGGTCACCCATTTCGACGACGCCGATATTATTCAGAGCGAGGACGGAGACGAGGGCCTGCACGGCCTCGGATTTGGGAACCGGGCGCGGGATGTTGAGCGTGATGGCCGTGGCGGGCAGGGCCTGTGGGCGGAGCACGATGCGGCCGGTCCATAACTCCAATCGGTCGATGATGAGGTCGAGCGGGGCATCGCGAAGGCGAAGGGAGTCGATGATCTCATCGGGGGCTCGGGCGGCCGGAACAGTGGTGACCGCCGGGATGGACGTCTCGGGCGCTTGCGCGGCTAAAAGGGCGGGGGTGAGACAGAGTCCTGCGAGGAGGAACGGACGGGGAAATCGCATAGAAGAATGGGATACGAAACGGCGGAGACGGAAAAACACAAGAGAGAGGCGAATGCAGGGTGCTTGTAAATGGAGTTGTGCGGGCGGCAGACGGGCTTTCAGGGGAGTCAGCTTTTTGAAACTTGCGAGCGTTCGGGGTGGCCCCAACCGTGACGCCTCACATGCCCAATAGTTTCGGTCATCTTTTTCGTATCACCACTTGGGGTGAAAGCCACGGTCCCGGCATCGGCGTGGTCATCGACGGGTGCCCTCCGCTCCTGCCGATCACCGTTGAAGAAATCCAGGCCGAGCTCGATCGGCGGCGTCCGGGGCAGAGCGACATCACGACTCCGCGCAAGGAGGCGGATGTCGTGGAAATCCTGTCCGGCGTGTATGAGGGCAAGACCACGGGCACGCCCATCGGTTTGTTCGTGCGCAACACCGACCAGCGTTCCAGCGCCTACAGCGAAATGAAGCAGGCGTTCCGGCCTTCGCATGCGGATTTCACCTATCAAATGAAGTTCGGCGTGCGCGATCCGAATGGCGGCGGACGCAGCTCTGCTCGCGAGACCATCGGTCGCGTGGCGGCGGGTGCGTTTGCGAAGAAAATTCTGTCGCTGGCGCACGGCGTCGAGACGCGTGCCTATGTTACGCGCATTCACGACATCGCCGCGCCGGCCGAGGCGTTGACGGCGTTTCCCTCGCTGACCGAGGTCGAGGCGACCGCCGTGCGTTGCCCTCATTTGGCGACCGCCGAGGCCATGATCGCGCGCATCAAGGAGGTTCGCAGTCACGGCGATTCCGTCGGTGGCGTCATCGAGTGCCGCATTCGCAACGTGCCGGCGGGCCTAGGTGAGCCGGTGTTCGACCGCCTGGAGGCCGATTTGGCGAAAGCGATGCTCTCGTTGCCGGCGACCAAGGGTTTTGAAATCGGCAGCGGCTTCGACGGCTCGCGGCTCAAAGGCTCCGAGCACAACGACCTCTTCGAAAACCGCGACGGCCGCGTCCGCACCGTTACCAACCGTTCGGGTGGCGTGCAGGGCGGCATCAGCAATGGCGAAGAGATCGTCTTCCGCGTGGCCTTCAAGCCGACCGCCACGATCCTCCAGCCGCAGCAAACCGTGGATTTGGAAGGCCAGCCGACCGAACTCATGGGCAAGGGCCGCCACGATCCGTGTGTGGTGCCGCGCGCCGTGGTCATCGTTGAGGCGATGGCCGCGCTTGTCTTGCTCGACCATGCGATGCGCCAAACGGCGCAAAATCGCGCGTTTGAGTTTCCCGTAAAATAACAAAAGGTGTCGGTATGGACCCTGTTCCGTTACTCGACTTTGACCACGCTATGCCTGCTGAAGCTCCACTCGTTTATATTATCCTAGGCGCTGCCGGGTCGGGACGCCGCCAGGTGCTCGCCGACCTGATCGACGGCGGCGTGTCCGATAGCGACCGCGCGGTCGTGCTGTTGTCCTCGGCCGAGGCCGCGAGCGAACACGATGCCAAGCTCGCCAACGTGGCTCGCTGGACGTGGCGCGAGGGGGCGATCGACGCCTCGCTGCCCCCGGGCGCGACGCATGTGTTTTTCGTGACCGACGGACGCCAGAGTCCCATTGACCAGCTTGAGGCGTTGCAAAAGTGGATCACGGCGGTGCAGGCCGAAGTCGGCCGCGTCATCACCGTGGTGAACTGCCGCCTGGCTGAAAAACATCCCGCGCTCATCGCGTGGTATGAGGGCTGTATTCATTTCTCGGATGTGGCTCTGTTGAACAACCGCGAGGGCGTAACCAACAAGTGGATGTCGGATTTCCAGCTGCGCTTTAAAGAAGCCTGCTATCCCTGCTTGTTTGAAATCGTGAAAGGCGGCCGGGTGAAAAACCCACTCATCGTCCTCGATCCGCAGGCGCGCCGCATGTCGCACATTTTCGACATCGATGAATGGACCGGCATCGATCTGGAAGGCGTGGAGTTTGGCACCGAGGGCGAGGACGAACCTGAGGCCGAGGACGATGCTCCTCCGTCCAAGTCGGATGGCGATAAGAAGAAGGGCCATCCCAACCAATCGCCTGAGGACGACGATTGGCTGCCTGAAAAGGAACCCTACTTCGAAATCCTGCCAAACGGTCGCCGCGCCAAGGAGCTCCCGGATATCACGAAGTATCTGGAGTGAGGGGCGGGTAGACCGGCTCGGCTCGGTAATCTGACGGTAGAAAATGTAGGAGCCTGCTTGCAGGCGATTCTGAACCGTGGGAGCGAGCTTGCTCGCGAGGATCGAAATCGCGAGCAAGCTCGCTCCCACCTCAAACATCGCCTGCAAGCAGGCTCCTACATTTTAAGGCAATGGCGCTGTGAAGCTCCGTGAGCCTTTGCCTTGCGCTCTTTTTACTTCGCGGAGGCGGCGGCCGCTGCGGCGACGAAGGCCTTGGCGCGGGCGGTGATGGCGGCCCAGTTCTTTTCCTTGAGCGCCTTGGCGTCCACGAGCGAGCTGCCCGCCGCGGTGGCGAAGGCGCCGGCTTTCAGGAAGTCGCCGAGGTTTTCGGCGGTCACGCCGCCGGTCGGCACGAGTTCGATTTGCGGGAGCGGGGCCTTGATCGACTTGATGTAGTTGGGGCCGAAGAATTCGGCCGGGAACACCTTGGCGGCATCAGCGCCGGCTTCCCAAGCGGCGACGATCTCGGTCGGCGTGAAGGCACCGCTGAAAATCGGAACGCTGTAACGTTTGCAAAGGGTGATGACGTCGGGGCGCAGGGCCGGGGTGACGATGAATTTCGCGCCGGCGAGGATGCCCATGCGGGCGGTCTCGGCGTCGAGCACGGTGCCGAGGCCGAAGAGGAAATTGGGCAGTTCGGCGGAGACCTTTTCCAGCACGCGGATCGCGCCGGGGGTCGTCATGGTGAGTTCGATCGAGGTGAGGCCGCCATCGGCGAGCGCCTTGGCGCAATCGAGCAGGCCGTCCGCGGACTCGGCGCGGATAAGGGCGATGACTTTCTCAGCTTTGAACTTCGAGAGAATGGCGTCTTTTTTCATGGGGAAGATCGCCCCACGCTTAGGGAGTCAGCGCGTTGCGGCGAGTGGAAATCACACGCGTGTTAGCACGCACCCGACCTTGCTAGCATTTCAGGGGCGAATCACCCGCGAGCTGATTTTTTCTTCGCCGCCGGAGCCGCAGAGGCGGGCTTCCGAACTTTGCGCGCAACCGGCTTGGCCTTCGGTGCGGTTTTGGGCGCGGCTTTGACGCTGCGTTTACGGGAGCTGGTGGCAGCGGCAGCCGTGGTGGTGCTGAGCGTAGGCAGCGTGGCCATTTCGATGCCGAACAGCTCGGCGAGTTGGTCGAGCGCGAAGGCCGGGGCTTCGCCGGCGAGCGCGGGTGCGGCGGTGGCGGTGCCGATTAGATCGAGATGGTCAACTCCGCGCAGCACGAAGAGCAGTTCGGGACGGTCATCGAGCTGGGCGCCCACGCCGTAGAGCACGGCGGCGAGGTGTTTGCAGAGGCCGGCGGAGTCAGGGCAGGTGCACGTCTTCTTGATCTCGCGCGAAGAGGGAAACAGGCCCGTTGCGGGATCGGTGATGATCTTCATCACGCCGGCGGAGAGGCGGCCTTGGAGCAGTTCGACCAGCGAATCGATTTGGCCGGCACAGGCGGCTTTGATTGCGGTCCACCGTTCGGGCGGGAGCGGAGCGATCTGGATCGTCTGCTCGTAAAGCGCGGAACCCATGACGTTTCCTTTAATGCGACCGGGCGTGATTTGCAGGTCGAGCACGGAGCCGTTGCGCAGGTAGGCGCGTCCGCGCGGCAGGCGGTTGGCGTAGTCGCTGAGGGCTTCGAGGTGCGCGCACCAAGCCTGGCCCCAGAAGGTGCGGGCGATCAGGCGGCCGGTCACTTTTACGGGCGAGAGGGTGCGGCCTTTTTTGCTCAGCTGCTGCACGGCGCGCGTCATCTGCGCGCGGCGAGTGGCAGCGTTGGTGTAAAGAGGATGAATGCGGTCCCAGCTCATGAAGGGGTCACTCTTCTTGCATCGCGACGCGCAGGTCGAGGGAAACGAATTTCAGCAGCTCGTCGTTGCCCATCTCTGTGAGCGGAATTTCGCCGCCGTCGGCGAGAACTTCGTCGGCCAACGATTGTTTCTCGGTGATGAGGCGGTCGATCTTTTCCTCCAGCGTGCCTCGGCAAACGAATTTGTGCACGAGCACGTTCTTCTGCTGGCCGATGCGGTAGGCGCGGTCGGTCGCTTGGTTTTCGACGGCGGGATTCCACCAGCGGTCGAAGTGGATAACGTGGCCGGCTTCAGTGAGCGTGAGACCGGTGCCGCCGGCTTTGAGCGAGAGAATGAAGAAGGGCGGTCCGTCTTCGCGTTGGAATTCCTCCACCAAGCCGCGTCGGTCTTTCACACTCGTGCCGCCGTGGAGGACGAGACCGGGACGGTTGAAAATGCCGGCCATGAAGTGGTGCAACGGCTCGGTCATCTCGCGGAATTGGGTGAATACGAGGACCTTTTCCTGGCGGGAGGCGATCTCGCCGGCGAGTTCCGCGAGACGTTGGAACTTGCCGCTTTCGTCGGGCGCGTAGTCGCCGGAACCGAGTAGCTGCGCGGGGTGGTTGCACAGCTGTTTCAGGCGCATGAGGTAGGCCAGGACGACGCCGCGCCTCTGGAGGCCGTTCACTTCATTGAGCTGCGCGGTGAGGTCGCGCACGGTGTCCGCGTAGAGCGCGGCCTGGCGTTTCGAGAGCGCACAGAAGGCGCGCATCTCGGTCTTGTCGGGCAAGTCGGAGATGACGCTGCGGTCGGACTTGAGGCGGCGCAGGATGTAGGGCCGCACGAGCTGGCGCAGCGCGGAGAAGGCGCCGGGTTCATCGGTCTCGGCCATGCGCCGGGTGTAGCGGCTGAAATCAGTCGCGCGCCCCAGCAGGCCGGGGTTGAGGAAATCGAAGAGCGACCAGAGATCGCCGAGGTTATTTTCTACGGGCGTGCCGGTGAGGGCGAAACGCACGGGGGACTTGAGCTCCTTGACGGCGCGGGACTGGCGCGCACCGGGGTTTTTGATCGCCTGCGCTTCGTCGAGGATGACGACGCTCCACGTGAGCCGGCGCAACCAGTCTTGTTTGCCCACCAAGCCGTAGGTCGTGAGCACGAGGTCCACGTTGGTGAGCGCGGCGGCCGGGTCGCGGGCGGCAACCGCGAGGGCGTCGGAGCCGCATTCCGATGGATGGGCAACCCAGAGGCGCAACGACGGGGC